>MHSF01000032.1 GCA_001822695.1 Candidatus Taylorbacteria bacterium RIFCSPLOWO2_02_FULL_44_35 | reverse complement strand
GAATTATTAAATCGCCGTCCAAGAAAAAGACTCAGCTATTTAACGCCTTTTGAGATGTTTCATTGCGCTTCATTCTAGAACTTGTGTAAAAAACTCACGCTTCTACGGGGTAGCTAGCCGACAAATTTCTTTTGCCCTTTGTTGATAAATCCTTTTCTTTTTCGCCCAAAAAGCCCTTTCAAATCCTAGCCGAGTCCCGCCGACGGCGGGACGAGACAACCTCTTCAAATTTGCATTTTCCCAATTGGCGGAGGAGGTGGGATTCGGACCCACGAGACCCTTTAAAGAGGTCCACGGTTTAGCAAACCGTTCCGTTAACCGCTCCGGCACTCCTCCAGTTGTTTTTCTATATCAATATTACCACTTTGGAACAAATACTTAATCCGCTCCTTACCTTTTCCAGATTTTAAGAATTTTTCCTCACGCAAAGCATCACTCTTATTGAGAAAGGCCTCGTAGTAAATCAATCTCCACGGCCTACCAGCCCTTGTTGACTTTGTTTTCCCAGAATTATGTCCATTAACCCGAGTTCGCAAATCACTGGTGGAACCTTTATACAGTTTACCAGTCCGAACACTTTTTAATATATAGACATAAAACATACGAGGACACTATATTTACCGCTTCGGCCCAAGGCCGACCAGCCTCGGGCTGGCCGGCACTCCTCCCTAATCCACCGAAGGTGGACGGGCGAACATCTGCTTAACAGATGTTCTAGCCAAATAACTAAATACACGATACCACAACAGCCGAGTTTTTCCACTTTGCCCTTTTGCTTTGATGTTATATGATGTATCTTATGAAGGTTCTTTTGATAATTAGAAATTAGTAATTAGAAATTTTAATATCGTGTTCACCGACCCGGAAAAAAATCTTGAGCAGTTTGACTTGCAAAAGGGAATGTGGGTGGCGGACTTCGGCGCCGGCAGCGGTTTTTACGTTCTCACCGCCGCCCGGTTGGTCGGCGACAAAGGCAAAGTGCTCGCCATTGACATCCAGCAAGCGCTTCTGACGCGGCTTAAAAAAGAAGCGGTGGCAAAAAAAATCCTGAACATCGAAATTGTCTGGGGCGATTTGGAAAAGGAAGGCGGCGCGAAACTTAAAGACAGTTCGGTGGACCGGATAATCGTCTCAAATTTGCTGTTTCAAATTGAAAAAAAAGAATGTCTGGCGCGAGAAGCGGCACGAGTTCTAAAACCAAACGGCAAAATTTTGGCAATTGATTGGACTGATTCTTTCGGCGGCCTTGGTCCGCAAGAAAAAGACATCTTTGGCAAAGAAAAAGCGCAGACGCTTTTTGAAGCCGTCGGTTTTTCTTTGGAACGAACGATTGACGCCGGCGCTCATCATTATGGTTTAGTATTTGTGAAAAAATGAAGAGAATTACAATTTTCCAACTTGTCTTACTTTCCGTCTTCGTTGCGATGGCGCTCGGCGGCCTGATTCTTTTTTCCCGCTATAAGGGCTCTTCGGCTGGACAGAATTTTCCGACCGCCGAGGTCTGGGGCATCATTCCCACCGAGCAATTTTCCGCCATTCAAGAAGCTTTCCAGGAGCAAAGGGATGAAACTTTCAAAGTCAATTACACCGAAAAACAACCGGCGGTTTTTTACGGCGATTTGATAGAAGCCCTGGCGGCCGGCAATAGTCCCGACTTGATTATTATCCCCGAAAATCTTTTGCTTAAATTGCGCTCCAAGATTTTTGAAATTCCTTTTGAAAGTCTGTCCGAAAGAATTTTTCGCGACACTTACTTGGACGAAGGCGAATTGTTTTTAACCGCGACCGGCGTTGCCGCTTTGCCTTTTAGCGTTAACCCATTGGTAATGTATTGGAATCGCGACATTTTCGCTACAGCCGGTTTAGCGAAACCGCCTACCGTCTGGGATGAATTTATTTCTTTGGCGCAGACGCTTACCGACAAAGACCAGAACGGCAACATTTTTCGAAGTGCCGTCGCTTTGGGCGAGTTTGACAATATCATTAACGCCAAAGAAATTTTATCGGCGTTATTTCTGCAAATTGGGGCGCCGCCGCTCGCTGCGGCGAGCGGCGGCGCCAACAGCGCCAGCGGCGCGCTCGCTTTGAATTTCTACACCCAATTTTCCAACCCACTCGGCTTGACTTATTCTTGGAACAAAAGTTTAACCGACTCGCGCGACGCGTTTCTGGCCGGCGACTTGGCGATTTATTTCGGTTTCGCTTCGGAATTAACCAATTTACGGGCGAGAAATCCCAATCTTTACTTCGATGTCGCTCCTTTTCCTCAACCAAAAGGCGCGAAAAAATCGCTGACCTTCGGCAAGCTTTACGGCATAGCGGTCTTGAAATCATCGCGCGACATTGCCAATTCCGCCCGCATCGCTTTTCTGCTGACCTCCAATCAGGCGCTCAAAGCCTTCAGCCAAAAAAGCGGTTTGCCGCCCGTTCGGCGCGATTTGTTGGCGGCGAAACCGACTGACGCTTACGGCGCGTTATTCTATGGCGAAGCGTTAAAATCGCGCGGCTGGCTTGACCCCGATTACTGGGCAACCTCGGCAACGTTCAAAGAAATGATTGAGTCGGTGTCGTCCGGCAAAGCCCGTCCCAGCGAAGCGGTGGGGGAGATGGAGGAGGAAGTAGGGAAGCTGATGAAAAATTGAAAATTAAAAAATCAAAATGGAAAATGACAATCTTAAATCTTATAATTTTTAATTATTATTTGTAATTTTAATTTTTGATATTTACATTTTGATTTTACGATAAAATGCGCCCGATAATTTTTATAGCAACTTGCGTTTTAATTTTCGTCGCCACCGCGACCCCTTTTACCGCCCAAGCCGTTTGGGTGCCGGACCAGCCGGTAGTGCCGTGTGGAATTGACATAAGTAAACTATCGCCAGAACAGCAAGCAAATGTTCCTCCGGGATACGCCAATCCGTGCGATTTCGACGGCATCATTCAACTCGCCAACAACATAATCTCCATCGGCATTTATCTGGCGGTACTGGTCGCCGTGGCGGCGTTTGCTTACGCTGGCTGGCTTTACCTCACTTCCGCCGGCGACACCGGCAAGATGAAGCAAGCCCACACGATTTTCACCAATGCCGCTTTCGGCTTCATCTTCGTCCTCGCCGCTTGGTTAATTGTCACCTTGATTTTGAAAGCATTGGTTAAAGCCGAACCAATCAAGGATGTTTTGGAATCCATCTTCGGCACCTTTTAATCTACAGTCAGACTCAAGTTTTCCCCGAGTCTGACTCGGGGAAATTCGAAAAATACCAGATTTGATCTGGTAAATCAAACTTTCCTTATATACACTTATTATTTCCTATAGGAAATTATAAGTGTATGAGTAATTTTTTAAAATTCTTTGGAAAACTGGAAAATAAAAACTTCGGCAAGAAAAAACGGAGGGGAAACCAAAAAGAAAACCGAGAGGAGCAAATGAATGCTTTTCTCGGTTTTGTGATGCTAAGAACTTAGTCAACAGCTTTCATCCAAATTGGATAGGTTTCGCCTTTTTTATTGGTTGCCCATCCGTTGAAAGAAGTCGGTTGCGTTTTGGAGTCAGGAGTTAGATACCATTTCCCGTAATTTTCCGGATTCGGCTGTCGCCATTCTCCATTGTCTGGGTTTTTCACTTTATCCCAACTAAGAATGGCTTCGGTTCCGTTTTCTCTCAGGTAGATTATGATGTCAAAGCGAAACTGATCATAATAAACGATTCTCGCTTTGTGTCTCTCTTGCCTAATGGACGGTACCAATCCTTTAACATCCGGCGGTTTGACCCAACCATATTCCCACCTCCTGTCAGTCGCTGACTTGGGAATAGAGACCGCGATTGTTTCCGTGTTTGTCGGGGACTTCCTTTTGCCCGCTGATACCATTGAGACCAAGAGACAGACAAGTGTCAGAAGTAATGCTACCCATCCGACCACTTGCGGTTTGGCGTATTTCAACAGAATTACGCTAACAACGAATCCCAGTTGAATGAACCAGAACCCGTTTGTCTTTAGCCAATGTCCGAAGAATTCCGGAAAGCACTGCCAAATGAGAATCAAACAAAACGCTTGTCCACCGATGGCAAAAAGCCAGCCGATATTTCCGGTGATGTTTTTGAATTGTCCAACAACATTACTGCCAAGCCCTGGGGTAATTTTCCCTGGGGTAATTTTCGCCATCACGCTCCCTAGAGTCTTAAACGCAACAATGACAATGGCAATAATCAGCCCAACAAATACGATTTTCATTGTTTAGTTTCCTTTCAGTTATTTGGTTTCCAATCCCTTTGGTGTATTGGGTATGGAAAGTCCGACTTTTCTGGCCATTTCCATAATGCCGCCAACGGAACTGTAAAGTTCGCTACCCGGTATGATGCTGTAATTAGCACTTTGCAGGGCCGTCTGCACCACTTTTAGGTGAAGTGCTAATTGACCGGCTTTTGTGCCAGTTACTTTGCGCAATGCGTCAATACCCGCCGCTTCTGCTTTCAACAGCGCTTCTCTCGCAGCGGCATCGCCTAAGCCCTTATCTGTCAAGTATGATTTCTCGCCAGCTCCTTCAAGCTCTCGGGCTTGTCGTGCTCCTTCAGCAGTTGTAACGGTCTGTTGTTTTAGAAGTTTTTTGGCAATCACATTTCTCAACTGCTCATTAACTGTTTTGCCAAAATCAACATCCACCAATTGGACATTGATAACATTAACCCCCCAGCTTTCTTCTGGTTCGGAATCGGGTTTTTCTCCTACCAAAGTTTCAACAGAATCCTTAAGTGAATTGTTGATTTTGGCCCGGTCACGGATGATTAATGGGGGAGTCCGCTTGGCAAACTCAATCCCTGTCACCGTTTCGGTTGTGTCGCGCATTTGCTTAATAGCAGAGTCCAATGTCCCAATATTCGTTAAAAAACGCAGGTACGAACCTTTCCGTATCTGGAACCTGACGATGATACTAACTTCCGGTGTCATCCGGTTGTTTATCGGCTCATCTTTGAATGCCGTCATGTCGGCTTTGAATTCATCGTCAACCGCTTCCGGTGAAGCAGTTGGGACTCGAATCGGTTGCACCATCCCCGGTTTGGTATTCTGGTCAGTACTTGATTTGTCCACCTCTTCCGGTTCGCCTGGAAATTGTCTTTGTATAACCAAGCGCGTCTCTTTTCTGAGTTCACAGATACCAAACGGTACGATAACCAATCCTGATTCGACTTCGCATCTTGGGTCACCGAATAAGAGTATACCGCCCAATTCTGTTGGTCCCACAATCTTGATACTGAGCGCGGCATATAATAGTTGCACCGCTATGGTTATGTAACCCACATTTAGTTCATTCTGTGGATTGATAACGATAGTGGTTATCGCTATGATAGTTATCAGAACGTTTACAATGAGAAACCACCAAAACATTTTCTTTTTCCATTTTTTTTGCGTCTCTTCACTAAACTTATCGGTGTTTGTTCCTGTTATTCTATTCATTTTTTTACCTTTCGGTTTACCTGTTGTTTCTGTTGTTTATTCAATTGTCAACACCGCGGAAGCGGGGACAAAATCTGCTCAAGATACTAGCATAAGTTAAGAATTTGTCAATCCTAGCGTCTAAATCTAATGATTGATAAAATGTTTGTATGAAATTCTTGAAAGGAAAAAAGGCGGCATTGTTTTTTATCTTGTTTGTCATAATACTGCCAGTTTTTTCTTTTGCCCAAGGTGAAATTACCACCACACTTGAAAACCCCCTGTCGGCCGATACGCTGTTTTGCTTTTTGAAAGACATGCTGGATGTGTTTTTGACCATTGGCGTAATTATCGCCGTGATTTTTATGGTCTACGCCGGATTTTTGTATGTAACGGCGCGCGGCAACGATACCCAACTTGGCAAAGCCAAAACCGCTTTCCTCGGCGCCGTCATCGGCACCGCCATCATTATGGGAGTCTGGGTGCTTGCTAAAGCCATTGTCGGCACCATCAACGCCATCCGCGCGCCCGCCGCGGCCATCATCATAACAGCTTGTCCGTAATTAGAAAAATGTGAGATAATAATCCTATGAAAAAAGGCAGAAAAGAAAAAATGACTTTGGATAAATTAGCAATGATGACCGCTCGTGGCTTTATTGCGGTGGATAAAAAAATTGATGGTCTAGATAAAAAATTTGCTACCAAAGATGATTTCAAAGTTTTGGTGGACGATATCGGTTTGTTGCGAGACGAGGTAAAAGATAACACCAGAGCCGTTCGTTCTGTGATTTCTCTGGTTGCCGAGCACGACAAGGAAATTGATTTTTTGAAAACTCAAGTTGGAGTTTAAATAAATAAAAATGAACCTCGCCAAAACTAAAAAATTTCAAAACGGGCAATTTCGTGGTATGATATTTTCGTGGAAAAAATTGATAAGATAAAAGAAAAGGCAAGTAATTTGGCCAAGAAATACGGTCTGGATTTGTTGGTGTTGTTCGGTTCGCAGACCGACGGCAGAATCCACAAAAGAAGTGATGTTGATATTGCTTATTTTCCACAACAGAGAAAATTTGATCTTGACGATCAATCAAAACTCGCCATTGATTTGATGTCAGTCTTTGGTCGGGGAGATATTGATATGGTAGATTTACGCTCCGCGCCGCCGCTTCTAATGAGAAAAATCGCCGACAATTGTATTGTGCTGCATGAACGGGAAAAATCAATCTTTAATAATTTTTACATTCGCGCCATAAGGGCGTATTTTGACAACAAGATTTTATTTGGCGTTAGAAGCGAATATGTTTCTGCTAAAATTAAGGAATATCAAAATGCTAGATAGAAATTTATTAGAAAAGAAGATGAATCTTTTGGTCGGTTACATTGCTGAACTTGAGGTAATTATCGCTGATTCGGTAGTTGAGATTCTGAAAGATAATAATAAATATCACGCCACTGAACGGATTTTTCAGTTGATTGTTGATACCATGATTGACATCAACATCCATTTGATAAAAGAAGGAAAACTTGGCGCACCTGATGATTTCGAAGGCACCTTTAAGTTACTTGGGAAAGTTGGAGTTTTGGATGATAAATTCGCAATTAAAATTGCTCCGATTGTCGGTTTAAGAAATCGGGTGGTTCATCAGTATGATTCCCTGAATATGGAAGAATTTATCGGATCACTCAAGAAAGATTTTTTCGATTTTAAGGAATATCTGATTCAGATTGAAAATTTTTTGAAAAGGCAGAAATAGTCGGCAAATTTCAAAAATTCCACATTTTCTTAGTTTGTGTTATCATCGCCATATGACTTACAAATTTACAACTTCAATTCACAAAGAAGGCAAATGGTATGTAGCCCGTTGTCTTGAATTGGGTGTAGTTAGTCAAGGATTAACTATTGAAGAGTCGCAAGCGAACCTCAAAGAAGCGGTGGAATTGTATTTGGAAGACAATGAATCAGTTGTTGATAAAAATTTTTTAAAACAAGCGCCGTTCTTTACCACCTTGGATGTAAATTATGCCTAGGTTTGGGCGAAAAGTTTTTTCCGGGGAAGAAACAGTAAAAATTTTGGTTAAGCATTTTGGTTTTGAAACGGTAAAGACAAAAGGTAGTCATGTGAAATGCAGGAAAGAAGTTGATGGCAGGAGAATTACAACGATTGTGCCGCAACATAAAGAATTGGCGCCGGGGACATTTCTGAGCGCTCTGGACTTGGCAGAAGTAACTAAAGAGAAGTTCTTGATAGTAGCCAATAAAAAACGCAAATGAATCTCGCCAAAATTCAAAAATTCCAAAAACTCTTCGCCGCCGTTACGGTTGCCGCGGTTTTGTTGTTGCCATCATTGATTTTCGCTCAGACCACTTTCAAGGATTTGGTCAACAAGATTATAGAGAATATAAACTACCTTATATTTTTGGTCGTCGATTTAGCGGTATTCGTCTTTATCTGGGGCATATTCAAGTATTTTGTAGCTGGCGCCAATGAAAAAAAGGTCGAGGAGGCCAAAAATGTTCTGATATACGGATTATTAGGAATCTTTATTATATTGTCGGTTTGGGGACTGATTAATATCCTTATTGGAACCTTCAGTTTTGGAAGCGTGGACCAACCTGAGCCACCGCAGTTTAATTCCTAAACTATTATATTAGGTTATCCACAGCTGCGTTAGACAAAGAATTAGCTTGTGATATCCTAATATTGGTTAGAAATTAAAAAGGTCGTTAAAATTAAAGGTTTTATAAATAAATTAAAAATGAAAAAAGTATTAATTATCGCTTCATCTTTACTCGCTCCCGTTTTATTGTTTGCTCAAGCAGGAACCGCATCGAACCTTCGAACTACATTAAATGTCATAATCCAAGTTCTTAATTGGTTAATCCCGTTCCTGGTTGTTTTAGCGGTGTTCGTGATAATTTGGGGCGCCTTTCAGTTTGTCGTTAGCGCCGGCGACCCCGAAAAGAGAAAAGAGGGGAGAGATAAGATTTTGTGGGGAATCGTTGGCGTGGTTGTAATGTTGACGGTTTGGGGGTTGGTGAATATTCTGCGTAATACCTTCGATATTTCAGACGATACTCCAGTTATTCCTACCTTGCCTCGTGTTGGTGGTGGTGGTGGTGGTGGTGCTAGTTAGAAGTACTAGCTTTGTCTTTGTTTTTTCAACCAATAAAAAACCACCTTAAGGTGGTTTTTTATTGGTCTTAAAGGACAGCTTTTCTTTGAGCGGGAAATCTGGACCACCTAAAGTAAAAATTGCGGGTGACAATCCTGTGCCGATTTTATTAAAGCTCTCCAACTTGATAATAATTTACCGAATGTTAAGATTCGTTGCCGAAAAAGTTCAATTTTTTCTTCGAAAGATATTTGGTTTGCATCTTGTCCAATGATATCCCACAGGAAATTTTTAATGTTCCCGATTTCTTTGCTGTTATTTTTAATCAATGAAATAGTTTTTTTATTTTGAATTAAATCATTAATCATCCAGGGTGGCATTTTTTTAATGCTGATTATCTTTTTTGACAAACTAAGGTCGCTTGCCAATAGATCTCTTTTCAAATTCATCCTAACGGATTCGACAAATAATTGTTGTTCAGAAGCAATTGAAATTAATTCTCCTCCTAGGGCTGTGGTGTTTTCTATATCATTATTTTTCATCTTACTTTTATCCAACACGGTATCCAACATAGACATTAAAGCACTTTGACTCGAAAGCAATCCTCTTGAAAAACTTCTTTCATCTCCGCTGTGCGGGTTATCTCTTTTGTGTAATAGGGTGATTGGTAAATTGGCCGTCAGGGCGTTTGGTATCGTCGAATATATCCCTAAACCAAAACTACCATCTTCTATGCCATCTTGTATAAATGGAGGATAATCCTTGGCCGGACCAATTGCAATATTCATTCCTAGACAATAAGGGTCCCTTTGAATAGTCAGGGTGTCAACTCCCCACGAACAATAAGATGAGTATTTATTAAAATGATATCTTGTCTCATCTCCAGCGAGCGCTAGAACCGATTTCTCTGTCTCCACTCTGGTGGAAAAATATTGTGACCAGAAACACGAATCGCCTCTGCCGCCGGCGTAAACAGCTCGGACTAATCCGTTTGAGTATATCGCTTCGAATAATTCTTTATTTGGTGAATTGCCCATAATCATTTCCTTTGTTAGGGCAAGAACAGGTTTCATCAGCACTTTTTCATATTCATATAGTAAATCCACGACAACATTACTCGATGTGCCAGCCGCACTTTCAAAGGTATTGAAAAAGTTGTATTCCAGTTGGGCGTGAGAATCAAATTTTATTTTTTCTGGGTTTTTTTCAGAGTGCGTTCGTATTGGTCTGTACATCACATCGTCATCGATTTGCAATGATGCTTCATTTAAAGAGAGGAGCAGGGCAAAATTTCTAACCGCTCCAAGACGATTGTTACTGATTGTGATTGGGTTGCCGATGAGTCCGTCTTTTAACAATTTTTCCTGCAAGCCGGATTTTTTGGCTATCAATTCAACGGTTTTTTCTCTCTCTTCTTTGCTAATGCAATGAATTATCCCTTTGTATTTGTCGGATACTGCGCCAAGTATGTTTTTGTATTTATGACTAACCTCGCGCGTGTCTGAGTCATCTAGCACAATAATCTTCGGTATTCGGCCACTTGATGACAATGTTTTTATTAAAACCTCAACTGATTTTGCTATTGTGTCGGGTCGATTCCGACTCGGAATAATAATCTTGCTAATTCGATGATTGACGATTCCAGTGTCGGTATATTTCTCAGTAGTTTTTATTTTCGCAAGATGGTCGGTAAAGTTCTTGACTAGCTCGGTTTTTTTTACAAGTAATCCGTTTTTCTTAAACATTCCAAGATAATCTTTTTTGCTACTTGTAAAAACCCAATCTGGTAATTTATTTTGGAACTTTAAAATTTGTCGTAATACAACGCTAATTATATTTTTTGCATACTGGTTCCCGATTTCATTAATGGCCAATTCATTTTCAATAAATTTATATAATTTATTGTGATTTGCTGACGTGTCAAAATTATTTAACCAAAACAACGGGATAAGTTGTTGAGCCGGAATATTTATAGGTGAATTCTTGTCCAAAAACTTAAGAACACCTTTAACCACTTTAGCGTGTATCTCGGGTGATTTAATGTAGAGTTGTTCATCCATTTTAGATTTTTTTAATGATAATAGTTAGGTATTAATAACGCCCTGTATTCTGTGACGGGACTTTCTTTGACAAGAATTATATGTTCTCCTCTTATGTATTGAACCCACCGATACTTGTTTACAGCTATTAGGAATGATTCCGTGCAACCTTTTTTCATTCTATCATGAAGCTCTATTATTAATATGTTCCCCAGTTCTAACTCTAAGCGCAACACTTGAGTAAAATGTGTTGCATGAAGGAATACAAGCATTTGTCGGAAGGCGACAGATTATCAAT
>MHSF01000031.1:5866-19990 GCA_001822695.1 Candidatus Taylorbacteria bacterium RIFCSPLOWO2_02_FULL_44_35 | reverse complement strand
TCTAACCTTCCCAAACCGACACCTTTAACCGGCAATTGCCATTTTTCAAACGCTTCGTCGGGCGAACCGATATTGACCATAATTTTGGTTTTGGTTTCAGGAATTTTATCTAGATGATGCTCAATTTTTTCAAACGGCAAATTTCCTTCATAGACAATTCCGACACTGCCGGAACTATCCACTGTCACCATTTGGCCATCGCGCAAGACCTTAGTGGCATTGGCGGCGCCAACAATACAAGTAATGCCCAACTCGCGCGACACGATTGCCGCGTGACTAGTGCGACCTCCTTTGTCAGTCACGATAGCGCTGGCAATTTTCATAATCGGTTCCCAATCGGGGTCGGTAATTTCCGTCACCAAAACTTCGCCTTGTTGGAACCTACCGATATTTTTCACATCGCGAATCACCCGCACTTTACCGCTAGAAATTTTCGCGCCAACCGCCGTTCCAGTTGTCAAAACTTTACCTTTTTCTTTCAAACGATACTCAATGTAAAGCGCTTTGTCGCGGGTCGCTTGAACCGTTTCCGGTCTGGCCTGAACAATATAAAGTTGCTCAGAAACGCCATCTTTCGCCCACTCGGTATCCATCGGCTGGTAATGACCTTTTTTGTTGGAAAAATATTTTTCAATTTTCACCACCCAATCAGCCAACTTCAAAACTTCGTCATCTGACAAGCACAAAACCGCGCGCTCGGCGGTTGAAGTTTTTACAATCTCGGTGCCACGGCGACTGTAAATCATTTTTACATCTTTCACGCCAATATCGCGGGTAACAATAGCCCGTTTTCCTTCGGCCAAAGTCGGCTTGAACACCACAAATTCGTCCGGTGTCACTTTACCTTGAACAACCATTTCGCCCAAACCATAGGAAGCATTAATCACTACCACTCTGTCAAAACCGGTTTCGGTATCAATGGAAAAAGCTACACCCGAAACACCCTTGTCAGCCCGAACCATTTTTTGCACGCCGACCGACAAAGCCACCGCCGTATGGGCGAAGCCGCGGTCTTTTCGGTAAGAAATCGCCCTGTCGGTAAAAAGCGAAGCGATACATTCTTTCACTGCATAAAGCAAATCCTTCACACCAACTATATTTAAATAGGTCTCCTGCTGGCCGGCAAAACTGGAATCGGGCAAGTCCTCCGCCGTCGCTGACGAACGCACCGCCACATCCGGCTCTGCCACACCGAATTGTTTGCCCAGTTCTTGATAAGCGCCGGCGATTTCGTATTCCAAATCCTTTGGCAATTTACTTTTCAAAATTAGCTTGCGAACTTTCTTGCCGGCTTTTTGAAGCACCCGAATATTGCCAGTGTCCAAATCCTTTAAAATTTTTTCCATACCAGTACGGATACCGGCTTTATCTAAAAAATCGTTGTAAGCCCGAGCGGTAATGGCAAAACCATTCGGCACATTGATATCGAGCTTGGTCAAATTAGAAAACATCTCTCCCAGCGCCGCGTTTTTTCCTCCCACAATCGGCACATCGTCAATGCCCAAATCCTTAAACCAAATTATATTCGCCTTCTGTTTGTCCATGGAAATATTTTACCGCCAATGAACAAAAATATCAATGGTATAAAATTCCCAAAATCACGAAAGACAAATTACGATAATTACAAATAAAAACGCGACCGCAATCTTATTCGTAACTCTTTCCCTATACACTTATTATTCACGATCGTGAAAGTTAAGTGTATGATGAGAAATCTAGAAAAATTCGGAATTCAGCTAAGAAGTTTTAAGAATTCGGATTCGGAAAGCTGGGGCACGCCGAGCGCGGCGGCGCGGGCAGCTTTGTTGCCCGGGTTCTCGCCGACCACCACGAAACTGGTTTTTTTGGAAATGTTTTCCATAACCGCGCCGCCGCGCTCGCGGATTTTTTGCTTGGCAACCTCTCGTTCCAACGATTTCAAAGTTCCAGTCAGCACGAAGGTTTTGCCGGCTAATGGCCCACCAGCAGAAATCACTGGCACAAATTTCTCAATGGTTACTTGCTTCAACAAATCACCCACCAATTTTTTATTCTTCTCGGTTTTAAACCAATCTACGATGGATTTCGCAACAATTGGTCCTACGCCATTTATCTTTTCCAAATTTTCTGCGGTTACCTTTTGGAAATTGGAAATTGGAAATTGCCTGCCCCGTGAGAGCGAAGCGATTTTACGGGGGAAATTCTCCGCTAGGAGATATGCCGTTTCTTCACCGACTTGGGGAATAGAAAGTGCCGCGATAAATTTTGGCAATGAGACCTTTTTGGCTTGCTCAACCGCCGTCAGCAAATTATCTGCCGACTTTTCGGCAAACCGTGGCAAAGCCAATAAATCACCGCGCTTCAAGGTGAAAATATCGGCGTAAGAAGAAATCAGGCCGTGCGCCAAAAGCAAATCAATGGTTTTCGGCCCCAATGCTTCAATATCAAAACAATGTTTGGAAACAAAATGATAAAACCGCCGCTTCTGGATGATAAAAGAATTTTTATCAACACAACGCCAAGCAGCTTCGCCGCTAATTCTTTCAATTTTGCCACTGCTACCGCACTCGGCGATTCTATTAGGCCAAACAAAAACCTTTTCCTTTTTCGTCCGCAATTCTTTAACCACTTGAACAATATCAGGAATGACATCGCCGGCTTTTTGTAAAATCACCGTGTCACCAATGCGCACATCCAAACATTTGATTTCATCTTCATTGTGAAGCGTCGCCCGCGAGACCACCGAACCAGCCACCGAAACTGGTTTCAGACGAGCCACTGGCGTAATGACACCAGTCCGGCCAACTTGAAAAACAATATCTTCCACTACCGTTGTTACCTGTTCCGCCGGAAATTTGAAAGCAATGCCCCACCGTGGCGCTTTGCCGGTATAACCGAGCATCTCCTGTAATTTTCTTTCATTGACTTTTACCACCACACCGTCAATCAAATAATCCTCCCTTGGCGCAAGTCCTTGCCACTCTTTCCAAAAACTTATAACTTCATCAATATTTCTGCAAAGCTGGCGGTGCTTATTGACTTTGAAACCGAGCTCTTCCAGATATTTTAATTCTTCAATTTGAGTCGACGGCAATAACTCATCGCTTTTCGCCAAGTCATAAATAAAAACTTCCAAATGCCGGCTAGCGGTAATTTTTGGGTCCAGCTGGCGGATAGAACCGGCGGCGATGTTTCGTGGGTTGGCAAATTCTGGCTCGCCTTTCTTTTTTTGTTGGACATTTAATTTCTGGAATTGACTTTTGCCAAGCCACACCTCGCCTTCCACAATCACATCAACGGCTCGCCGAAGCCGAAGCGGCACCGATTCAATTGTCCGAACATTTTGGGTCACATCCTCGCCAACCTTGCCGTCGCCGCGCGTAACCGCGCGGCTCAAAATTCCTTTTTTATATTCCAAAACAACTTTCAGTCCGTCAATTTTTAATTCGCATACATAAGAAAGATCAGAATAAAGGCTAAACCTTGGATCTGAAGAAAAGTTTAACCTTTTTTTGACTCTCTCATCAAAATCCCTAATATCCCCTTCGGTAAAAGCGTCGTTGAACGACCACTGCGACACTTTATGGGCAACTTTTTCAAATTCCGGCAGGGGCCGGCCAGCTACTCTCTGCGACGGCGAATCGACGGAGACCAATGCCGGATACTTCGTCTCAATTTCCACCAACTCGCGCTTCAATGAATCCAGCGCCTCGGGCGAAATGGAAGATTTATCGAGCACATGATATTCGTAACGATATTTTTCAATCGCCGCTTTTAGTTTTTCCAATCGTTCAATAATTTTTTTTGGCGCACTCATAAGATTAATAGGTAACGCGAATAGCCCGTTCCACTTTTCTCGGGCTGCTGGCGTCGCAAATATTATAGCCACGCGATTCCACTGTGGTAAAAACATTACCGCTGCTTACCACTTTACTAACCACCACCTCGCTGCAACCTTCGGCTGGAAGAACCCCCTGACTGAATGACAAATTAAATTTAGTCATCGCCGAAGTCGAATCTCTGGTAACAATCCACGGCCCGGCGGGAAAATCCTGACCATTGCAAGTGATGCCTTCACCGCCATTATGTAGGAAAGAAGCGCTGGAGGTGGCAAAAATGCTGTAACCAAAACCCTGATGCTTCAAATCCCAAAGGAAAACGCACTCCACGCCCGAGTCAGCGGCATAAAAAGCGGCTAGCGATTCTTTGCCGGCAGAAGACAAAAGCAACGATTTATAGATCTGATTGAAAATTGCCAAAGCCAATGACAACAAAACGCTGGTAATCAAAACTGTAAACAATAAAGTAAAACCTTTTCTTTTATTTTTCATTTTGATTTTTCAGTTTTGAGTTTACCAATACTGCCAATTGGTTAAATTCTCGCGGGCGATAACTTTATAAGCCACGCCGCTTGGACCAAGCCACGAGACCGTCACTAAGACTGCGACCTCACGATCAGTGATCACATTAACTATTTCCGTCACTCTGGTATAAATGGAATCGGCAGTACCAGCATTGGTATCATAACTATAAACACCGTTTGACTCTCTATACCGCAATAAAGGGCAATTGCCTTGGCATTTTTTTATTTTATCTGGACCGGAAGTAATCGTTGGGTCTACGATACATTTATTGGGACTGAAACAATCTGTGACACCGCTGTCCGAATGCAGCCAGTTACTATATTTGATGACATTTTCATCGCGAATATTGCGGATATACTCCATCGCCTCTTGCGCCAAAAAACTGGCGGTAATCTGCTGTTTGGATAAAGCGGAAGAGTTCAAACTTTTGGTCGCCAACGACAACGGCGCCGCTACTGCCAGCAGCAAAACCGCGATTGCCACAAGGGTTTCTACTAGAGTAAATCCATTCTTTTGACTGTTATCTATCATGTTTTAAATTACTAATTCCTAATAACTAATTTCTAATCAATGTCTAATTCCAAAATTTCTAATTTAGTCATTCAGTCATTTCTTTATTTGATTAGTAATCAGAAATCAGTCATTTGCTTATTACTTTGGCATCCTTTGCGATAAGGTTGTTTGTAGATTGAACGGCGTCCGGATTTTTGCCGTGGCGCCGGCGTAACCTCGGATGACAATCGTCACTCGCGGCTGCGCTTGGCTACCAACGCCGGCGCCCTGAACATAAAACTTTAAATTCTCTATCATAATCTCCGGCGCGGTAATGGCTAGGGCTTCGCCATTTACCCCCCGGACGATTTGGCTACCGGAAAGATAATAATAAACCGCTTTACTATCGCTACTTCTTTTGAAAGCGAAAAAAATATCTCCAGAGCTACAATCCCGCGGTTCCGATAACACTCCAATGCTACCGCAATGATAAGTGTCGCCGACCCGAATCGCCCGCGACATACTTTCCAAAGCGAAATTCAAATTATTCATCACCGATTGAATGGCTTGAGCTTTATGATTGGCATCAATAGTTGTCAATAAAGCACCGGCGGCCGTTATCATCACCACCGAAAAAATCGCGGTGGAAACCAGAATTTCTACTAAACTGAAACCTTGATTATTCATTTTATTGAACCGAGATTTGACCAGTGGTTTCTATATTAATATTTTTGGTGATACCGGCCGGTGATACCACTTCCACCCGAACGGCGCGGGCGTTGTGAGAAATAACGCGGCTGTCGCAATCAAAAAAAACAAAACCGGCGTCGGGGTCGGGGCGTTCAAAAGAAATGTCCACGCCGCCACTGAGCGCGCTGGGAACACCGAAAGAATCGAGCCAATAAAGATGGCTAATTTTATTGCCTCGCCTAGTAATGTAGCGCTCCAAAAATTCGCCGGGCTTTTCGTAATATTGATTGCGATTAGCGTCGGCAAAAAGAACAAAAGAAACATCATCCGATTCATTGATGTCAGCTGTCGCGCCGCAAAGCCGAAAATGAACGCCGTAGCCAACATTAAAACTTTCCGCGCCACTGCCAAACTGCTTGACGCTGACACCATAGGATTGCGCCCGGGCCACCGTCAGGGCAACATCATAAGCAAAGTTGGTCAAAAGGATTGTGTTATTGAAACTATTATTGCCAACCAGCACAATCGCGGTAACTATCACAAAAATACCCAAGACAACCAAGGTCTCGACGAGGGTGAATCCCCGATTGGCCTGTAATTTGTAACTTGCCTGCCTCGCCGTCAGGCGGGTAATTTGTAACATTAATAAAACAAAAAATTAATAAGCCCGAGAATGTTGATTTTGAAAAAATAAACTAGAAATGTCGCCGCAAATAAAAACGGGGCAAATGGTACTTCGCTTTTCATTGTAAGCTTTCTTTGACTTTTTCGCCAGTTTTGCCAACCGACAATCAATAACGACACCGCCGCGCCAAGCCAGAAAGCCAAAATGAAAGCGTCAATGCTGGCAGCGCCCAACAACCAGCCGAGTCCAAGACCAAGTTTGGCGTCGCCGAGCCCTATCCATTTGCCGCCGGAAAAATACCAGAGCAAAAAAAACGGAGCGGCAAACAGCGGCCCCCAGAGCAATGCTGAAAATAAATCGCCGCCGAGATTATTCAAAACCGCCATCGTCAAAGCCAAAAGATCAAAAACTAAAACCAAACCGCCGGGAATAATTTTGTGCCGCCAATCATAAATCATTATTACAATCAGCAGACACCAAACAATCAGCGCCAGCGGCGAGCGGAATAAAAAAAGAAAAATAATGGCAGTTAAAATTTCCACCAGCGGATATTGCCAAGAGATTTTCGCCTTGCAGGTCCGGCACTTGCCGCGCAGAAAAATAAAACTGAAAACCGGCACTAGGTCAATTACTGATAATTTTCTATGACAAGCCGGGCAAAGCGATCGGCCAGCCAGTAGTGACTTTTCCGTACCATATCTTAAGGCGACCACATACAAAAAACTGCCCACCGTCGCCCCCACCGCCAAAACTAATAAGTCCCAAAGATACACCATAGATAAATTATAACACAATTGCCAACGCAAAAATTTGACAATAAAATTACTAGGTGTATGATATTATCATATTAATTAATCATACAAAAAAATGACTACCCTATCAGTACCAATTCCTAGCCATTTAGAAGAATTTATTAGGCGGCAAATTAAAGAGGGACGAGGAGCTAACAAGGCCGATGTTGTTCGTCGGGCGATTACCCGCTTATCCGAAGAAGAGGCGGTAAACGCTGTTCTCAGGTCAGAACGAGAAGCAACCTTAGGAGGAATTTTAAGTGGAAATCTGCGCGAGCTTGTAAAACGATATCGTGACAATGCTTAAGATTTTTTATACTCCATCATTCATCAAACAAGTCGGTAAATTAGAAACCGACTTATATGATGAAGTTGTGGAAAAAGTTGAGCTACTAAAAAAACCAATCAATCACGGACAACTTAAGGTCCACAAACTAAAAGGTGTATTGGCCGGCCGATTCAGTTTCTCTGTCAACTACAAAACTAGAATCGTATTCGCTCATATTTCAAAAAACGAAATACTGCTCCATGCCATCGGCGACCACGGCGTGTATAACTAAATTCATCTGAATTTTCCATTAATTTATTGCCGCGATTTCATTTTTTTCAAATATACCTAAACTCTTTAAATACTTGCTCATAAAGACCGACAACCCGCCCGGCTTCGCGCTCGGTTAAAATGTAATCAGTACCTTCGTGGGCAATCATATTGCGAATTCGATGAGCTTCCCAGGCCTGGTCCAAGGAAGTGAAATCGCTTTTCTCAATGGTTTTCAATTTATCACCGATGGTTTCGCCTTTGATGTAACCCATTTTTTCCAACATCTCACCGAGAATAATATCGGCTTCCAGCACCGCCAAACGCCAATCATTAGGATTTTCTGACGATAAATGCTCCCGCACTTTTTCCCAGCGCGGATGCGAAACCTCCCGACCAATTCTCATTTTTGTTTCTTCGACTTTTATCTTATGGTGATGGGTAAAAGAAATCTGGGCAATTCTGATTAAAGTGTAAGCAACGCCGGTCAATAGCAAGAGATTGAAAATAGTCATCGCCGAGCGCGCCAACGAAGAAAATTTGTTCACCAAAGGATGTTCAACGGCGACAAACAAATTATCTTCCGCCACCCAGCCGTCCTCGCCGCTTTCAAAATCCACGAACCAATAATGTTTACTGTCATCCGCCAGCATCGGGCCTTTGACAATCGTGCCGCTCGTGCCTCTTTTTTGATAACCGATAATTTCGCTGCCGGGTGCATCATAAATCGCTGTGCTCTGCGCCACTGCCGCCTTCAGACCAATCACCAAATTATCAGCATCAAAATTTTTTATTTTGACTCCCAACAAATCGCTTTCTTTTACCCAATCACTACTGCCGTCTTGAAATTTAAACGGCCAATAGCGCTCGCCGTCTCTAAATTCCGGGCCTTGAGTGATTACTCCGATTTTTCCATCGCGCGTCATCGCGTAACTACCTTCTGCTGTTTTGCCAAATTTAATCAGCACACCGTTTTCGTCAGTTAATTTATCGGCAGCAACCCAACCGTCCAGACCATTGTCAAAATCAATGAAAAAATAATCTTTGCCACCGAATTTTTCTGGACCTTTGGTAATCGTGCCCGGCGCGCCATCTAATTGATTACCGATAATTTTTCCACCTAACTGAGCATAAACCGACATCGAACCATTGGCAACGGCGCGCCCACCAACCGGCGTTTCGCCCGGACTAAATGCCGTTGCCACCGGCTCACCAAGCGCGTCTTCCGAAACCCAACCGTTAGTGCCATCGTCATAATTCACCAGCCAATAACGTTTGCCAGCTCTAAGTTCCGGACCATCGGCAACTTTGCCGGCCTTACCGGTTTCTTTGTTGAAAATCATCTTGCCGATTGGTGGCTTATCTTTTTCCGAATAATAAGAACTAAGCGACCGGGTGTTGACAAAAGGATTTAGCGAAATATTTAGCTTGTTGAAAAAATTGCTGATGCCGGCCAAACCACCGGCCAAGCCGCGCCATAAAATTATCAGCAACAGTAAAATTATGATCCAATCCAAACCACCAGTCATCAGATTGCTGGATTTTTTTTCTTTTTTATCTTTTTTTTCTTCAGCCATACTTATATTTTCTCAAATTTTTTGCCGATTTCAAAGAGGATATCTTCGCGAGCCCGGGGGGCTTGAAGTTGGAAACCGAGCGGCAATTGTTTATCTACGCTTGCCGCAAAACCGGAAGGAATGGAAATAGCTGGCAGGCCGGTAATGTTAGCGGTTACAGTGAAAATATCGGCGAGATACATTTGTAACGGGTCACTGGTTTTTTCGCCTATTTTGAAAGCCGGCGAAGGTGTGGTCGGGGTGGCAATAGCGTGAACGCCGCTGGCAAAGACCTTTTTAAAATCATCGGCAATCAATTTACGCACCGCTACCGCCCGATTGTAATAGGCGTCATAGTATCCGGCAGACAACACATAAGTGCCGATGATTATCCGCCGGCACGCTTCTTTACCGAATAATTGGCCGCGGGTTTTCATATAATCTTCTAAAAGATTGGCTCCAGAAATTTTTGCGCCGAATTTCACACCGTCAAATCGTGCAAGATTGGAAGAAATTTCAGCCGGCATAATGATGTAATAGACCGGCAAGGAGTATTTTATGTTCGGCAATTCAATATCGCGAATTTCCGCGCCGGTTTGTTGAAGTTTTTTCAAACCGGCCTCAAAATTTTCCAAGACCTTTTTGTCAACACCTTCGCCTAAAAAATCGCGCGGTACACCGATGACAAATTTTTTTGGTAAATTTTCTACCGAGTAAGTTTTTTCCGAAATAGTCGTGCTGTCCATTGAGTCCTGACCGCGAATCGCGTTAAAAATAATTTCCGCGTCTCCCACGGTTTTTGCCAACGGTCCAATTTGGTCCAAGGACGAACCCATCGCCATCAAACCGAAGCGGGATACCGCGCCGTAAGTTGGTTTTAAACCAACCAAACCGCAAAAACTTGCCGGCTGGCGAATAGACCCGCCGGTATCAGAACCGAGAGCCGCCAGCGCCAAATCGGCGGCCACCGCCGCCGCGCTGCCACCCGAAGAGCCGCCGGCTACCCGTGTTTCATCATGAGGATTTTTCGTCACGCCGTAAGAGGAATTTTCGGTGGACGAACCCATGGCAAACTCATCCATATTAGCCCGGCCCAAAAAAATCGCGCCGGCTTCCTTCAACTTTTTAATTACCGTCGCGTCATAAGTCGCCACATAACCCTCCAAAATTTTGGAGGCGGCGCCGGCGCGGCGGCCCTTGATTAAAATGTTGTCCTTGGTGGCAAAAGGAATACCGAGCAGCACACCGCCACCACCGTTTTTTATTTTCTCGTCCGCCGCGCCGGCTTGCTCCAAAACATCTCCGAAAACTTCCAAATAAGCGTTCAGCTCTGGATTCTTTTTTTCAATTTCTGCCAAATAATTTTCCGCCAATTCTCTCGCGGAAAAATCACCTTTCTTCAAGTGCTCGTGAGCCTTTCTAATTGTTAGGGTTTTTAAATCAATCATTTCAAAATTTTTAAATTGGGATTTGATTAGAAATTAGATATTAGAAATTAGTTATTGGATTAATATCAAAGAATCTTTTTGACTTTAATATAACCATCTTCTTTATCGGGCGCATTGGCCAAAAGCGCTTCAGTAAATTCACCGCTTGGGTGCGGTTCTCTGTCATCGCGGAAAACATTGCGAACTAAACCCGCTTCCTTCGGCGGCTCTTTAGGCGAAAGCTTCTGAATCTGCCCAAGATATTCCAAAATTTCCCCCACTTCTTTTCGCAAGGTCTCCTTTTCCTCCGCCGGGATTTCCAGCCGCGCCAGCTTCGCCAGCTTTTCTATTTCCTCAAGCTTTAACATAAGATAAATCATACCATTCGCCATCATTCCTTTCATCATTGACATAAATCAAACAAAGTGATAACTTGGTTTTCAGAAAGGCGCAGCCAAAGTATGAAAACTCAATGTCTCTGTATTTGGTGCAATAAACCGTTTGACACAGAATTGGAAGAATACGTGAACGGTCACACTGTTTGTGGTAATAATCGCGAACAAGAAATCAATCGCCGGTCTGTCGAAGAATTGGTCCAGCGCTGTCCACCAGAAACTTCCTTCAATCTAATCGGCGGAACCGCTTGTGATTGAAAAAAGAAAGCTGAATCACGCTTTCCACTCAAACCGCCCGATTTGCGCATCTGCATTGGGCGGTCTTTTTATTTTCATCTTTATTATTCTCACCATCCCCAAGCAGTAAATAGCCGCCATGGCTGTTATTTGCTAAAATAGATTGTGTAGTAAAAAAATTAAAAAATGAAAGCAAAAAAAATCGGCTCAATCCAAAAGAAAATTTTGCTACTGCTCTTTGCTGGCATTGCCTTATCAGCTACCCGCCCGGCACGCAAACAATGGCATATCATCAAGGGTGTTAGCGAAGGATTAAAAGAAATTGACCAGCAGGTAATTGATCGAGCAGTCGGTAGTTTAGTCAAAACAAAACTCGTCAAAGAAAAACATAATAATGATGGCACTATTACATTAGTTTTAAACGATTATGGTAAAAAAAGAGCATCCACTTTTAATTTGGAAAATATAAAAGTTCCCCATCAAAAAAATTGGGATGGAAAATGGCGCATTGTAATTTTCGACATTCCCCACTATCTCAAAAAAACTCGCGAGTCATTAAGACTTCTTTTTAAAAATATTGGTTTCTATCCTTTGCAAAAATCAGTTTTTATCTACCCTTTTGATTGCCAAAAAGAAATTGAGTTTATTACCGAGTATCATCGAGCAAACAAATTCATCAGATTTATAATCGCTGATTCAGTGGACAATGAATTATTTTTAAGAAAATATTTTAATTTACTTTAATCTGTTTCCATCAAAAATTTACAAAAATAGTAAATCACTGCCATGGCTGTAATTTACTAGATCTGTCTGCTAGCGGGCAGTTTTCACAAATTACACTCCCAAAAATTCGTTTTTCATTGCTTCTTTGTGGGCGACGCGGCGATAGCGGCGCATGCCCATCAAAATTCCCAGACCGGCGAATTCAGTCAAAAGGTGTGAGCCGCCGTAACTCAAAAATGGCACGGTTACGCCGGTCACCGGCAACAAACCGATATTCATTCCCACATGAACGGCAAAATGGCTGGCGAAAAAAATCGCTAAACCAAGCCCGAACAAAATTTCAAAATTGGTCGCGCCGTAAAAAGCATTGGCTAAAATTCGCCAAATGACCACGCCAAACAACGCGAATAAAATCATTACCCCGATAAAACCCCACTCTTCGGCAAAAGCGGCAAAAATGAAATCGGTCTCATACTCGGGAAGAAATTTCAACCGCGACTGCGTGCCATAGCCAATGCCCTTGCCCGACAACTCGCCAGAACCGACAGCGATGGTGGACTGATAGGCGTTGTAGCCGGCGCCGCGGATATCGGCCGGCGGGTGGATAAAAGTTAACACTCGCTGCTTTTGGTAATCAGCCAAAATAAAACTCCACATTGCCAGAAAAGCCGCCAGGGCCATCAGAAAAACTAAAAGCAAATGCTTTTTAGAAATACCGGAGACCAAAACCATTCCCAGCCAAATCAGAAAAATTATAATCGCCGAGCCGAAATCCGGTTGAAACAAAACCAACAGAAAAATCACCAGAGCGTAAAGTCCGGAGACGATAATATGCTTGATGTCGGCAATTTCAATATGGCGCCGGGAAAAATATTTCGCCAAAATCAGAATTAAAATCAATTTCGCCGGATCGGATGGTTGCAACGAAAAAGCGCCGATGGAAAACCAACTCTTAGTGCCATGAACAACGCCGGCCACAAAAAACAAAAGGGTTAGCGAACCGATTACCGTCAAAAACAAAGTAACCAGAACACCGCTTGAGCGAAGAAATCGGAAATCAATAAAACTAAAAATAAAAAAGGTGGCAAGCGCTATGGCAATCCAAACCAGCTGGCGTTCGTAATATTGGCTCTCGCCGGTAAAAGAATTCATCACCGATAAGCCGGCGAAAAGCAAGGGCAAAGTCACTGCGAATAGCAACCAATCAATGCTCTTGAATACCAAAAAAATCTGCTTCACTTTAACTTGGGAATTATTTCTGCCCGCGCCGGTTCCTTGTCAAACGGCTGGCGCCAAGTGAAAAAGAACGGCGCGACTGCCTCGCTTCGAACAACATCAACGATAGTTTTAGAAGCGTTAACGGCATTGCCGTCGGCATCAAAAAGCACCGCGACCACTTCCACATTAACGAGGTCGTCAGCGCCGCTATTTCGCAAAATCCCGTCCAGCCGAGGCGTGGTTGAGGCCTTTGATAAAATCTGCCCCGTGATTGAAAGCGGCATTGTCGCCTCTTTGACAGTCCAATTAAGTGGCGAAAGAAATTCAAAAGTGGCTTTCACCGACAAACGTTCACCCGTTGCGAGTCCGCCTTCAAAAATGTAAAAAATCTGACGCGGTGGAATATTGGTCTCGCCCTCGCGCGAAGCAATCACGACATTGGCTTTGTCATACAACCGAAAAATATATTTCGCCCGCGTTACTGCCGAATCGACGTTCGGGTTCTCCACTCGCGCCACCGCGTTGTAAACACCCGGGGAAATCTGGAAAAATCTCTGCCACCAGACAATCGGTTCAATGGCCGCTGAAGCACACACCGCCCGGCAGGGACCACCACAATCAATTCCGGCTTCACCTTGATTCCGCTTGCCATCAGTACAAGTCGGCGCGCGATAAATCAAAAGAAAAATAGGTAAACCGATAAAAAGCAACGCGAACAAAGTTACGCCAGCGAAATAAAACATTCTCCTCTTGGCAGACCAAACGCTCATGAGAAATATTATAGCATAAAAAGACAAAACCACCCCGGCCTTCGGCCACCCCTCCTTAATTAAGGAGTGGAATTAAAGGGGTGGTTGAGTGATATTAAAAACTTTGTTCTGGCGGCTACCTACTTTCTCCACCAAAAGTGGATATCATCGGTTCTACAGGGCTTGATGACTCTGTTCGGAATGGGAAGAGATATGACCCCTGCGATAAGCCACCAAAACAAAATTTTCAAGTAAAAATGCTTGCCCAAGCAAACTCTTGTTTTGCTTTGGGGTGATTTCCAAGTTTCCTAATAGGATTGGCAAATTAGTATCCCTCGGC
>MHSF01000031.1:5575-5855 GCA_001822695.1 Candidatus Taylorbacteria bacterium RIFCSPLOWO2_02_FULL_44_35 | reverse complement strand
CTGTTCGGAATGGAAAGAGGTGTGACCACAGCGTCAAATCACCAGAACAAAAACTTCAAATTTCAAAGATAAAAAATATATTGTGATTTCCAAGTTTCCTAATAGGATCGGCGAATTAGTACCCCTCGGCTAAACACATTACTATGCGTACACCTAGGGCCTATCAACCTGGTAGTCTTCCAGGAGCCTTAAACGATTCCTAATCTTGGGGACGGCTTCACTCTTATATGCTTTCAGAATTTATCCGTTCCGAACATAGCTACCCGGCGTTGCCTTTGGC
>MHSF01000031.1:0-5560 GCA_001822695.1 Candidatus Taylorbacteria bacterium RIFCSPLOWO2_02_FULL_44_35 | reverse complement strand
CCAGCGGTTCGTTCACTCCGGTCCTCTCGTACTAGGAGCAACTCCCCTCAAGAATCAACGCCTGCAGCAGATAGGAGACCAACCTGTCTCACGCATGATACCCACAATTACTCGTGGCATTGGACTATAACTTCTCCGATGAACATCGGAGGTTGACGCTTAGTCTCTACGGGGTCAATGTATGTTTTATTCTTTTCTTGGAATAATTAAGTCCCCGAAAAGAATCAATAAGATTTATCAGCTTCACAAAATCATTTTTGTTATTTACTTTTTCCTTCCTTTTAAGAATTACTTCCATTAGATCAACCTGTTTTTTCTTGAGAATTACATAAGGTTTTACCATAGAAAGGAATTGTTTAATGTCGTTTTTCCGCCCAACAGTAAATTCGAGGATTCCATCTTTGCGTTCGCGCATATAACCGAAACCGAGAAGGGAACAAAGACTCTCAAAACTCTTTCGGTTTTTGGAAGATTGGAAAAAAATTACATAGGGAGAAACTTGGAAACCATATTGGTATGATTTGTTGGGTTTCAACCTTACATAAATACTACCATCTCCATCAAGGAAACCGGCAAGGTATGATTTTTGTGCTGATGTGATCGGCATACATGACTTCCCTCGATATTATCCTAACATATGACAGGTTAGGATTCCATCGATACAGTCAACTTGATCACCCTTGTACTACAAAAGATGACCGCCGTGATTTGATCAGTTCTACTATCTATTTTCTAAGACGAAAAGATTTAAATTGCGAAGTGGATTCAGACTGTCCTGAGGCGAAATATTTTTTCGCCGAAGGACGGTCTGAACCCAGCTCACGTAACATTTTAATTGGCGAACAGCCAAACCCTTCCCACCTTCTCCAGCAGGAGGATATGTTGAGCCGACATCGAGGTGCCGAACTCCGCCGTCGATATGACATTCATAATCACTTATGAGATAGACTATACCTTTATCCCTTTCGGGATAGTGACATATTACCTGCGGTTAAAACCACAAGTCCTCCGGTTTTACGGAAAGTCGTTACGGGGAAAGTTTATAACGCATACCGGGAAGCAAATATGGCAAAATTAGTTTCCTAAATCTGCTCATACTTTTATTTTTAACTCTTAATCGGAATTTGTTTTTATCTCGATTAATTGTTGCAAATATTCCCAATTTAGCCTCAAGGATATTAATCAATCTTTTATTTTCTCTGAGAGAAAAAGATTGGGTGTTAATTCTTACCTGACGACCATCTTTTGCGCCGTCATCCATAAACCAAATCGCTAAGGACAAAGGTGTAATCCATCTATCCAGATTATTTGGTAAAATTTTTACTCTTCCGCGATAAAACTCACTTCGCAGAAAATTAAAGAAAGGATGGGATGCGCTTCGGAAATAGTAAACTTTTTCATTGCATACGCGCGGAGAAGAATTTGTTAGATTTTTCAATTCGAGATATTTCCAATCTACATATTTTTTCTGCGCAATACCATGATTAATTCTAAATGCGAATCCGCGCGTAGTCGCAACTAAATGTGCGTCTCCGAGCAAGGAACCCATCACTATTTCCTTTTGCCGTCGTGTTAATTTAACTTTTCGGGCAATGCGTGCCCGTAATGTATCCATTGAGATAAACTATCTTACCCTCGGTATTGCCTTAATATCTTATCATAAAATATTTAAAGGTTTCACCGATTTGAGTCACAGTTTGCTCAAACGTTACCGTTTGAGAGAGCCCAATTGACTCTTAGGCGGAACTAGCCTGTTATCCCTAGAGTAGCTTTTATCCGTTAATCTCTGGCCGCGTCTAACGCGGACCATCGGTTCACTTGGCCCCGCTTTCGCGTCTGCTTGACATGCACGTCTTACAGTTAAGCCAGCTTGTGCCCATACACTATCGGCACGGTTTCCATTCGCGCCTAGCTGACCTTAATGGACTCCTCCGTTACTTTTTAGGCATTTTGTTACTACTTGGGAATTGAGCTCCCAAGTTGGCGCGGACATTTCTGCCACGCTCTCTATGTCGCCATAGAGTTCGGACTATATCTTCATCTTTTTTGAATGTAAGATGGTTGACGTATAGTCTCTACGGGATTGATGGTCTCTCATCGAGTTTTTCCTCAAGTTCCTTAATCTCCATTTTGGTTGCTTCTTCAATACCTTTGTTCGATCTAACCTGCATCTCAAGTTTAGATGTCTCTTTTTGAAGACTTTCCAAAAATTCTTCCCTCTCTTGAAGTCTCTTTAGCATCATAAAAAATTCTTGAGGTTTTGATGGTTTTCTAGCTTCAAGATTTCCTTGATCATCTCCTACGAATACTCTCTCGAATTTTTCCATGAATAAATCATATCAATTTCCCTCGGAATTATCCACCGACTTATCCCCATCTTGGATTTTTTCCGATATAGTCAACTTTTCTCATAACGACTACTCGTTACGGTCCCCCTAAATTTATTTGTTTTGAAGTGGATTAAACTTCCGGAGGCGCCATAGTTTGAGGAAACGAAAAATTTCGCGTCCTCGAGGATAGCGCCCCACCAAAACTGCCCACCAGATAATGTCCCGCGCGGTTTTTGCCCTCGCGGTTAGCCGGTACATCAATTAAGAACGGTGTTTCATCGTCGGATCCATCCTGCCCGAGAGCAGAACTTCAAATCCTCCCGTCTACGCTACGCATAACAAACATACAAGCAATATCAAGCTGCAGTAAAGCTTCTAGGGTCTTTTCGTCTAGCTGCAGGTAACCGGCATCTTCACCGGTATTGTATTTTCACCGAGCTGTTCTCCGAGACAGTTGCCCAGACGTTACACTATTCGACGCGCGGGAACTTACCCCGCAAGGAATTGCGCTCTTCTATTCCTTTAAGAAGGACTCTATCTTCACCCTGATC
This sequence comes from Candidatus Taylorbacteria bacterium RIFCSPLOWO2_02_FULL_44_35, assembly GCA_001822695.1. Classification (GTDB taxonomy): domain Bacteria; phylum Patescibacteriota; class Minisyncoccia; order Phycocordibacterales; family DSPV01; genus 2-02-FULL-44-35. Next base: position 2,679 of record MHSF01000031.1, on the reverse strand, counting down.
CGCCTTGGGCGGAGAAGGGGTATGACATATGGTCTCTGAGGAGTCCTGTTCAAATTCTTAAACTCTTGACAAAAACAATTAAAATTACTATTCTCCTCTTTGGAGAAACAGAAAATGAAAATCAACAAAAGCTACGCTCTCGCTTCGGTTGGGTTCTGGTTGGTCTCACTCTACAGTATTTATGTAACTCAACACACAAACTCTAGACTGAGTTGGTTGGTCGGACTAGTGTTTATACTAAGCGCAATTTATTTCTGGCGTAAAGCGCAGAGCACTTAAGACACACTGGTCAATTCATTGTTTTCGTCTTCCACCCGCAACTCGTTGCGGGCTTTTTTCTAAAACTTTTAAGAGTTCAAAAATTTGAACAGGTTTCCTGCTGATCATCCCGCTCCGCGGGACTTCCCAGCATATAGTCATATATTTTTTAGGATCTATTACGCATTACTGCGTAACGAGGCAGCTTTTTGTGTAATCTTTTGTTTATCACTTCCTATAAATTGTCCCAATCCTTTCCGAAACGAATCGCTTCACATCGGAAACCTTAGGACAATTCATTTTCGTTATCACTCCACTCACTTTTGGTGGAGATCCTTCATATCGCTATGAAGATCGGACTATATCTTCCACTTCCGATTTCTCGGATTTGGTCTAGCGTATAGTCTCTGAGGATTTTCTGATAAAGAGTTTGTATAATCTATTAAATCATATTTTCTCTTTCTGCCTTTTCCTTCGTTCAATTTTTCTCTTAATTTTAGCACTTTCATCATCCCATCATTGCTTAGATGTTCTTTGTTAAAAACAATATCAGCAACTTGAGAAAAAATGGAAAAATTTTTCTTCTTTCCCGAAGAAAGAAAAGGGAATTTATTAAAGAAAGGAATTATTCTTTCCTTAATAGCGTTGGGATTTGATACTACATAGTACCAAACTCCGTCTTTGCGTTCTTGCAACCTGCCACACCCAATATGATGTTTGATGAGAGCAAGAACTGTGTTGTCGCGTTGAGCGACATTCACGGTCAATATCACTTGCCAACCGAGAATATGATCGTCTCGTTTTCGTAAGGAAACACTAAAGCTTCCCTCTCCGTCAACGAAACCAGAAATATAATGGCCGATGCTTTGTGGTATTGAATTAAGCCACGAATGATTTTGATTCATTTTAATTCGTTGCTTATCAGAATCTTTCCTGCGGATTGTCTGCACCGCTGCATTATTACTGCCATTTCGACAATGGCGAGTAGCAGACGGATACTCAGAGTTTCCCGCATTTAGCTAGATTTTATAACTACAATTGTACTTATAGTTATTGCCGACATTCACCAGGGCTTATAACAGTCACCATCCCGATTTACATCGGGACAACGCCGTTATTTGACCTTCTGGCATTGGTCAAGTGTCACCCCCTATACATCCTCTTCTCGAGTTCGCAGGGAGCTGTGTTTTTGATAAACAGTCGCCAGGCATTCTTTTGTTGCAGCCAACGCACCTCACAAAAGTTCGGTGCTCAAATTCAAAATTAAAAAATCAAAACTAAAAATTACAATTTAAAATAAAAATTTTCAGATTTTTCATTGTCATTTTACATTTTGAGATTTACATTTTACATTTAAGCATCTCACCTTAGTGAGATGCGCTGGCAAGCCTTATCGCTAACTTACGGCTGATTTTTTGCCGAGTTCCTTGGAGAACCTTCACTCGTTCGCCTTGCTCTTCTCGAGCTGACCACCTGTGTCGGTTTGCGGTACGGTTTTCATAAAAATAATCTTAGGGAATTTTCTTGGAAGCCCGCTTTGCCAAATCCCGCGCGCAGCGCGGAAGCACCAAGCTCCAATATTCAAGCTCCCCGACCGACCGAACGGTCGTTCGGGCGGGCAAACAAACTTCAATAATCAAAATTTAATTTTTGAAAATTGAGATTTAATTATTGTTTGGAATTTGTGATTTGGAATTTGGAATTTCCGTGCTACGCACGGTCTTCGATCCGCTGGGAAGTCCCACTAAAGGGCATACCCGGATTTTCCTAGGCATCTTCCTCGCGGCCTGAACGCCAATCCAATAAGGCGCTCGGCATACTAAGCTCCGTCCTCCCGTCGATTTTTATAAAAGTCACGGAATATTAACCGTGTGTCCATCGCCTGCGGCTTTCGCCATTGGCTTAGGCCCGACTAACCCTTGGCTGACAATCATCGCCAAGGAAACCTTGGTCTTTCGGCGTCCCGATTTCTCATCGGGATTTGTGGTTACTTGTGCCAACATTCTTGCTTCGCAACGCTCCACTCCGCCTCACGGCTAGAGCTTCAATGCGATGCGAATACTCTCCTACCGCGCCGCGCACAGCGCGGAAATTCCAAATCACAATTTCCAAATCACAAACAAATTTTAAAATTTAATATTAAAAATTAATTATTGTTTGAAACTTGGTTATTGGAACTTGGAAATTCCGTGCTACGCACGGCACTCTCAGTTTCGGTACTATGCTTAGCCCCGATTATCTTCGGCGCAGAATCTCTCGATGAGTGAGCTGTTACGCTTTCTTTCAAGGATGGCTGCTTCTAAGCCTACCTCCTCATTGTTTGAGAAATTCCACCACCTTGTGATGCACTTAGCATAGATTTAGGGACCTTAAATTGAGATCCGGGCTGTTTCCCTTTTGAGCAGTGAAGCTTAGCCCCCA
>MHSF01000030.1 GCA_001822695.1 Candidatus Taylorbacteria bacterium RIFCSPLOWO2_02_FULL_44_35 | reverse complement strand
TTGATAATCTGTCGCCTTCCGACAAATGCTTGTATTCCTTCATGCAACACATTTTACTCAAGTGTTGCGCTTAGAGTTAGAACTGGGGATTTGGTAAAAATGAGATAGTTTTCTGCTATAATCCGCTTATGCGAGATGAGTCGGAATTCAACAAACTTTATCGACAATTGAATGCCGAGCAAAAGGAAGCGGTGGAAGCGATTGAGGGGCCGGTATTCGTGGTGGCTGGTCCGGGGACGGGCAAAACCTCGGTGCTGACTTTGCGCATTGCTAGTATTTTGCAAAAAACTGACACACCGCCGGACGCGATTTTAGCTTTGACTTTTAGCGATTCGGGCGCGATGGCGATGCGCCGAAAACTTTCAGCAATCATCGGACCAGTTGCTTATCGGGTCAAAATTGAAACCTTTCACAGCTTTGCAAATAATCTTATCAAAACCTATCCCGATAGATTCCCTCGGATTATCGGCGCCGAGCATATGGAGGATTTGGAAGCGCGGCGGGTGATGCAAGAAGTTATTGACGAGACAAAATTAAAAATCCTCCGGCCGAGAAACGCTCCGGATTATTATGTCGCCAAATGCCTCGTTGCCATTAAAGAACTCAAACGGGAAAATATTTCGCCAGAGAAATTTAAAAAACTTGCCGCCGAACAGGGGGTGAAAAAAACCAAAGAACTGGCGCGAGTTTACCTGGCTTATGAAAAAAAGTTGGCGAAGAAACGGCTTTATGATTACGAAGATATGATTATGGAAACGGTGCGGGTACTGGAGCGCGACAAAGATTTTTTGTTGAGAATTTGGGAAGAAACGCAATATATTTTGGCTGATGAGCACCAAGACGCCAACAATGCCCAGAATCGCTTGCTGGAACTGCTTTGTTCTTACGACATCAATCCGAATTTATTTATTGTCGGCGACGATAAGCAGGCAATCTATCGGTTTCAGGGCGCTTCACTGGAAAATTTCTTGTATTTTCAGCGACTTTATCCGAAAGCGCGATTGATTTCTTTAACGCAAAATTATCGCTCTCACCAAAAAATTCTTGACGCGGCGCAGGCACTGATAATTAATAATCCGATTTTTGGTGGGGCGCCGCGTTTGTTGCTTGCTCAAAAAAGTGCCGGTTCGTTTTCGAAGATTGCTGTAGCTGAATTGGGAGCGCGAGAAGATGAGAGAAATTTTATTGTCCAAGAAGTGAAGAAAAGAATCGCCGCCGGCGCGCCGCCGGAAAAAATCGCGGTTTTGACACGCGAAAACAAAGATGCCGAGCCGCTGGAACGATCCCTAATGCTTGCTGGCGTGCCGACGGCGCGCTTTTCCGGCGCCGATGCGCTTTCCCATGTGCGACTTGATTCTTTCTTACAATTTCTTCAAGCGGTGATTGAACCCACCGATGAATTTTTAGGTAAAATTTTATTTTTTGATTTTTTAAATTTACCGCCTCACGAAATCTTTCTTTTATTGGTAACCGCCAGAAAAAAACGGCAGCCGATTTTGGCCGTCTTGCAACACGACCCGGTGTTTAAAAATTTTGCTAATCAGCTCGCTCGTTTTAATCGAATAGCAAAAAACGAACCGTTGGTTTGGGGTTTTAATCAAATTGCCGATGAGTCCGGTTTCCGTCCTCGGCTGATGGCATTACCCGACGCGACGGAGGTCTTGCCGCTTTTTGAGGCCTTGCTCCGCACGGTGGAAAGATTTGCCGAACGAGAAAAACAAGCGACCGTTGTTAACTTTCTAAAACACTTAACGGAAGCGAAGAAACACGAAATAGCAATTTTAGCCGAGGTGCCCGCCCTAAAGGGAGTGGCGATCATGACCGCTCATCGCGCTAAGGGTCTAGAATTTGACACGGTTTTTATTCTCCACGCCAATGACGGCGTTTGGGGCGGGCGCCGGCGCCGCAATGATTTTGATTTGCCGATTTCTGGTGGCCCGTTTGTCAGCGAGGCAAGCGAAAAAAATTACGAGAACGAAGATGAGCGGCGTCTGTTTTATGTGGCACTGACACGGGCGCGGCGGGAAATAATTATTGTCCACCACCGGCAAGGCGAAGATAATCGTGAGCGTTTACCCTCGTGTTTTATTGTTGAGATTGGCGAACTGTATTTGGAAAAAATCTTGCTGTTCAACCGGCAAATCCCTCTCGTTCGACCCTTGCCGCGGCCCAAACTACTTGCTGATAAATCATACTTAGACGCGCTTTTTTTGGAACGCGGTTTGTCGATTACTCATTTAAACAATTATTTGCAATGTCCGTGGCACTATTTTTTTGTGGACTTAATTCGCTTGCCGCAATCGCAGACCGCACCCCTGCTTTACGGCTCGGCGATTCATGGAGCATTAAAAAATTATTTTGACGCTTACGCCCGCGAAGAAGATATTTCAGTGAAAGAAACCATTAAACTATTTGAGAATTATCTTTATCGGACACATCTGGGCGAACGCGATTTTCGGGCGGCGCTGGCGGTTGGCAGAAAAGAATTGGCTGGTTATCTCAAAGCTTGGAATTTTCCACGCGCTATCTGGAACGAGTATAAAATTGACGGTGTGCCGATGGAAATCGGCGGTGGCAAAGAAATCTTTCTTAACGGTAAACTGGACAAGGTGGAATTGTTGGCTGGCGATGAAATAAATGTTGTGGATTATAAAACTGGAAAGCCGAAGAGCCGAAATGAAATTGAAGGTAAAACGAAAAACAGCGACGGCAATTACAAACGCCAGCTGGTTTTTTACAAATTACTGGTTGACGGCGCCAAGCATTGGCGGCTCAAAAGCGCGACTCTTGATTTTATCCAGCCAATGGAGAGTGGCAAATACAAACGGGAGGTTTTTGAAATAATTGATGAAGAGGCGAGGGAATTATTAAAAATTATCAAAATCGCCAGTCGCGAAATTTTGGATTTGTCATTTTGGAAAAAATCTTGCGGTGATAAAGATTGCGAGTATTGCCGCCTGTCTAAAATTCTCCAAACAAAAAGCGGCAGCTGATTTATCAAATCAACCTAAATTTGCTATCGCGGGATTATGCTGAAAATAATAATTTGACGGATGCGGGGGATTGGCAGAGATTAATGTTTTTGATAGTATTAACTTATGAAAAAGATTATGCTATCGGGGGTGAAGCCAACGGGGCGGTCGCATATCGGCAATTATTTCGGCGCGATGAAACAATTCGTGGATTTACAGGATGAATACGAGTCGTATATTTTTATCGCCGATTATCACGCTTTGACCACGCTTCAAGATGCCGAGGAATTGGCGGAAAATAGTTTGAATGTAGCTCTGGATTATTTGGCTATTGGTCTGGATCCTCAAAAGACGACCTTGTTCAAGCAATCGGATGTGCCGGAGGTTTGCGAACTGGCGTGGATTTTTAATTGCTTGACGACGGTGCCGTATTTGGAACGGGCGCACGCTTACAAAGACGCGGTGGCGAAAGGCAAAGAGGTCTCGGTGGGCACTTTTGATTATCCAATGCTGATGGCGGCAGATATTTTGATTCAGGATAGCGATGTGGTGCCGGTGGGGGCCGATCAAAAACAACATGTGGAATACGCGAGGGACACAGCAGAAAAATTTAATCGGGTTTTTGATAAAGCCAAAGTGGGGGATTTTTCGCAGTCGTTCAAATTACCGACGGCTTTGATTTTGGAAAATGTGAAAACTATACTAGGTATTGATGGTCAGAAAATGAGTAAGAGTTATGGTAATGTAATTCCACTTTTCATTGGTGACGAGGAAATCCGGCGTTTGGTGATGTCCATTGTGACCGATTCTGGTTCAGGTTTACCGAAGAATGTTTTTGCTATTCATTCGCTTTTCCGCGACCAAAAGTCGCTGGAAGCGCTCTATGAAGAAAAGCAGGGAAAATATCAGCATCTCAAAGAAGCCCTGATCGCTGACCTAACGATTTTTATGAAGCCACTTCGAGCGAAGCGAGAAGTTTTGGCGAGAGATAAAAATGTCGTGCGGGAAATTTTGAAAATCGGCGGCGCTCGCGCTCGCGCTCGCGCCGCGAAGAAAATGGAATTAGTGCGGAGGAAAATTGGGATCAGTTAAAAAATTTAAGGTTTTAAGCCGAAGTTGCATACACTTATTATTTCCTATAGGATAAATTAAGTGTAAGTGAGAAGATCAAGAAACACCCTCAACGAGTTTTGCCAATCTGTGGAAATATGGTAATTTTGCCTTATGAAAAACCGAATTTATTTGGATTACGCGGCTACTACCGCAAAAGAGGTTGGCAATCCCAGTTCTATTCATCAGGAGGGCGTGAAGGCAAAGAAAAAATTGGAGACAGCGCGCCGAAAAACGGCGGCGTTTTTCGGCGCGCGGCCCGAAGAAATAATTTTTACCTCGGGCGGGACAGAATCAAACAATTTGGCAATCTTTGGCGCGATTGGCGCCGGCGGGCATGCCATTACCACTGCCATTGAACATTCTTCAATTTTAGAATGTTTTCGTGAATTGGAAAAACGAGGTGTGAAAGTGGATTATCTGCCGGTGAATGGCGAGGGAATTTTGGAATTAAAAACTTTGGAAAAGGCATTGCGCCCGAATACGGCCTTGGTTTCCGTCGGTTATGCCAATAGCGAAATTGGGGCAGTTCAACCAATTCGCGAAATTTCCAAAATTTTATCTGATTCAGTAATTTTTCATACGGATGCCAGTCAAGCGCTGCTTTATTTGAATTGCGAAAAAGAAACGCTTGGCGCTGATTTGATTACCGTTGACAGCCATAAAATTTACGGGCCGTTTGGCGTTGGCACGCTTTTCATTCGCCGTGGCGTGAATTTAAAGTCGCTGATGTTCGGTGGCGGTCAGGAAAATGGCTTGCGGCCAAGTACGGAAAATCTGCCGGCGATTATTGGATTGGCCGAAGCATTAAAATTAGCCAAGAAAAATCGCGAAAAAGAATCAAAACGGCTAGTATCGCTTCGCGATTTCTTCATTACTGAAATTGAAAAGGAAATTCCCGAGGCGATTTTGAATGGTAATCGCCAGGTGCGTCTGCCAAACAACATCAATTTTTCTTTTCCCAATGTAGAGGCGGAATTTTTGGCGCTCCGACTGGACGCCGCCGGCATTGCTGTTGCCACTAAAAGCGCTTGTCTCAAAAATGAGCGTGAATCCTATGTTATTAAGGCCCTTGGCGGCGATTCTCGTCGGGCTACTTCCGCCATTCGTTTTTCCTTAGGCAAAGATACTAAAAAAAGCGATTTGGAGTATACTATTAGAATACTGAGAAAATTATTGAAGAATTTGACCATGTTATGCGTGTTATCCTAGAACCAAAATTTTTTGATAGGCCGGCGCTCAAAGTCGGTCGGGCGTTGCTCGGTAAATATTTGGTCAGAACGCGGGATGGCAAGGAGACAGCTTTGCCGATAAATGAAGTGGAGGTTTATAATGGTTTTGCTGACCGCGCTTCCCACGCTTACCGCGGCAAGACGACGCGCAATCAAGTAATGTTCGGCGACGCCGGCCACCTCTATGTTTATTTTGTCTACGGCATGTATTGGATGCTGAATGTTGTCGTTGGTAAAAAGGACTACCCAGCGGCGATTTTGATTCGCGGGGCTGGCAATTTGAAAGGTCCCGGTAAACTTACTAAAGAATTGGGTATTGATAAAAAATTAAACGGCAAAATCGCCGCGCCGGCAGTTGGTCTTTGGTTTGAAGACCGCGGTTTCCGCTTCCGCCGCGGCAAAAAAGTTTGGCATATCAAAAAATTGCCGCGGGTCGGCATCGCCTACGCCGGTTCCGAATGGGCCACGAAGCCGTATAGATTTGTTTTGGTATAATAAATGCAAAACTCGTTGAGGGTGTTACTTTGGCGGAGACTTGCGAGCGCGACTGGCGCGAGCACGAGGAATTTTTTAGTAAAAAAATATCCGTGCTCCGACAAAGGAATGCCCGAGAAAGAGTTTTGCGACTAATTCAACTCCTTTATTTTCTCCGCGATGAGGGATATGACACCGTTACGGTTGGAAATTCTGCCCTTGATGGCCAATAATTTTTCCGGCAGCAGAACTTTTTTGTAATTGCTGAAAACCCGCGGGAAAATCACTACCTCAATTGAGCTGGTGAAATCGGCAAGTCGGGCGAACATCATTTGGTCGTTGCTTTTGGTGATAATCGTTCGGGCTTCTTCCACGATGCCGGCGATAACTGCTTCCATGCCCTCGCGCAATTCTTCTTTAACACGTCTGATATTCATCTCGCGCTTTTCCAATTTTTCGCGATACTTGTCTAGAGGATGGCCGGAAATATAAAGACCCAATAATTCTTTTTCCCAAACCAATTTTTCAGCGGCGGTGGCGGCTGGTGCGGATTCCAAACGCAAGTCGGGAATAGCGGCGTCCTGAAAGGCGCCAAAAAGCGAATCTTGATTGGCCGACGTTCGCGAACACTCACGATTGTACTCCAGCAGGTTTTCAATGTTGGCAAGCATCGCGTTGCGTTCGTCGAATTCATCCAACGCGCCGGCCTTGATTAGCGCCTCCAGCGATTTTTTATTCAAATTTTTGTCTTGCACTCGCGTTAGGAAATCTCCTAGCGACTTGAACCGGCCGGCTTGCCCCACGCCAGCAACGGCGGCGCGCTTGCGCTCTTCAATAATCGCCGTGGACACACCCTGCCCGAAATTTTTAATTGTTACTAACCCAAATCGGATTTCGGATTTCAGATTTCGGATTTCCGATGTCTGATGTCTGATAACTGTGAACTGGCTAAAGCTCTCGTTGACCGACGGCGGCAGAACTGGTATACCCATTCTCTTACACTCGGCAATGGTCTCGCCGATTTTTTCCACATCGCCGGAGTCAGCTGTTAGCACCGCCGACATATAAATTGCCGGAAAATTGGCTTTGAGATAAGCGGTTTGATAGGCGACCTTGCCGTAGGAAGCGGCGTGAGCTTTGTTGAAACCGTAACCTTGAAACGGTTCAAACAAATCCCAAATTTTTTCCGCTTTGTCTTGACCGATAGCCGAATGTTTCTGGCAACCCTCAACGAAAATTTCGTGCTGCTCGGTCATTTCTTTGGGAATTTTTTTACCAATGGCTTTACGTAATTTATCCACTGTTTTCCAAGTGTAGCCGGCCAGTTCCAAAGCGGTGAACATAATGTCTTCCTGATAAACCAAGATGCCGTAGGATTCTTTCAAATACTTTTCCATCTTCGGGTGCATGTAAACCACCGGTTTTTGTTTATGCTTGCGGGCAATGTATTCGGGAATATTTTTCATCGGGCCGGGCCGAAACAGTGCCACCATAACATTGATATCGTTGATATTGGTCGGTTTGAGGTCAATCAAGAATTTGGTCATGGCGTCGCCGTTCAATTGGAATAAGCCGGCGGTCTCGCCTCTAGCCAGCATTTCAAAAGTTTTTTTATCGTTGAGCGGAATATTTTCAATGTCTATTTTTTTACCTTCCAATTTTTCCACCCGTTCGGCAGCGTCGGCGAGAATCGCCAAATTTTTGATGCCGAGAAAATCAAATTTTAACAAGCCCGCTTCTTCTATCGCATACATATCGTATTGGGTGATAATTTTACCCTCGCCCTTTGGGTCATATTGGAGTGGCGTGTATTCAATCAGCGGCTGAGGCGCGATGACCACGCCGGCGGCGTGAACGGAAATATGCCGAGCGCAACCCTCAATTTTTTTTGCTAAGTCAATAATTTCTTTGACCTCTTTATCATTTTTGTAAAGCGCTTTTAGTTCTAACATCATTTCCAGCGCCCGTTCCAAAGTCATCGGGAAACCTTGCGAGCCGAAGGGAATCATTTTAGAAATTTTGTCGCCGACCGCATATTCAAAACCAAGCGCTCGAGCCACATCGCGCACCGCGCCTCGAGCCATCATGGTGCCGAAAGTGCCGATTTGCGCGACTTTATCGGCACCGTATTTTTGCTTGGCGTAGGCAATCATTTCATCGCGACGATTGTCGGCGAAATCCATGTCAATATCGGGCGCGCTCGGTCGTTCGGGATTCAAAAATCTTTCAAAAGGCAGTTTGTATTCAATTGGATTAACGTTGGTGATGCCAGCAAGAAAAGTGACCAACGAGCCGGCGACTGAACCGCGGATGGTGGTTAGAATTTTATTTTCGTGAGCGAAACGCAACAGGTCGCTGACCACCAAAAAATATGGCGCGTAGCCCTTGTCCCTGATAACTTTGAGTTCGTATTCAACTCGCTTGTTAAGTTCAGCGGTTTTTGTCATACCGCGCTTTTCAAAACCAGCCGCTACGATTTTTCCCAGAGCTTCATCCGGCATTTCGCCATTAGATAATTTAAATTCAGGAAAGACCCACTGACCCAGCGGAATTTCCAGATTACATTTTTCAACAATGGTGTTCGTGCCAGCCAGTGCCTCGGGCAAATCGGCAAAATATTCCACCATCTGTTCCGCCGAAATGAATGAAAAATCGCCGTCGCCGTCGAAAGCATGCCGCTCGCCGCGATCCGAACCGTTCTGAACCGACAATAAGGTCTCGCGGGCTTTTTTATCATCGGGAGAAATATAATAAACATCATGAGCAGCGGCGAGCGGCATTTTTAGTTTCTTGCCCAGAACGACAATTTTCTCTATCAGTTCCTTATGCCCGTCGATTTCCGGATGGCAAGTAATTTCCAGATAACAATCTTCGCCGAAGATTTTTTTATACCACTTTGCCGTCGTCTCGGCTTTTTCCTTATCGCGATTTTTCAGCGCCAGCGACACTTCGCTGGAAAAAGACGGCAAAAGCGCTACCAACCCCGCGTGGTATTTTTCTAGAAGCTCTCGGTCAATTCGCGGTTTGTAATAAAAACCTTCCAAATGAGAATAGGTGACGAGTTTAATCAAATTTTTGTAGCCAGTAAGATTTTCGGCGAGCAAAACCAACCGCGCGCGGCGATTGTCTACGCCGGCTTGCTTGTCAAAACGAGTACGGGTTGCGACATAAGCGTCTACGCCGATAATCGGTTTAATATTTTCTTTTTTACAGGCCTTATAAAATTCAATAGCTCCGTAAAGATTACCATTGTCGGTCAAAGCCAAAGCCGACATATCATTTTTCTTGGCGGCGGCAATCAAGTCAGGGATTTTCGGCAGGGCCTGAAGCAAAGAATAATGACTGTGAATATGTAAATGGACAAACTTTTCCATAACGCTATTATATCACTTTGAGTGAAGTCATACTGCCAAAACCTTAAAATTTTTTCCGCTTTACCCTTCCCCGAAGCGGGGTGGGCTCCGACGCGTGTAAAAATTTTCAGGTTCTGGCGGTATTATTTTTTTGTATAAATGAAATATATTGTTGGTATAGATGAAGTGGGCAGGGGGCCGCTTGCCGGACCAGTGGCGGTTGGGGTTTTGATACAGAAACAAAGGCCTCGCCTTTATAACAAAGGCGAGGCCTTGATATCTTTGGGTAAAATCCGCGATTCCAAAAAACTTTCGGCAAAACAAAGAGAGGGGTGGTTTGAAATTATCTGCGCCGAGCGGCAGCGAGGCGCTCTTGATTTTTCTGTTTCTTTTGTCAGCCATATCATGATAGACAAACGAGGGCTGGCGTGGGCCTTGCGAATTGCCACGGTGCGTTCGCTAGCTCGACTCGCCGTTCCCACCAACAGCGAAATTTTTTTAGACGACGGTTTGCGCGCGCCGGAGATTTTTAAAAATCAAAAAACAATTATCAAAGGTGACGAAAAAATTCCGGTAATTGCTTTGGCTTCCATTGTCGCTAAAGTTACGCGCGACCATTTGATGATTCGGCTAGCGAAAAAATATCCGCAATATGGTTTTGAAAAACATAAAGGATATGGCACAAAGGAACATTATCGCGCCATTGGCAAGTTTGGTTTGTGCCCTATACATAGGAGAAGTTTTTTATCTAAAGTTCCAAATCACAAGTTCCAAATTCCAAACAATAATTAATTTTTTAATATTAAATATTGAAATTTGTTTGGAGCTTGATTATTGGAACTTGGAATTTATAATGTTATACTTTACCCCATTATTATTAACTTTAAACTATGCTTACTCTCTACATAATTTTAGGTGTTATGGCGGTGGTGGTGATTTGGGCAATTGCCGCTTATAATCACTTTGTTTCTCTGGTGAATCGCGCCAAGGAAGCGTGGGCGGATATTGATGTTCAGCTTAAGCGTCGTTATGATTTGATTCCCAATTTAATTAATACGGTCAAAGGTTACGCGACTCACGAGCAAACGGCGTTTGAAAAAGTAACCCAGGCCCGGGCGGCGGCGATGGGCGCAGGTAGTTTAGAAGAAAAAGGCAAAGCGGAAATGAGTTTAGCGGGCGCTTTGAAATCGGTTTTTGCCATCGCCGAGGCCTATCCGGAATTGAAAGCCAATCAAAATTTCTTGGCTTTGCAAACCGAACTTTCCGACACCGAAAACAAAATTCAAGCGGCGCGCCGTTTCTACAACGGCAATGTCCGCGATCTCAATACCGCCATTCAAGTTTTCCCGGGTAATCTTATTGCCGGCGTCTTCAAATTCTCGGCGATGGAATTCTTTGAACTGGAGGCCGACGAACAGGCAGCCAAAGAACCCGTCCAAGTGAAATTTTAGGAATGACACTTTATACCCATCAATCTTCAAATATCCGCAAGACCTGGCTGTTGATGGCTGTGTTTTTTGGCGTGATTGTAGCTATTGGTTGGTTCTTGTCCTATTACTACAATGACCCGGGGATTTTGTATTTTGCTGTTTTGTTCAGCATTTTTTCCAATGTCGGCAGTTATTGGTTTTCCGATAAAATTGTCTTGAAATTGACTCGGGCGCGACAGGCCTCGGAAACGGAATTTCACGACCTCCATAACATTGTGGAAAATTTAGCGATTACCGCCGGCTTGCCGAAACCGAGAATTTTTGTGATTGAAGACCAAGCGCCCAACGCTTTCGCCACTGGTAGAAACAAAGAGCGCGCTGTTGTGGCGGTAACGACTGGACTTTTGGGAATGTTAGACCGAACGGAACTTGAAGGGGTAATTGCTCATGAACTCTCCCACATTGGCAATCGCGATATTTTGCTACAAACAATAGTGGTGGTCTTGGTCGGTTTTCTCACTTTGCTTTCCGATTTTTTTGTTCGCGCAAGATTGTTTGGCGGTCACAGCGATAGCGGTGGAAAGGGCGGACAATTTCAATCAATCATAATGATTGTCGGAATTGCTCTGATGGTTCTTTCGCCGATTATTGCCACCCTGATTCAATTGGCGATTTCAAGAAAACGCGAATTTTTGGCAGACGCCTCCGGCGCTCTTTTAACTCGTTATCCGGAAGGGCTGGCAAATGCTCTGCGAAAAATTTCTGGCTATTCAGCGCCAATGAAGGTTGCTTCTAACGCTACCGCCCACCTTTTTATCGCTAACCCATTTGGCGCGAAAGCATTGCGCGGACTGCCAAAACTTTTTATGACCCATCCGCCGATGGAGGAGCGAATAAAAGCTCTGGTCGGGAATTGAAAAGTGGTGTAGATCAATAAACAGGGAGGGTTGCTAAATTCCACCCTGAAGTAGGACACCTTCGCTTTTAATACTTGTAATAATACCAGTTGCCGAAGCGACTTCAAAGGCAGTGTGATAGCCGAGGATTCTCCTCGGTTTTTCGTTTATGATTTTAACCGCTTCATCAGCGGGCAATATCTTTGGCCGCGGTTTGAATACAACCAAAGTATCCCAATTTCCAATCGCTCCGCCGCTTTTTTATTTTTCTTTTTATTTAATCAATACACATATACTCACATACACTAACTTACAGCGGTCGCTGTTTTTAGGTGTATATTGACTTTTAATTTAGCGTATGCTTATATATTGTCAGTTATGAGAACATTGACTTTA
>MHSF01000029.1 GCA_001822695.1 Candidatus Taylorbacteria bacterium RIFCSPLOWO2_02_FULL_44_35 | reverse complement strand
TGTCGCCTTCCGACAAATGCTTGTATTCCTTCATGCAACACATTTTACTCAAGTGTTGCGCTTAGAGTTAGAACTGGGGCAGCGACAAACAGTCTCAAGTTATTGATATAATGGAAACTCAAATTACTCTTGACTGCCGCGAATAATCTCTCGGAGAGGTCTGTTGACGGCTTGATGGGGTTCCAGTTAAAGACATCTTTCTGACTTCTTTTGACATAGGCAAGTGCTTCGTTAAATGGCCAACGAGCTGAAACTCGTTGTCTTCGGCGAACTAGATTGCCAAAGAATCTTCTCTCAAATACTATTCCATCCCATTCTTTCAACATAGGCTTTTTGATGTTCCAGGTTTTCTATGAAAATACTAAATTATAAATACATTTCTGTCAACAAAAAGCCCCGAAATGAATCGGGGCGAATCACAAAGTCGAAAGTACAATTTACCTTACTCGAGGGTAACTGTCTCGTTGTTGAAAGGTTCAATTGTCTCCCCCAGTTGATAAAACTGGAAAAAGGGGTTGAATCTAACCTTCGTGGGTTCCGTTCCTTGTTGTTTAGGTTTAGACAGACTGACAACTAATCCCTCTGCTCTCTCTAGCTGTCTGATGAGTCGTCTCTTGCCTTCCTGTTCCTCAAGCTTTCTCGCTTTCCTCAAGACTTCTCCGATCAGGTTCGGTTTGGCGGCGAGAATAATCCTCGCTTTCTCCCAAAAATCTTTCACTCTACCATACTCATCCAACCTAGCTAGCAATTCCTCGGGATTTTGACTAATCAACGGTTTCAACAAGGATGTCATCTGAGTGGTTTTGGCCATACTTTCGATTTTTTAATTTTTTTGTGTTCTGTTTTCCGGAAACTTCAAAAGCCCCGGCCCAATACATATAAGCATAATTTTATAACTCCGGCAAACTCAGCAGATATCCGCTATCGCTAGTATCTGCTAATCTTTAAATTTTAAAAATTTTTAAATTTCAAAACGGCAGAGTATGGGTAAGTTTAGTCTCGGCACCTTCAGTGATTCTTTCCCAATGGTTGGTAACCAAAGGAATTTCCCTGATTATTCTGCCATCACGATACCTAAGACAACCATTTTCCAGCGCGTATTCGTAAAGTTCTTTGGTAATCTTCACATCTTCAATACAATATTTTATTACCTTATCAATCTCGCCGGCGCGCCACCAACGCACCGACTCCGTGCCATCGCCAGTTTTCTTGCGACCCAAGGTCGCTTCCGCCAAAGTATCCAATTTAATCCGCCGACCCAAAACCTTTTTCACTTCTTTGAGCAAGTCCACACCGCGAATCTTAGACAAATCGCCAGAATAATATTTATTGAGCAGGGGAATATCAAAATGCTCGGAATTAAAGCCGATGAGCAAATCGGCTTTTTCCAGGATTGGCCAAAGTTCTGATAATTCTCTTTGGGTAAAACTTTTATAAGCGTCAGCCGCCGAATCATAAAGGCAAACCACCGCTAAGTCCAAAGCAGTCGGGTCATTTTTGCCGACATCGGAAAAATAATTAGTGGTCTCGGTGTCAAAAAAGATTTTGCGCATTGATTTCTTGGAGCGTCAGAGTTTTTTCTTCGCCGTTCGCCAGCTTCTTTAATTTAAATTGGCCGTTTTTGAGCTCTTCTTCACCAACGCAAAGGATATAAGGAATTTGCTGGCGAACGGCGATTTTAATTTGAACGCCGACTTTTTTGTCGGATAAATCAATCGCTACCCGCAAGCCGTTATCACGAATTTCTTGAGCAATTTTTTCCAGCTTATTAAAATTTACCCCTGCATTGCAAAGATAAATGTCGGTGGTTGATTGATAAGTCGGCAAAAGTTTGTGGGTTTCCAAAAAATCGCGGATAGTAACATCACCCATGCCGAAACCGACGGCGGGAATTTTTTCCTCATCAAAAATTTCCAACAAATTGTCGTAGCGGCCGCCACCGAAAAGAGCGCGGTTGTTTTCTGGTGCAGTGTCAAAGACCTCAAAAACAATGCCGGTGTAATAATCAAAACCGCGCGCCAAGGTCTGGTCAAATCGGATATTGTTAATGCCATTTTCTTTTAACGCCGCCAAAAGCTTTTTGATTTCTTCATCGGGTTCAAAATGAATATCGGCCGGAGTCGGGTCACCTCTATCTAATTTTCTGGTAAAATCACGAATTTGCTCTTCGGAAAAATCTTTAGGGACTAAACCGGCAGCAATAATTTTCCGGCTATTTGCTCTGATTTCAAAATCGACATCTGCCGCACCGAAATTTTTCATCAACCGATAAGCCAAAGATATTATTTCCGTTTCGGCTTCCAAACCGGCAACGCCGAAAACATCGCAATTCAACTGCCAGTGCTCGCGCAGACGGCCGCGCTGGGGCCGTTCATAGCGGAAAACATTAGGAATAGAATACCAACGCAAAGGCAGGGCAAATTCGCGCCGCTTACCGGCAATCATTCGGGTAACCGTTGGCGTCATTTCCGGCCGTAAGGTTACATCGCGCCCGCCGCGGTCGGTGAAAGTGTAAGTTTGCTCATTGACGATTTCTTCGCTGGTCTTGCCGCGGTAAAGTTCCGACGGCTCCAAAATAGAAGAGTTGTATTCCAGGTAACCGAACGACTCGGCGGTTTTTTTCATTACACCGAAAAGATAATTTTGAATCGCCATGTCCGGTGGGTAAAAATCCCGCACGCCCTTGTATGGTTCTGTTTTCATGCCTATATTCTAACTATAACTGGTTTTTCACACAACCGCTTGCTTTTTTCCCAGTTTCGTGTATAGTGTCCGAGTCGTTAGAATTTCTCTAGGGTAGGAAGTGTTTTTTATTTCTTCTTAGCCAGGTGAGAGGGTCGTAGCGATAATTAGTAGAAAATATTTTTGTCACATGGCAAAGAAGTTATACATAGGCAATCTGGCCTATAGTACCACCAATGACAGCCTGCGCGATACCTTCGCGCAAGTCGGCGCGGTTATTTCCGCCAATGTCATTATCGACAAGATGAGCGGCCGCTCCCGTGGTTTCGGATTTGTTGAGATGGAAGACGCCGATGCCGACAAGGCAATTGAAACCTTGAACGGCAAGGATATGGATGGTCGCAAACTCGTAGTCAACGAGGCGCGACCGATGGCGGAAAGAGCGCCGAGACGATAATCGGTACTTTACGAAAATCCCTCCTCACGGGGGGATTTTTGTTTTGTCAAAATCTGTGATAAATTTTAAAGAACGGGCGATTAGGTAAGTGGAATACCGGCGGTCTCCAAAACCGCATTCGGGGGTTCGATTCCTCCATCGCCCGCAAGTTCAGCGGGCAGGCAAAACTGTAGTTCCCCGTTCGAATCGGGGTGGACCCGCTTGAATATTCCTTAAAAACTGCTAAAATCCAATTTAGGATGAAAATCATGAATAAAAATAATGTCATCGTGCCAAAGAAAACTTTTGCCAAATTTTTGGACGCTATGGCTGTATTTAGTGAAGTCCAGGAGCAAATTGAGGACCATTTGATTCTGACAAACAAAAAAATTGTCGGGGATTTGCGGCGCGCGCGATTAGAACATCAAAAAGGAAAGGTGGGGAAGTGGAGCGCTCTCAAAACTAAATATGGAATATAAGATCGTTCCCACGAAAACTTTTGAAAGGACACTCAAGAAACTGGACCGGGCAGTGGCAAAACGCGCCCTAGCGAAAATTAATAAACTTAGAAACAACACAGGGGAAATTATCCGGCTTCATTTTACACCCAAAGGTTTAGAAGGTTTGTATAAATACAAGATTGGGGAATGGCGCGTGCTTCTTTGGTTGGATGAATCCAAAAAAGAAATCACCCTCTACCGTGTAGGTCACCGTAAAGAAATTTATAGGAATTTGTAAAACCTAAATTAAAAATGATGGAAACAGTTTTGTATAGAAAATATCGGCCGAAAAGTTTTAAGGAAGTATTGGGACAAGACCATATTGTCAAGGTTTTGGTTGAATCAGTGAAGCTGGGACATCTTGCCCACGCCTATCTTTTCGCCGGTTCGCGCGGCACCGGCAAGACCTCAGTAGCGCGAATTTTAGCGGAAGCGGCTGGCGTCAGCAAAAACGACATCTATGAAATGGATGCCGCTTCTAACCGCGGCATTGATGAAATCCGAGCAATTCGCGAAGGCGTTAACTCTGCCCCCTTTGAATCAAAATACAAAGTGTATATCGTGGACGAAGCCCATATGTTGACCAAAGACGCCTTCAACGCCTTGCTCAAAACCTTGGAAGAACCGCCGGCCCATGTGATTTTTATTTTAGCCACGACGGAAATGGAAAAATTACCCGAAACTGTGATTTCACGCTGCCAAGTTTTCAAATTCAAAAAACCGAGCCAGCTTATCTTGAAAGAAATGATCGCCAATATCGCCAAAAAAGAGGGTTTCGTCTTGGAACCAGCGGCGGCTGAATTAATCGCTTTACTCGGCGACGATTCATTCCGCGATGCCTTGGGGATGCTGCAAAAAATCATTGGCGCCTCATCTGACAAAAAAATTACCGCCAGTGAAGTGGCCGTCGCTGCCGGCGCGCCCAAGGCGGAACTGATTAATAAAGCGGTGGAGGCTTTGAACGAAAGCGACGCCAGCCAAGGTATAAACGCGGTTCGGCGCGCCGGCGAAGAAAATATTGATATGGCGATTTTTTTGAAATTGCTTTTGGCAAAACTGCGTTTCGTTTTGCTACTACGCCACGCGCCGGAAATGAAAACTACGATTGCCGAGGAGGTTTCGGAAAATGACTTTGCTTTTCTTCAAAAAATTGCTGCGAGCAAAGATTCGCGAATTTCCGCAGCGACCATTTTAGAATTTTTGGAAGCCGAAAAATTCTTAAGTGTGACAACCACACCCTCCTTGCCGCTAGAATTGGCTATCATCAAACTTTGCGCTAAAGAAAAATAATAAATTAAATATATTACACTTATTTTGTACTATAGGAAATTATAAGTGTGTGTGAATTGTATGCTTACTGATAATAAACTTAATGACAATAACATCAACTGTCTAAAAAACGGTGGGGTGGGAGTGTTGCCAACCGACACGCTTTATGGTTTAGTCGGTTCAGCTTTTTCGCCAGTGGCGGTGGAAAAAATTTATCGGCTGAAAAAACGCGACCCAAAAAAACCATTGATTGTTTTAATTGCTAACTGGCAAGATCTAGAAAAATTCGGCATAGAAATTTCCGCAGCCGATAAAAAAATTTTAGGAGAATGTTGGCCCGGACCGACTAGTGTAATTTTACCTACGACCGTAGATTATTTTACATATCTCCACCGCGGCACCAATACCATCGCTTTTCGTCTGCCCAAAGACAAACGATTGCTGAAAATCCTAAAAGAAACTGGTCCATTGGTCGCACCGTCCACTAATCCGGAAGGTTTACCGCCAGCCATTAGCATCGCCGAAGCCAAAAAGTATTTCGGTGATCAGGTAAGTTTCTACGAAGATGGTGGCACTCTCGCCGACGCACCATCAACATTAATAAAATTAGAAAATGGGAAAATTAAAACCTTGAGAAAAAGCTAAAAAGCGAGGGAACTTCTTGAGCAAGACAGCGAGGAGGCGAGCAGGCATGGTGCCCCGCCAAAGCGGGGCGAGCGAGCCGAGCGGAAAGGAAAAATTCCCCGCTGGGGAATTTTTCCGGTCTTGCGAAAGAAAGTTTCCGAGCAATTAATTTACAATGTGTCCTTAAGGCGCAAAGAAAACCACAAGCCACCGAACATAATGACACCGAGCGCCAAAAAAATCATTCTGAAGTCAACAAAAATAAACAAGATACTGGCAACCAGTGGCCCAATCACATAGGCGGCTGGTCTAGCGGAGCGGTATAAACTGATAATGTTGGCTTGGCTACTTTGAACTTTTTTGAAAAAGTAGGTCTCGCTCATTATTTCCACGGCGCTGGCGCCAACCCGGGTGACAAAAAGCAAAGCTGCCCAAAGCGCCACACTGGTTGAACTGACAAAAGTGAGCGCCGCCGTAGACAAAGCCATAATCACCAGACCCAAAGAAAGAATTTCTTTTTCTCCCCATTTTTTGTCTGCCAATTTTCCCAAAGGTGTTTCCGTCAAAACGAAAGGCAAAAGCATAATGGTAAAAATTAGGCCGATGGTTTGCCAAGAAAAACCGAGATGGTCATGAAGATAAATCGGCGTATAAATAATCATCCAGGTGTAGAAAAAACCTAGTAAAAAACTGACTGAAAAAATCCGAAACAAATCTCGCTGACGCCAGATATTTTTCAAAGTTGACCAAATGGCAATATTTTTGTAAGTCGGGTCGCTGAATTTTTTGAAACCGCCGCGCAACAAAAACAACGCCGGTAAAATCAAGATCGCGCCAGCGAGATAAATTTTCCAGTAATCGCCGTCGGATAAAATAAATCCGACCAACAAGGGAGAGAACACCCAGGCGCTGTTGATAACGGTCATATAAATACCGCGAATGGAACCGGTTTTGCTATCGCGCGAATTGCTCTCCAGAAAAATATCCAAAGTGAAAGCCAACAGAAAAGTGGCGATAAAAACACAAATAAAAAAACCTATTGCCGGCCAAAACGAACGCGCGCTGGCTAAACCGAGCATGGCAATTCCATCCAAAACAAAAAGCCAAAATGCCAACCGATAATTTCCAAACTGACGCAATAAATGGGGCAACAGGAAAAACAAAACAACGGTAATGACGGAAGCGACGGCGTAAATCATGCCGACAGCTTTTTCTGTCGCGAAACCAGTTAGAAAAGTGGAATTAATATAAGCCGGCAAGGCCTGATTCAAGGCAAACAAAAAACCCACCGAATATAAAATAAACAATGCCCGTGAAATTCTTGGCGCGGTCATAGCGATATTTTACCACAAATTGTAATAAGTGGAAAAACTGCTTTGCACTAAATCCCGCGATCGCAAAAGTTAGTGCGGATGGGAAAAACCGTTAAACAGAGCTGTATTTTGGTGGTGTGTAAAAGAAAATTAAAATGGTATTGACAGAAATACCCATCTATGCTAACCTATTGGCAGTTAGAACATCAACAAAAGGATAGATAGTATGAAAAACGGAATGCATTGTGAGTCTGACAAGCTCGACGAACTGACAATGGGGCGTATCGCGCTCAAGCTGTTGCTATTCAAGGCGGTTAAGGAAAAGAACATTCCTACCCTTGAAGAACGCCGGCGAGGGGTACCGAAAGTCGCTCAAATGATCGGCGAGAAACCGGAAGATGTGGCCGAATTCGTTCGCTGCATCACTCCCTGCATCGTCGGTCGCATCGTCGGAAGCGAGCATGTCTCCATGGACAACTGGGTTGACACCAAGTAGTTCATTTCGTATCGATGAGCTAGGTAAGGACATCGTCCTTGTAAACGGGTAATTGGATCCCATCGTCTCACGACGATCATGGAACAGAATAAGAAACGTTCCTCCTCTCTTGATATAGCCGCCCAGCACCTTATGTGCTGAGCGGTTTTCTTTTTACTAATTTTCAAAATCAGCAGATATCCGCGATCGCGGATATCTGCGCAAAATCAACCGAAGCGCCTGCAATGAAGCCGCAGTAGCAAAATTTTTATACGCGTCGGAGCCCACCCCGCTTCGGGGAAGGGTAAAGCGGAAAAAATTTTGCTACTGCGGCAAAATTGCCGAGAAAGAATTTGAGAACCCCCTACACCCCCAACACAACCGGAATGACAATCGGGCGCTTGGCGGTTTTTTGATAGAGAAAACGGCTGACATTTTCGGTTAAGATGTTTTTCACATATTCAAAATTGATGGGCCGCATACCGGCAGTCGCTTCTTCCACTGTTCGCTTGACCACCAATCGCGTCTCTTGAAGCAGGGCTTGCGACTCGCGCAAATAAACGAAACCGCGCGAAATAATGTCCGGCGATTTTTTCAAATGACCAGTAGAAGAATTGACGCTGGCGATAATTACGAACATCCCGTCTTCCGCCATTAATTGCCGATCGCGAATCACCACTTCCTGCACATCGCCAACCGAAAAACCATCAACCATCATTGAAGCAGACGGCGCTTTTTCTTTCAATTTTTTGATGGCTTTACCACCTTTTTCAATTTCAATAATACTGCCGTCATCGGGCACAATTACATTTTCTCGCGGCACACCAAAAGTTCGCGCTAATTCGGCATGCATCTTTAGCTTGTAGTGAAAACCATGGATAGGCATAAAGAATTTGTATTTGATTTGCTTGTGGATCCATTCCAACTCACCCCGTTTACCGTGACCCGAAGCGTGAACATTGGAATCAAGGACAGTGATAACTTTTACATCGTGGCGGTAAAGATTGTCCTTAAGCGTAATAACCGCTGTTTCGTTGCCGGGGATAACCGAGGAAGAAAGAATAATCGTGTCGCTCTTTTGCAATTTAATTTGCTTGTGAGTACCGGTGGCCATCCGCATCAATGAAGCAAATTCTTCACCTTGAGCGCCAGTTGCTAGAATCATTATCTTGTGTGGCGGAAAATTGTTGGATTCTTCAATAGAAACGGCGTGTTTTATTTCTGCCAATCGCAACTGCTTGATGATTTCTAAATTGGTCTTCATACTGCGACCATCTATCGCCACCTTGCGGCCATATTTTCTGGCAATTTCAATAAAACCGATAATCCGTTCCACTTGTGAAGAAAAAGTGGCAATAATTATCCGACCCGGTGCCTCAGCCACAATTTTATCCACGGTTTCAATAACCACACTTTCCGACAAACACCAGCCGGGAAAATCAATGCCGGTGGAATCCATCGCCAACAACAAAATATCGCGGTCTTTGAAAATTTTATACTGCTCTATTTCTTTTTCCGTAGGCACGCCATCTTTATTTTCCACTCGCACATCGCCGGTAAAAACCAAATCGCCTTCCGGTGTTTCAATAATCACACCGGTGGAGTCGGGGATAGAATGGGTTAAACCAAAGAAACGAACTTTCAAGTTAGCTGAGATAGGCAGAGTGCCGTCATCAGCGCCGACAATTTTCATATTAAGCGCTGGTAAATGGGGATGCTCCAACTGGCGTTTTTGAATCAGGAGCGCACCGAATTCGCGACACCAAATCGGCGGATTGCCGAGCCGATTTATCAAAAAAGGAATAGCGCCAATGTGATCCAGGTGGCCGTGGGTAATAATCACAGCGCGAATTTTATCTTTGCGTTCTTCAAGATAAGTGGTATTGGGCAAAAGATAATCAATGCCGGGCGTGTCTTCGGTGGAAAACTGCATACCACAATCAACCACAACGATGTCGCCTTTGTATTCCACCACTGTCATATTTTTGCCGATTTCTTCCACACCGCCCAGAGGAATAATTCTGATATTGTCGCCAGACGGGGGAATGGGCGCAGCAACTTTGCGCCGAATAGAAAAATTCTTGGGAGGAATCCCTTGATTGAAAGGAATTAATTTCTTTTCCGTTTTAAGCGGCGCCAACAAGCGATATTTAAACACTCGTTTGCGTCCACTGATATTTGGTGTGTTTGATTTATACATATTGTTAATTAATATATTCGTGGATATCAGATATCCACAATGACTAATCGCTAAATATTTTCCACACCTTTTCGGTCTCAACATACCATTGATTAACATTGGCGAACCGATCCGAGGGCGTGGTTACACGACCAAAAGCGAAACCTTTGATTTTTTCCGGCAAAACATACATAAAGTCGGGCGAGTAAAGAAAAATCGCCGGCAGATCTTTTTTGATTTCTTCATTGAAAGCGGCGTATTTCTGCAATCGTTCATTTTGGTCAGCAATTGTCCGAGCTTCTTCTAAAAGCCTGTCAGCTTTAATATTGGTGTAAAGCGCGATGTTAAGGCCCGGGTCGTTTCTTTGCGAGGAATGCCAAAAAGCGAACAAATCGGGATCACGACCGATAATCTCACCAAAAAGCAAGGCGTCATATTTTCTTGGCCGAATAACTACCTGATTTAGTTCGCCCGGATCAAAAACCCTTAAGGAAACATCGGCGCCGATTTTCGTCCAACTCGCTTTCAAAATTTCCGCTGTCTTTTTAAGTTCCGGTGCGCTGGAGGTGGTAATGGCAAACACTAGAGTTAAGGTTTCTTTTTTGGACTTCTTTTCAAAAATGCCTCCGCTATTTTTCTTCCAGCCGTTCTTAATGAGCAAACTCTCGGCGAGGGCCGCGGTGTCAGTCGCCATTGAATTATCCGGCGCCGTCGTTGCGGGCAAAATCCCCGGAGGCAAAGGACCGAAAATTTCCGTGCCGTAACCGCCCAAGACCTCATCAACTATTTCAAAACGATCAACCGTCATGGCCAACGCTTTTCTAACTTCCGGATTGGCAAAAATCGGCGCTTGACTTTGATTGAAAAATAAAGCAAAAATTCTGGGCAAAGGCGTCTGCTCCACTCTGACCTTGCGTTTCTTCAACATTTCAGCCGTTGCCGGTGCGATCGCGCTCATACTCTCAACTTCGCCTCCATTGAAAGCGGCCAACAACGCTTCTTCGCTATTAAAAAATCTGAAAGTGAGCTTGTTCAGCAGCGGTCGGCCAAGCGCATATTTCTTGAACGACTTGAGCTCGTAAGCAATCGGCAGGCCGCCGGAGTTCTTTTTGACAGCGCCAATTTCAAAAGGACCGGAACCGACCGGCGCGACATTGTATTGGCTGAAAGAAAATTGCTCGGGGTCGATATCCTTCCACAAATGCTTGGGCAAAATTCCCAAAGTGGCGTTTTCCAAAAAAGACGAGTAAGGTTGTTTCAAAGTGAATTTAATTTGATTAACGCCGATTTTTTCCGCCGTAACGCCTTCCCAATTGGCGCGTTTCGGGCTTTTCAACGACGGGTCTTGGGCTTTCTGAACGGTAAACAAAACATCGTCGGCCGTCACCGGCGCGCCATCTTGGAAAAAAATGTCATTCTTGAGCATGAAAGTGTAAGTCAAACCGTCTATCGACACATTCCAATCTTTAGCTAAATCGCCGCTCAGCGCGCCGTTCGGCGCGGCCTTAAGCAGTCCGGAATAAATTACGGCGGTTAAATCGCGGTCAGCGTCGGAAATGGCGAGTAGGGGATTAATCATACCCACGGAACCAACTACGCCCTCGGTCAAGCTGCCACCGCTGGCAGGAGTTTCCACTAAAAAAACTTCAGTCGCCTTTTTGACAAGAAAGAGCGCCGAGATTGAAAAAGCGGCGAACAAAATCGCGAAAATAATTTTTTCCGCCAAACCAAAATTAGCCAAAGAGTTCTGAAACTTGGTCAAAAAAGAAATATGCCACTCCTTCTTAAAAAGATTTTCTGACAAGAAAAAAATTAATTAATAATAAACAAAGATAGAAAATTAAATGATCAAAGAAATGAAAGCCGATAGGACAAAAATAATGGCGGTGATGATGGTGACGATGAACAGGGTTTTTTCGGCGCCGCGACGGGTATGGAAAGCCGAACTCCAATTAGCGTTTTCACCAAAAGCACCGCCGGCGCCGGCGCCCGTCTGTTGCAACAAAACCGCGCCAATCAAAATGATGGACAGAAAAATCTGGATATAAGGCAAAAGCGAGGCAATTTCCATAGATGGTGATAGTTTAGCATATCCAAAAAATCGCGCAAGGGGAAATTTAAGGTAAAAGAAAAGCCCCGTCCCAATGTCGGGACGAGGCTGGAGACTCAAGGGTCAAAGCAACCCGGAGAAGTTGCGGACGAAAAGTCGGCAACCAATGTCAAACCCCGCTGGGCGATTAAGAGGCATCTTATTGACGCGCCACTGATGTCTGTCAATCCAGAACATAGTGACAACCGAAACGCTATTCTCTTCGCCTTCTTTTCCCACACCTTTTTCTTCATTTTCATTCTTCACGAAAAAGAAATGTCGGCCGGTAATTTGAAGACCGACATTTTCACCGCTTTCTTGGCGTTTAATGAGGTCTTCAATCACCAAAACATGGCTCTATTTAGCAGTTTTTCCCATTCGCACTAACTTTTGCTATCGCGGGATTTAGTGCAGAGTGATTTTTTCGCCTACATACACTAACTTTCAGCGATCGCGGTTTTTAGGTGTATGTCAAAAAATGTTACAAATGTGGTGGACGGATGCAAAATGTTGCAGAAATCGCTGACTTATGCTAACCTATCGCTATGTTAATGATTCGTTTGCAAAGAACTGGCAGGAAACATATTCCGAGTTTTCGGGTGGTCTTAACTGATAAAAGAAATTCCACTAAAAGCGGCAAGACCTTAGAAACGCTCGGTTTTTACAATGCTGAAAATGATAAGGAAAGAAGTATAGACAGCGAACGGCTCAAATATTGGTTGTCCAAAGGCGCCCAGCTTTCCGGCACACTCCATAATTATTTAATTGAACAAAAAATAATTACTGGCAAAAAAATCAATGTTTTACCAAAAAAGCGTCCGATAAAGGCGGAGGAAAAACCTGCCCCAACCGAAGCGCCAGTGAAAGAAGAAAAACCCGAAGAGAAAAAGGAAGAGGCCGTCGCACCAGCTGAAATAGTAACCCCCGCAACCTAAAAAATGAAAAAAATTCTGGTTTTTTTGTTTTTAATCTTGATTCTGATAATTTTCTGGCGACCGGCCGCTCAACCAACACCGACGGCGACTTCGTTGTTCATCGGTGACGCTAAAATTTACATAGAAATTGCCAAAACAACAGCGGAATTAACCAGGGGGTTGAGCGGCCGGCTAGCTTTAGCGGAAAATACCGGCTTGTTTTTTATTTTTCCGAACTCCGGCACTCACGGCATTTGGATGAAAGAAATGAATTTCCCTATTGATATCATTTGGCTAGACGAAAATTATCAAATCGTTTTCATAAAAGAAAACGCTGTGCCCGAATCCTATCCCGAGGTCTTCACTCCCAGCACCCCAGCCCGCTATGTCCTAGAAGTCCCCACCGGCTTCGTCCAAAAAAATAAAATTTCCGTCGGGATGATTGCGAAATTTGATAGATAGACCCAATCTCTACCATTTAGCAAATAGCAGCCATGGCGGTTATTTGCTATTTGCGAGCTTGACAAGATAATAGTTATCTGCTATGCTCTTGGCAGAATTTGGCCGCTCAAACATGTGAGTTGGGGGTCAAAAGTGTGGTGGAAAACCAACAACAAAAGAAAATCGGTCATGAAAAAACTGAGTGTCTATGAAGAGCAATTCCGAAACGCCCAAGGCACTGAAGCCAAGATAAAAGCGTTTTTCGGTGTTGCCTATGAGATGATTGGGGAAATCAATGAGCTCCGTCAAGCACGAAGAGCGCAATGCTCCGATGCCATCCTAGCGGTTATCAAGGATATCGTTGACCGTTGGGAAAGGTTTTGTGAACGGGTAGGACTACCCAATCAAAAGTGTTTGGTCCTTAAACTCTTACGGGAGGGTCCGAGCGAAGGAGAGTCCGTATACCAACTTTTCGTGGATCAGTATCCTGGAAAGAGGATTCTCTCCAACTGCTCCAGTTTCGCACTAAACAACTAAAGACCACCTAATCTCACTCGGCCATCCCTGGGATGGCCGAGTTTTGTTTTTTTATTAAAAGCGAGGGCAAGTGACATTGGCTCCCGTTAGAAGCATCGCTTCTAACGGGATGGACATTTTTAAAATTTTGTTCCCGCATACTTTATCCACCTTTCGCCGAAAAAAGTTTTTAAGGTAAAATAGTGAAACTATGATGACTAAAACGAAACGCGAATCGGAAAGAGAAGTAGAGTTGGTAAAAAAGATTCAGAAACGAGATGGTTCAGTCGTTCTGTTTGATGTCAACAAAATAAAAACCGCCGCCTACAAGTCCATGCTCCAGACCGGCGAGGGTAGCGAAAAAGAAGCCGGGCTTGTGGCTAACAAGGTCTACGCCGAACTTTTACGCATTACCAAAAAGCATAAAAATTTCATTCCAACTGTTGAAGGTGTTCAAGATGAAGTGGAAAAGGAATTAATTCTCTCCGATTATGTCAAAACCGCCAAGGCCTATATTCTTTACCGCGAAAAACGAGCGCGGCTACGCGAAAAAGGACTGCAAGTGCCTCTATCAGTAAGACGGCTGGCAACTGAAAGTAAAAAATATTTCCGCAACTCGCTTGGTGAGTTTGTCTATTACCGCACCTATGCCCGTTGGATTGATAGCGAGAATCGGCGCGAAACCTGGGTGGAAACAGTTGACCGCTATCTCAACTTTATGCGGGAAAATTTAGGCAAGAAACTCAAAGAAAGCGAATATAAAGAAGTTCGAGAGACAATTCTCCGACAAGAGGCGATGCCCTCAATGCGCCTGCTTCAATTTGCTGGCACCGCAGCGGCAAAAACCAATGTCTGCGCTTATAATTGCTCTTTCATCGCGCCGCAATCATTTCAGGATTTGGCAGAAATAATGTATATATCAATGTGTGGCACTGGCGCCGGCTGGAGCGTGGAAAGCCAGAATGTTCACAAATTTCCTCAAATCAATCAGCAAACCGGAAAAAAATTACCGGCTCATATTATTCCCGACGACAAAGAAGGTTG
>MHSF01000028.1:9308-26806 GCA_001822695.1 Candidatus Taylorbacteria bacterium RIFCSPLOWO2_02_FULL_44_35 | reverse complement strand
CATTTTACCTTATGGACATTTCACATTTAGCCTTGTACCGCAAGGCTTTTTTAGGGGAACATTGCGCTTGGAGTTAGAATTCGGGTTAAACTAAATCAAGGTCTCCACGGTGCTTGAAGCGCGGAGTCGTTGGATGAAATCCGCGATGAGTCGTTGCTGTTTCTGCTGAATGATTTGATTCTTGACTTGATCACGAATCTGATTCAAAGGAGGCACAGTCGGATTGCTGGCGGCCGCTTGATCGTAGAGGGTTTTTATTTCTGTTTCCGTGGTTGTCGCCGTATTGGTATCGATGTGAGCCACAAGATATTGCCGGATGATGTTGTCCTTAATCAGGAATTTTTTAAAAGTGCCGACGGTAAATCCTTGAGCGGTAAGCGCTTTCTCGAACTCGGCTTCATCGGGAAACTGCGATTTGTTTTGGGAAAAAAGAGTGTTAACTTCTTGCTCATTGACTTTTATGCCTTCCTTGTCAGCTTCCTGCAAAAGCAGAATTTCTGTGACAAGATTATCCAGTGTTTGATTCTTAATCAAAGTTTGCATTTCAGTGGTAGTCGCTGACTGCCCTTGCAACGCGATGTTGGTTGCGAGTTGAGCATAGCGTTCATCATAAACCGCCCGCGTGATTTTCTGGCCGTTGACCACCGCGACCGCTCCACTACCTACGCCTTGTTTCATTGCAAAATAGACAGCAACAACGATAGCTGCCACAATCACGATAAATATGAAAAACTTGAAAAACGACAAACTAGAACGCTTTTTCGTTGTTTCCCGCTGATTCCCCATCGTTTCTTCAGACA
Source organism: Candidatus Taylorbacteria bacterium RIFCSPLOWO2_02_FULL_44_35 (assembly GCA_001822695.1). GTDB lineage: Bacteria > Patescibacteriota > Minisyncoccia > Phycocordibacterales > DSPV01 > 2-02-FULL-44-35. Next base: position 26,006 of record MHSF01000028.1, on the reverse strand, counting down.
TGATATTTTTTAGCTATCTAATAATATTTCACTATTGTAGCAAAGTTGGCTAATTTAACAAATCAAAGGTGCAAAGCCAAATTCTCCAGAATCATTTTTACCGACGGGGCGCGGCCGCGCAGAAAAATTTTGGCTTGAAATAATTGTTCAAAAACGGCGGCTTCGGCGGGATTTTTATCTCGCCGGGCCAGTTCAACGGCGTCCAGGAATTTTATAACATCGGTTTTGGTTTTTGCTTGCCTAGACTTGCCGTCTTCGGCGAGGCTGGTGCCGTCGGTAATTTCGTCGGCGAACGATTTGGCGAAGGCAAATCGTTCGCCGATATTTGATTTCAGAAATTTTTCCGCCGCCGCCGCTTCGCTTTTTTCACTTTGCTCGTTAAATTTTACGATACACAATCGCGACCGAACAGTGGGCAAAAAAATATCGGCCGCCGGCGCGATTAAAAAGAAATGAGTACCGGCGGCCGGTTCCTCCAAGACCTTTAAAAGCGAGTTTTGCGCTTGGTGGGTGGCGCTATTTAGCGCCAGGACGAAAAATTTTTGTTCGCCGGCCGCTGGTCGCTTGCTCTGCCAGTCTTTGAGCGCCCGGCTATCATCGATGGTGAAAATGTCGTATTCGGCGAAAAGAAAATCAGGATTGCCCCGAGTTCTAAATTTTAATTCATTTTCAAAAAATCGGTTTAGCGCCAAACGCACGCTATGCCGCTCCCCTGTTACTAAATAAGCATGATGCAGTTCGCTAACACTCAAATTTTTTAAAAAGTCCATGTTATTAATTACAAAATCATCTCTTGGCGATAATGCTTTTCTTGTAAGTGTCTAAATGTTCCAAGGCGATACCGGTGCCTTTGGCGACGCAGAAAATCGGATCTTTGGCCAACATCGCTTTGACGCCGGTGCGGCGCAAGACCAATTCCGGAAAATTTCGCAGTTGCGACGAACCGCCGGTCATAATCACGCCGCGGTCAATGATGTCAGCGGCCAATTCCGGCGGCGTTTCCTGTAAGACATCGCGAATGGCTTTAATCATTTCCCTCAATTCGCGAGCAATCGCCCGAACGATTTCGTTGGTTCTGATTTCGGTCGTTCGCGGCAAGCCAGTGACGAAGTCCCGCCCCTTAATGGTTGTTGTCAACTCTTCCTCTACCGGTACCGCCGAGCCGATTTCAATTTTTATCGTCTCGGCCATTTTGTCGCCGATTACTAAATTAAATGTCTTTTTGACATAATCGGTAATGGCGGCGTCCAAGCGATCGCCGGCGCATTTAACCGAAGTGGAAGAAACGATGCCGCCGAGCGAAATCACCGCCACATCAATCGTGCCGCCGCCGATATCTACCACCATGTGGCCAGCTGGCTCGTGAATGGGAATGCCGGCGCCGATAGCGGCCAGCACCGGTTCTTTGACCACGTAAGCGTTCCGGGCGCCCGCCTTAATCGCCGCTTCCACCACTGCCCGTCGTTCGGTGGAAGTGATGCCGGCCGGCACCGACACCATTACTTCCGGCTTGAAGAAACTCCATTTGCCCAACGCTTTATTAATGAAATAACGGAGCATTGCTTCGGTTACGCGATAATCGGCGATCACGCCGTCTTTCAACGGCCGGTAAGCGGTAACGGATTCGGGCGTTCGGCCAATCATTTTTTTCGCTTCGCCGCCGACAGCGAGAATCTTGTGGTTATCTTCGTCGATTGCCACCACCGATGGTTCGTTCAAGACAATTCCCCGCCCAGGCGCAAAGACCAGAGTATTGGTAGTGCCTAAATCAATGCCCAGTTTGGGAGAGAAGAAAGACATAGCATTCCTATCATAGAAAAAATAGCGGTAAAAAGCAAAAAAGAGTTGCTAGAAACAAATTACGAATGAGATTGCGACTACTTTTTTATTCGTAATTTGGAAAACGGAAAAAATTAGCGCAATTCAAAATCACCGGCGGAAAGAACGCCGTGATTGATTTTTTCCAGCGAGGCGGCGCGTTTCAAATCGGCTTCAAATTCTTGAGGCAGGCCGGTGGCGGCGATTTGCGCCGAGGTGGCGAGCGTCGCCAATTGCCCGGGCTGAAGGCCTTTTTCTTTCCGCAGCTCCTGAATCCGCCGTAAAATCTCCCGATAGTCGCCTTCTTTTTTCAGTTCGGGTGTAATATTAGTATCCAACTCTACTTCTTCTTTTAATTTGTCATCAAAAACCACTTCTTTCACATTCACTTCATCTTTCACTAATTGCAACAGTTGTTTGTTATTTTTTGAAAATTGAAAATTGAAAATTGAAAATTTGAGCGAAGCGAGCGGTTGTCGAACTTTTATATTCGTTTTCGCCCGAGCTTCCAAAACCAACGACGCAATCCGCCGGGTTTTTTCCATCTCTCCGAGTAGTTGTTGGTCGTTAGTCGTTAGTCGTTGGTCGTCTCTGATAGGCCAATTCTCCAAATGGACGCTTTCTTTTTGTCGTTGGTCGTCGGTTGTAAGTTGTCGGTAAAGGTATTCCGCGAAGAATGGCGTGAACGGCGCCATAACTTTTGAAAGTTCCAACAAAACGAATCGCAAGGTTGCCAACGCCACTTGGCCATCTTCCATTTTCAATTTGGAATTTGTAACTTGAAATTTGTTTGGAACTTGGAACTTGGAACTTGGAACTTTTTTTATGCGTTCACGCGAACGGCGCAAGTACCAAGTGGAAAGGTCGTCCACGAAATCGGTAATGGGCCGCGCCGCTTTGTCCAGTTCGTAATTTTCCATTGCCGTTGTCACTTCGCTGATGAGTTGTCTCAATCTTGCGAAAATCCACTCGTCTAAAATATTTTCGGAATTTGGAATTTGAAAATTGTTTGGAACTTGGGATTTGCGATTTGGAATTTGTTTCTCATATAACAAATAAAAATTCAGAACATTGTCAAGACGGCCCAAAACTTTCTTTGCCACCTCTTCCACGCCTTTTTCCGAGAAGCAAGAATCTTCGGCGCGGACTACTGGTGAAGCGAGCATGTAATAGCGAATGGCATCAGCGCCGTATTTATTAACCATATCCATCGGGTTGGGATAATTCTGGAGCCGTTTGGACATTTTTTCGCCGGTTTCGGTCAGCATCGTGCCGTTCACCACCACATTTTTGTAAGGCGATTTGCCAAACAAAGCGACGCCGAGGACAAGCAAAGAATAAAACCAACCGCGGGTCTGGTCCAAACCTTCGGCGATAAAATCCGCCGGAAATCTTTTAGGTTTTTGGAACCAACCGGCTTTTGGATTGAAAAAGTTTTTAGAGGGTTTGCCCTGAGCGAAGTCAAAGGGGTAATGCCATTCGGCAAAAGGCATTGAACCGCTTTCAAACCAGCAATCAAAAACCTCTGGCACCCGTCGCATTATTCCGTTTTGCTCTGAACTTGTCGAATGAGCGCAAGGACAATCAAAAACGATTTTATCTATGAACGGCCGGTGTAAATCAAGTTCGTAATTATCATTGCGAGGCAAAGGTAACCAATCAAGTTCTTTAATTTCCCCGTTTTTGATAAACCCGTTGTCATCAGGCCAAATTGATCGGGCTTGTTCAGGTATCAGACCTAAGGCGGCCGTTGCCATCATCCAGGCCGGCGCTTCGTGAGTTACGATTAGAATTGTTTTATTATTAAATTCAGCGTCAATTTCAGAGAGAAAGTTCCCCACTCGTTTTTTAATTTCAGTAAAATCCTCACCATCTTTTGGTGCTCTCGTGAATTGTTCAATACCCCTTTTGAAAAATTTATGAAATTCATCAGCCGTTTTATTTTCAAAGTCGCCAAATCGGACTTCGGCTATTCCGTCATCAAATTTTATTTGCTCCGGTGAAATATTAACCGTCCGAGCGACAATCTCTGCCGTCTGTTTGGTTCGCAGAAAAGGTGAAGAAAAAATAATATCAATTTTCTCCCCGATTAATTTCTTAGAAGAATTTTCAATTTGAATCTTACCTGTATCTGTCAAAGAAAAAACATTGTTTTGTAAATCGCCGTTCAAAATATTTTGAACATTATTTTCCGATTGGCCGTGGCGCATTATAAAATAGCGATTGCGCGGCTTCAGATTTTTTTTCATCTCCTCAGCCGAACCGATAATCTCCAACCTGCCGCACTTTTCGCAACGCCAAACCGGCAAGGGCGCGCCCCAAAAACGCGAACGGGAAATCGCCCAATCGCGCGCTTCGGCTAGCCAATTACCAAAACGAAACTTGCCTATCGTTTTCGGCAGCCAATGAATTTTTTTATTCTCGGCAATCAATTTATCCTTAAGGGCCGTAACTTTCACAAACCATGATGAAGCGGCGTAATTTAGAAGCGGCGTTTCGCAACGCCAACAATGCGGATAAGAATGAGTGATTTTTTCTTTATCAAAAAGCGAGCCCTTGGCGGCAAGAAATTTCAAAACTGCCACATCGGCGCGAGTGGAATCCTCTTTTGGCTTTACTTCCATACCAACGAAATCAATGACTTCTTTCTTAAATTTGCCATCAAGACCAACGTGCTGAATGAATGGCAGTTTTTCTTTTTCACCCAAGCGCAAATCGTCTTCACCGAAAGCTGGCGCGATATGGACGATGCCAGTGCCGTCTTCGGTGGTCACGAAATCCGCTCCGTAAATTTTCCAGCCCCGCCCGACCGAATGACTTCGGTCGTTCGGGCGGGCATTTTTTGAGTAATAATCAAAAATCGGTTCGTATGACCTGCCTATCAAATCTGTTCCCTTAAATTCCTCTAAAATTTTATATTCCCGCTTCAAAACAGCTAATCGGGCTTTGGCCAAAATTAACTTTTCTTCTCCAATTTGAACTTTTACATAATCAATATTTTTTCCTACTGCTAGGGCGACATTTCCGGGTAGTGTCCACGGCGTTGTCGTCCACGCCAACAGAAAAGTTTTTTCATCCCCTTGGAAATTGGAAATTGGAAATTGGAATTTAACATAAACACTTATGTCGTTTATATCTTTGTATCCTTGCGCTACTTCAAAATTGGAAAGCGTGGTGCCGCAATGCGGACAAAGATGCATTGATTTGAAACCTTCGTAAATCAGACCCTTGTCATAAAGTTTTTTGAACGCCCACCAAACACTCTCGGTGTAATTAGCGTCCATCGTTCGGTAATCGTCAGTCATATCCACAAATCGGCCGAAACGCGGAATCTGTTCGCGCCAAATATCAGCATAACGCGAAACGCTTTCGCGAGCGGCGGCGTTAAATTTTTCCACGCCGTAATTTTCTATCTCCTTTTTTGATTTTAAACCCAATTCTTTTTCCACCAAATTTTCCACCGGCAAACCGTGGCAATCCCAACCCCAACGACGCGAAACCCGAAAGCCGCGCATAGTCCAAAAACGCGGCACGGCATCTTTGATTGTACCGGCAAGCAGGTGACCATAATGCGGTGTGCCGCTGGCGAACGGCGGCCCATCGTAAAAAGTAAATTCACCTAGCGGCGCCGGTTTTTTCACCGATTTTTCAAAAATTTTATTATCTTGCCAAAACTTGAGAATTTTTTCCTCCCGCTCGGCAATCTTTGACTTATCCATTAGTATTGATTCTAGCATTTTTGTGGAGAAATCTGAATATGCTACAATGTTATTATGAAAACTTTACGAGAGCGCCTGACAGAAGCGCGAGCAAAAAAAGTCGCCGTCGGCCACTTCAATATTTCCAATTTGGAAACGCTTTGGGGAATTTTTCACGCCGCCCAAAATATCGCAACGCCGGTGATTATCGGTTTGTCCGACGGCGAACGAGATTTTGTCGGCGTTCGACAGGCGGTAGCTTTAGTTAAAAGTTTGCGAGAGCAATTTGCTTATCCAATTTTCATCAATGCCGACCACGTTTCCAGTTTTGAAAGATACAAAGAAGTGATAGATGCTGGTTTTGACGCGGCGATGTTTGACGGCAGTGAATTGCCATTGGCGGAAAATATTAAAATTACCAAGCAATGTGTTGAATACGCTCGGCAGAAAAATTCGGAAATTATCACCGAAGGCGAAATCGGTTTCATAGGCAAATCATCAAAAATCCACGATGTGCTTCCGGTTGGCGCCGCTTTAACCGAAGAAATGCTGACCAAACCGATTGATGCCAAAAAATTTGTGGCGGAAACCGGCGTGGATTTGCTGGCGCCGGCCATCGGCAACATCCACGGCATGTTGCGCAATGCCAAAAATCCGGCGCTTCATATCGGACGCATAAAAGAAATCAGCGAAGTTGTGAACATTCCTCTCGTTCTCCACGGCGGTTCGGGTAGCGCGCCGGAAGAATTTCAAGCGGCGATTGCCGCCGGTGTAACGATTGTCCACATCAACACCGAATTGCGCGTTGCCTATCGCCAAGCGCTCCAAAAATCGCTCCAAGAAAATCCGGAGGAAATCGCGCCTTACAAGTATTTGAAAGAACCGCTCAAGGCGGTACAAAAAGTGGTGGAGGAAAAATTGCGAGTATTTAATAAATTATAGCGAGTTGTTTTTTTTGCGAGAATTTACGAAGCGAAACGGAGTTCACTAAACCAAAATGGAAAAAATTTTTGTTACTCACAAAATTCCGGAAATCGGCGTCAAAATGCTCAAAGACAAAGGACATGATGTTGAATGGCGGAACAAAAGCGAATTGTTGCCAAAAACAGAGTTGCTTAAGATTCTCGGCGCCGGAAATTATGATGGCGTGCTTTGTCTGCTGACTGACCGAATTGACATTGAAGTTTTCACTGCAACGCCTACGACAAAAATTTTTGCCAATTACGCCGTTGGTTTTGACAACATTGACATTGTTGAGGCAAAAAAACGCGGGGTGGTAATAACTAATACGCCGGGCGCCTCAACTGAAAGCGTTGCCGAACACACTCTGGCTCTTTTACTCACCTTAACTCGCCGAGTCGTGGAGGGCGACACTTTTGTTCGCAACGGCAAATATCAAGGTTGGGACCCAATGCTGTTATGGGGCGTTGATTTACTTGGGAAAACACTGGGCATTTTGGGCGCCGGCCGAATTGGCGCGGAAGTGGCCAAAAAATCAGCGCGGGGTTTTGGTATGAAAATTATTTATCACGATATTGTTCGCAATGAAAAAATGGAAAAAGAAACGGACGCAAATTTCCTGCTTTCACTGAATGAAGTTTTAAAACAAGCGGATGTGATTAGTCTACATGTGCCGCTTTTGCCGGAAACCAAACACTTGATTAATGCCGAGCGTTTGGCGTTGATGAAAGAAACCGCTTATCTTATCAACACCTCGCGCGGCTCGGTGATAGATGAAGTCGCTTTGGTTAATGCTCTAAAAAAAGGTATTATTAGGGGCGCGGCGCTGGATGTTTTTGAAAACGAACCAGTTTTAGCCGAGGGTTTGAAAAATTTGCCCAATGTCGTTTTGACTCCGCATATCGCTTCGGCAACGGCGGAAACCAGAAATGATATGGCGAAAAAAGCGGCGGAGAATTTGATCGCTTTCTTTGACGGTCGAAACCCGCCCAATAAAATCAGCATTTAATTTAAAATGTCTTTTGGTAAAAAACCCGCAGCTTTCTTGGCAATCGGCGACATAGCCATTGATGCTTTTATTCGCCTAGAAAATGCCTCGGTCCACTGCAATTTGAACCGTGAGGGTTGCGAACTGTGCGTGGCGTTCGGTCAAAAAATTCCCTACAAGTCCGGTAACATTGTCTATGCTACCGGCAATGCCGCTAATGCCGCCATTGCCGCCGCGCGGCTCGGGCTGTCTGTTGCCATTGTCACTAATCTTGGTGATGATAAAAACGGCCAAGATTGTTTGGAGGAGCTTCAGAAAGAACAAATTTCCACCGCCTATGTCCGGGTTCACGGAAATGCGGTGACCAATTTCAATTATGTTTTGTGGTATGAAGACGAGCGGACAATTTTGGTCAGGCATGAGCCTTACAAACGCACTCTGCCGGCGGCTTTTGAAAAACCGGAGTGGATTTATTTGAGTTCCATCGGCGGCGATTCGGCAGAGTATCATCAAGAAATTTTAAAGTATCTGGAAGCCAATCCCGAGGTGAAACTCGCTTTCCAGCCCGGCACTTTTCAATTTACCATGGGGCTGGAAAAATTGGCGCCGTTTATCCGCCGCGCCGAAGTTTTCGCTTGCAACCGAGAAGAGGCGAAAAAATTACTCGGTTCCAATGAAAATGATGTGGAATCCGTAAGACAATTTTACAATTTGGGAGCGAAAAACGCGATTGTAACGGGCGGTGCGAGCGGCGCTTACATCTGCGATAGCGAAGGCGTTGTTTTTATGCCGACCTATCCCAATTTAGAGTTGCCGATAGAACGAACCGGCGCCGGTGATGCCTATGCTGCCACTTTCGTTACCGCTTTGGTGCTCGGCAAAACGCCCCGCGAAGCAGCATTGTGGGCACCCATTAACGCTCGTTCGGTGGTTCAATTCGTCGGCGCTCACGAAGGATTGCTTAGCCGATCGGCTTTGGAAGAATTGCTTGCTCAAGCACCTTCAAATTATCGACCGCAGAAAATTAATTAATTAATTAAGGTTTAACCTTTTTTCTTCATTATTCGTCGAACAGCTTGTTTAATTTGCAAAACATTTAATCCGTAAAAGTTCAATAATTCTTCATAAGTTCCCGTTTGGCCAAATTGATTTTTAACGCCAATAAATTCCATCGATGTTGGATGATTTTGCGCCAGAAGTTCAGCAACCGCGCTGCCCATGCCACCGGCGATTTGGTGTTCTTCAACCGTGACAATCGCGCCAGTCTCTTTTGCTAATTTTATTATCGCCCTTTCATCCAGCGGTTTGACGGTTGACAAATTCATCACCGAAACATTAATGCCACTCTCCGAGAGTTCTTTGGCCGCCGCGAGAGCTTTGTGGACCATGGTGCCGGTAGCGATGATTCCGATTTTGGGTTTCTCAAGGTTAAACCTTTCTTCAGATTTAAGGTTTAACCTTTTTTTCTGAAGTATTTCCGCTTTCCCAATTTCAAACGGCGTTTCTTCGCTGGTAATGATCGGCGTTTCGGCCCGCGAGAGACGGATGTAAACCGGCTTGTCAATTTCGGCGGCAGCCACCACCATTTTTTTCGCTTCAATGGCGTCGCAGGGCGAGAGGACAATCAGGTTCGGCAAAACTCTCGTCAGAGCGATGTCCTCCAAAATTTGGTGGCTGCCGCCGTCCGCTGAAGCGGATAAACCAGCGTGCGAACCGACAATTTTTACCGGCTGATTGTTATAGCAAATTGTCGTGCGGATTTGTTCCCAATTTCGGCCCGGCGAAAAAATCGCGAACGAACCGACAAAAGGAATTTTGCCCATCGCCGCCATACCGCTCGCCACTCCCGCCAAATTTTGTTCCGCTACTCCCACCTCAATAAATCTTTTTGGAAATTTTTCGGCAAAAGCGCTCATACAAACCGACTCTTTCAAATCAGCCGTCAGCGCCACCACTCGCTGGTCATTTTCACCAACTAGCACTAATCCTTCACCAAAACCAACGCGCGTAGATTTTAATTTTGTTTGTGAGTTTGTCATAAAGCTATTGAAGCTCTTTTAAGGCTTTTTCCCCTTCCGCCTTGTTCGGCGCCCGGCCGTGCCATTCGGGTTTGTTTTCAAATTCTTTGACGCCTTTGCCCGGAATGGTGCGAGCGATAATTACCGATGGTTTAGCAATAAAAGTTTTTGCCACCGAAACCGCTTCATCCAATTCGCGAAAATCATGACCATTTATTTCTGCCGTGTGCCAACCGAAGGCCTCCCATTTTTCCCGCAACGGTTCCAACGGCATAATTTTTTCGGTGAAGCCGTCGATTTGAATTTTATTACGGTCAATAACGGCGATTAAATTGCCGAGTTGTTCTTTGCCGGCGAACATCGCCGCTTCCCAAGTACTACCTTCCTGAAGTTCGGCGTCGGAGAGAATACAGAAAAAAAATTTGGATATAAAGGTCGAACCTTTCTTCAGAACCAAGGTTCGACCTTGAATTTCCCAATCCATTTTTTCTGCTAGGGCCATTCCGACCGCTTGGGCTAAACCTTCGCCTAATGGTCCCGAGCTATTTTCCAAAGCCGGCAAAAAGTCGCGTTGGGGATGACCTTGGAACGGCGAACCAAATTTTCGCAAACTGCCAATTAAATTTTTTACCGAAAAATAGCCGGCATGAGCCATAACTGCGTATAAAACCGGACAAATGTGCCCGTTGGAAACGACCAATCGGTCGCGTTCGGACCAATCAGGTTTTTTCGGGTCGTGATTTAAAGCGTGAAAAAATAGATAAGCAAAAACATCAGCCATGCCAAGCGGGCCAGCGGTATGGCCCGAACCAGCATTGACCAGCGTTTCAACCACCGTTCGGCGAATCTCATTTGCCTTTAACTTTAAAAACTTTATTTTTTCATCACTTAACATATTTTTCTTGCCCCGTAGTTACGCCTAAGTGGATACTACTGGTTTGCTGATGTTCATTGTTATTGAAGAGCTTTAAATTTTTCTATCATTGTTTGCAAATTATCGCTTTCAAAAATCGCTGAGCCAACAATCAGCCGTGCCGCGCCGGCCTGGATCAATCGCGGCGCGTTCTTTAAATTTACACCACCGTCAACGCTGATAGCCAAGTTTGGATATTTATCGTGTAAAATAGCCACTTTATCAACAACTGATTCTTCAAACGGTTCGCCTTGGAAGCCGATTCGTTTTATGCCCATCACTTGAACGGTGTCAATTTTTTCCAAAAACGGCTCAACGGCATTAACCGGCGTTACCCAATCAAGAGCGATACCGATATCGGCAATGCCCGATAATTTTTTGATAGACGGGTCTAAACTTTTCGTTATTTCCAAGTGGAAAATTATTCGCCTGGCGCCGGCGTTGATGAAATAATCCAATTTACTTTCCGGTTCTTCAATCATTAAATCAATTTCAAAATCAAAGTCCTCCCAAAACGGCAGACCGTTTTCAAAATTAAGTTTATCATCACAGATGTCAATCTGGACGAGGCGCGCCAAACCTCTGACCAGCGAGAGTTTTTCTCGCAAGTCAACAAAATTCTTAGGCAAAATGGCAGGGACGATTTCTATCATGGTTGATATTGTGGATATCTGATTTCAACAGATTGTTGAAATCAGATATCCACACGATTACTAGGTGCCAATAAATCAATTTTTTCAAGGCGGCGGAGATGTCGCGTTTCGCCACTGAAGGGCGTTTCCAGCCAAAGAAGAACGGCTTTTTTGGTTTCTTCTTCAGATACAAATCGGGCGCCGATAGCTAAAATGTTGGCGTCATTATGTTCGCGGGAGAGGGACAAAAGGCCAAACCTTTTTTCAGATTCAAGGTTTAGCCTTTTGTCTCCATAAAACACTGCTGCCCGGATGCGCGGGAAACGGTTGGCGCACATTGCTTCTCCTTGCCCTGAACCGCCGATGACGACGCCGAAAGTCTTGCCAGTTTCGTCGGCCGAGATTTTTTCAGCCACCGGTGCGACAAAGTCAGGATAATCATCATTAGGGTCTAATTTGTCCGGTCCGTAATCGACCACCTCAAATTTTTTCTCTTTCAAAAAACGAAAAAGAGCGTTTTTTAATTCAAAACCGGCGTGATCTGAAGTGATGAGGATTTTCATAAACGATACAATACATTGATACTTACTAATAATGCTAATTTCCGATTTTGATAACGTGTTTCACTAAAGTATAAGCGTAACCCATTTCATTGTCATACCAAGCCAACACTTTCACCAAATTACCGCCGACTACTCGGGTCATTTTTAAATCAGCGATGGAGGCGTGTCGGTCGCCGATAATATCGGAAGAAACCGGCTCGTCTTCATTGACGGCAAAAATTCCCTGCCACCTTTTTTCTTTCGCTGCCTTTCGCAAAATTTCATTTACTTCTTCAGCGGAAGTTTGTTTTTTGGAAATAAAAGTAATATCGGCGATAGAACCGGCAACAACTGGCACCCGAAGCGAAATACCATCAAACAAACCGGTCAGTTGAGGAAAGGCCTTGGTTACGGCAATCGCCGCGCCAGTGGAAGACGGCACGATGTTTTGCGCCGCCGCTCGGCCTTCGCGGAAGTCCTTTTTGTTCGGGCCGTCAACAATCGCTTGGCTGGCGGTATAAGCGTGCACGGTGTTGAGTAGCGCCTTTTCAATGCCGAGTGTTTCGTGAAGAATGGCGATGACCGGACTGGCGGCATTTGTCGTACAGGAAGCGTTTGAGGAAATTTTACATTTAGCTAATTTTTCTTCGTTAATGCCGAGTAGCACCGTGGCTTCGCTGTCATCTCTGGGCGCATCTTTGGCTGGCGCGGAGATAACAACTTTTTTAGCGCCGGCGATCAGATGAACTTTAGCTTTTTCAAAACTGGTGAATAGACCGGTGGCTTCCACCACCACATCAATATCCAATTTGCCCCAAGGCAATTTGGTCGGTTCTTTCTCTGATAAAAATTTTATCGTTTTTTCATTTACTATCAGTTCTCCCTGTTGTCGGTTGTCGGTTGTCGGTTGTCGGTTAACTTTGACTTTCAGATTGTCATTTCTATAAACCGTGTCGTGACGCAAAAGGTAAGCAAAGTTTTCAATGTCACCCAAATCATTAACCGCGACCACTTCTAATTCCGGCCGTTTTTCCGCCACCCTAAAAAACGCCCGGCCAATTCGCCCAAAACCATTAATTGCCACTTTGATTTTTTTTGTCATAAAAAATTAACTAATTATTAAATTACTCCACCAATTATACCCCCTTTTCTCCTCGCAAGCCAAAAACCAAGCACGAGCAGACCAAAAAGGCTAAACCTTAAGGTTTAGCCTTTTTGGTCTTTGCTGGAGTAAATTTTAACCAATCATCAAGATATTTACTGAAAGTTGATTTTGAAGGGAAATAATCAGGAAAATTTTTCCAGTCAATAATTTTTGAGAATTCCCTTTTAATCCCCAAATAATCCATATAACTTGAATATGGATAAGAGACCAGATACCGTTTAGTTTTTTGCTCATCAGCTATGCCTTTTTCTTTCCAATTTGGTTCAATAATCTTTACCGGGTTTAGGTGGATGTAAGAAAATAAATATTTTAGATACTCATCATTGTTTGCGTGTTCTGCTTTGTATGTTCCTTGGAATAGTGCGCCGGTTCTTTCACGGCAACCATTAAAATACATAGTGTAGGCTGTTCCGACTTTGTGCATAAAGGTGCTGATACCATTTTCTGATATTTCCCGTGCTAGTATATGAAAGTGATTGGGCATTAAACAATATGCTCCCAAAGCTATTAATTGTTTTCCTCTGTTATAATTAAAAACATCTTTTATCAATTCGGAAGAGGTCGGACCTTTCCAGTTTGAAAGACTATTAAAATTAACTGGTGATTTACCGTTGCATAAATACAACAATAAAACGAATCGCTTATAGTCAGAATCATTTTCAAAAATAATCCTCTTGTCTACACCCCGATTATAAATATGATAGTACTCGTTGATGGCGAAAGTTATTTTTCTGGACATCACTGAATTATACAGGATATCTCCCAAAAAGGCTAAACCTTAAGGTTTAGCCTTTTTGGGTCTTGACGGGGGTGGTGAAGTTTGGTATTGATGAAAAAAGTGTGAAGTTCCGCATTGTCGTGCGGGACTTTTTGTTTTAATTTTAGAGCGCGCTATACTAAGGATATGGGATTTTGGGAAAAGATTTTTAGGAAGGTGGTGGTGGAACCGCAACCGCTGCCGGCTTTGCTGTTTTTTAATACTTTGTCTGGCCAAAAAGAAGAATTTAAGCCACTCCAAGCCGGTAAGGTAACAATGTATAATTGCGGACCGACGGTTTATGACCCGCCGCACATCGGCAATCTGCGTCCCTACATTTTTGCCGATACTCTGCGCCGAATTTTAGAATTGAATGGTTACTTGTCCAAACAGGTGATTAATATCACTGATGTCGGTCATTTGACCAGTGATGCTGATGACGGCGAGGACAAAGTGGAAAAGCGGGCTCGCGAAACAGGCAAAACGGCCAAAGAAATTACCGACTATTGTTCCCAATGTTTTTTTGATGATTTGCGCCTACTCAATATTCAAACCGCCGGCGTCACTTTTCCCCGTGCCAGTGCCCATATCGGCGAACAAATTGCTTTTATCAAGACATTGGAAGAAAAGGGTTATACCTACAAAACCTCGGACGGTATTTATTTTGACACTTCCCGTTTCCCTAATTACGGTAAGCTTGGCAAAGTAAATTTGAAAGGGTTGCGCGAGGGGGCGCGGGTGAAAGAAAATCCCGAGCGCCGGCAGCCGACTGATTTTTCACTCTGGAAATTTTCTCCGCCGGAAAGCGCTGGACAGAAACGTCAGCAAGAATGGCCGTCGCCTTGGGGTATTGGTTTTCCCGGTTGGCACATTGAGTGTTCGGCGATGAGTATGAAATATTTGGGTAAGCAGCTTGATATTCATACTGGAGGCATTGACCACATTACTATTCATCATAACAACGAAATCGCCCAATCGGAAGCGGCGACTAACAAAAAATTTGTCAATTACTGGCTACATAATGAATTCATTACCATTGAGAACCGTAAAATTTCCAAGTCGCTTGGCAACACCGTTACTTTGAAAAATTTAATCGGCCGTGGTTTCTCGCCCATCGCTTACCGGCTGTGGTTGCTAGGCATTCATTACCGCTCGCCGGCCAATTTTACTTGGGAAGCATTGGAAGGCGCCGACAAAGCGCTGTTCCGATTGAAAAAACTTTTGGTGGAGGAATGGGGCACCAAAGTTGGAAAAGTAGATATTAATTACGCTGAAAAATTTTCAGAAGCAATCAGTGACGATTTAAATACACCGAAGGCACTGGCTTTGCTCTGGGATTTAGTGAAGGATAAAAATATTGTCAATGAAAACAAGCGCACGACCATTTTTTACTTTGATAAAATTTTCGGTTTGGGTTTGGAGAATCGCGACACACTCGCTAAAGAAATGAAAACGGCGCGCTTGGCGCCGGAAAAATGGACGGAGGCGATTAAGGCGGCGGTGGACGAACGGGAAAAGGCCCGGCGCGAGCAAAATTTCCAAAAAGCCGACCAAATTCGCCAAGAACTTGCTAATAAAGGTTATCAAGTCAAAGATACTCCCGCTGGTTCTGAACTCCACATTCTCCGTGATGCTAACAAAGCCAAGAAAGTATAATTTTAGAAGAGCCAAATTCGTTGAGGGTGTTCCTTTGGCGGGGGCTTGCGAGCACGACTGGTGCGAGCACGAGGAAAATTTCAGTAGAAATTTATCCGTGCCCCGACAAAGGAATACCTGAAAAAGAATTTGGCTTAGATAGCGCTTTCCCCAGTAATTCCACACCCTACTCACATTTTCTTTTTGACAATTTTTTGGGCGTGATAAAATCCAGTTATGGATAATTTGATGACCGGAGCTTTTTTGACGGCGACTAATAAAATCCCGCCGCAAAACATTGATGCCGAGCGCGCCTTGCTCGGCTCTATTATGACACGGCCGGATGTGATTTATGATGTGGTGGACATTGTCAGCGGCAAGTCATTCTATTCCGAGCGGCATAAAATAATTTATGAAACGATGTTGGAGCTTTTTAGCAAAAGTCAGCCGATTGATTTGCTGTCGCTGGCCTCGCGGCTCAAGGAAAAGGAATTATTGGAACGGGCCGGTGGCAATCTTTACCTGACCGAACTTTTAGGTAGTGTACCGTCCGCTTCAAACGCCAAACATTACGCCGAAATTGTCCAGAAAAAATCCATGATGCGTCGGCTGATTGAAGCGGCCGAGCATATCACTTCTTTGGGTTACGACGAGGCGCAGGAAATGGCGGAAGTTTTGGATAAAGCCGAAAAACAAATTTTTGACGTTAGTAATTCTTCTTTCACCCACAAATTTATTGAATTAAAAGAAGCGTTGGGCGAGGCCTGGGAACGTTTGGACCGGCTCCATAAATCCAAAGATAATTTGCGCGGCTTACCGACCGGTTTTCCGGAGTTGGATAATAAATTATCTGGTTTGCAAAAATCCGACCTGGTGATTTTGGCGGCGCGGCCTTCAATGGGTAAGACCGCTTTGGCTTTGGATATTGCCCGTCAGACGGCGGTTAATCACCAAAACACCGTTGGCGTTTTTTCTCTGGAAATGAGCTCCCAACAATTGGTGGACCGGATGTTGGCGTCTGAGTCGCGGGTGGACGCTTGGAAATTGCGGACCGGCCGATTGTCGGTAGAATCGGAATTTGAGCAGATTCGCGATTCTTTGGACCGATTGGCCAAGGCGCCGATTTTTATTGATGACCAGCCGGGTAGCAATATTTTGAAAATGCGCGCGGTATCGCGGCGATTGAAAGCGGAAAAAAAACTTAGTTTGATTATCGTTGATTATTTGCAACTGATGATTCCGACTACCGCTCGAGCCAATGACAGTATGGTTCAGCAGGTGACAGAAATTTCCCGCTCGCTTAAAACCTTGGCCCGAGAATTGGATATACCGGTGCTGGCGCTTTCCCAACTTTCGCGGGCGGTGGAACAGCGTGGTGGCAAACCGCGGTTGTCCGATCTTCGGGACAGTGGCAGTATTGAGCAGGATGCTGATGTGGTGATGTTTATTCATCGCGAAGACAAATACAAAGAGGATTCGGAAAAGCCGAACATTGCCGAGATTTTGATTGAGAAACACCGCAATGGGCCGACGGGCAAGGTCGAACTTTATTTTGATGATAAAAAGGCGACA
>MHSF01000028.1:0-9299 GCA_001822695.1 Candidatus Taylorbacteria bacterium RIFCSPLOWO2_02_FULL_44_35 | reverse complement strand
GATATCCACATTTTTGTGGATATCTGATTTCCACGACACCCAACCTGGCAGGAAATTAACATTATGACCATCATTGAAAAACTTGCGGAAATTTTTGGCAGTTTCCCAGGCATCGGTCCGCGCCAGGCGAAACGATTCGTTTTCTTTTTGCTGTCGCGCGGCGGCGCCTATATTGATGAGCTGATTAAACTTTTGCAAAATTTGAAAAAGGACATCAAGCAATGCTCCGTTTGTTTTCGCTACTTTGCCAAAGGTGTTACCGCCGAAAACCGCTGTCAGGTTTGCCGCGATAGTCACCGCGACGCTGATGTTTTGATGATTGTCTGTCGCGATGTGGATTTGGAGATGGTTGAAAAAAGCGGCGCTTTCGCCGGCCGCTACTTTGTTTTGGGCGGCGCGTTGCCGATTTTGGAAAAAAATCCCGAGCGAAAAATTCGCGGTCGCGAACTTTTGAAAGCGATAGAAAAGATGAGTAAAGAAAATTTGAAAGAAATTATTTTAGCTACCAATACCGATCCCGAAGGCGAAAATACCGCCGACTTTCTTCGCAAATTATTGGAACCATTGGTAAAAAAACACAATATCAAAATTTCCCTACTCGGCCGCGGCCTTTCCACCGGCGCCGAACTGGAATACGCCGACGCCGACACTCTGAGAAATGCGTTAAGAAATAGGGCATAAAAAGGCTAAACCTTAAGGTTTAGCCTTTTTATGTTTATTTTATTCCCAAAATTTTTACTTTGAAAAAATGCTGGCGGTGGCCTTGGCGGATTAGATAACGGCTTTTTGGTTTGTATTTGACCACTATAATTTTTTTTGTTCGGCCGATTTCCACTAATTCTGCTTCCACTTTCGCCCCAGCAATAAAGGGCGTGCCGATAGTTGTGTCTTTGCCGTTATCAACCAGCAAAACTTTATCAAAGGTGATTTTGTCACCCTCTTTATGTTCGCCCACAAGCTTCTCTATCTTAACGGTATCACCTACCGAAACCTTGTATTGCTTGCCACCCGTTTGAATAACTGCAAATTCCATAATTTCTATATTTTACACGGTTTTTTTCCGAACGCAAGGGTGAGAGCCAATTTCTACATTTGACCTCGCAGAAGCGTGAACTTTTTGCGGGGTTGACAAAGTATCATAAAATTTGTTTTAATAATATTTATGGAGATACGAAATATAGCTATAATAGCTCATGTAGATCATGGTAAAACGACACTTACCGACGCTTTGATGCTCCAAACAGGGATGTTTTCCGATGCTTCTTTTAGTATGGATTCCAACGATTTGGAAAAAGAACGCGGTATCACTATCTATTCTAAAAACACTTCCGTTTTTTGGAAAAACACTAAAATTAACATTGTGGACACGCCGGGTCACGCCGATTTCAGTTCCGAAGTGGAGCGGGTTTTGCGCGCCATTGACACCGTTTTGCTTTTGGTTGACGCGCAGGAAGGGCCGATGCCCCAGACCCGTTTTGTTTTGAAAAAATCGTTGGAGTTGGGTTTGAAACCGATTGTTATTATTAACAAAATTGATAAGCCGGCGGCGCGGTCGGAACAAGTTCACGAAGAAGTATTGGAACTTTTCATAGAGCTTGGCGCTAATAATAAGCAGATAGATTTTCAAACCATTTACGCTGTTGGTCGGCAGGGCATTGCTAAAAGAAGACTTGCCGATGAATCAAAGGATTTGTCGCCGTTGCTGGACGCGATTTTGGAATTTGTGCCACCGGCCAATGGCGATGTTGCCGCGCCTTTTCGAATGCAACCTTTTAATTTGGCTTACGACAATTTTCTTGGACGGTTGGCAATCGGGCGAATTTACGAAGGAACGATTAAATCCGGCGTGATGGTCTTTGAGAAAAAACCGGATGGGACGACGGCTACGAATAGAATTACCAAACTTTACACTTTTGAGGGACTGACCAGAAAAGAAGTGAAAGAAGCGCAGGCCGGCGATATTGTTGTGGTGGCTGGTTTTCCGGAAATTTATATCGGCGACACAATTTGTGAAAAAGAAGACCAAACTCCAATGCCGGCAATCGGTATTGACGAACCAACCATTTCGTTGGATTTTTTTGTTAACGATTCGCCTTTCGCTGGCAAAGAAGGAAAATTTGTCACGACGCGCCAAATCAAAGAACGATTGGAAAAAGAACTGGAAGTCAATGTCGGTTTACGGGTGGACTTTTCCTTCGGTGACCATTATAAAGTTTTTGGCCGCGGGGAACTGCACATCGCGATTCTTTTGGAAAATATGCGGCGGGAAGGTTTTGAGCTTCAGGTTTCAGAACCGCAAGTCATTTTGCACAGGCAAAATGACGGCAAGGTTACTGAGCCATACGAAGAAGCAATTGTAGATGTGCCGAATGAATATGTCGGCGATGTCATTCAAAAATTAGGCGCTCGGCGCGGTGTTTTAATGAATCAAAAAGGTCACGAAAACCAGACGCGGCTGATTTTTGAAATACCGACTCGCGGTTTGCTCGGTTATAAAAGCGAATTTGTTATTGATACCAAAGGCGAAGGTATTTTGTCCTCGCGCTTTATTGAATTTCGGCCATGGGCGGGCGATATTGTGAGACACAATTTTGGCTCAATGGTTTCTATGGAAAACGGCACGGCGCTCGGTTATTCTCTTTTTAAACTGCAAGAGCGCGGCGCGATTTATATTGACCCAGCGATTTTGGTTTATGAAGGAATGATTATCGGTAATGTTTCCAAAGGCGATGATTTGGATGTTAATCCGACGAAAAATAAAATTTTGACAAATTACAGAAATGTAAATACCGGTGACGCGATTATGCTTATTCCGCCGCTTAAACTTACCATTGAACGCGGTTTGGAAATTATGAAAGGCGATGAATATCTGGAAATCACGCCGAAATCCGTCCGTCTCCGCAAAAAGTTTTTGACGAAGGTAGATCGCTCCCGGGCGACGAGAGGTAAGGAATAAAAAAGTTTTTAAATCTCCCTTGTAAAGGGAGAGCCCCGAGTCCGCGAGGGGGAGGGATTTTAATTTTCAGAAAATCCCCCGTCCCGCCGCAGTTTTTTAAAAACTGCGGCGGGACACCCCCTTTACAAGGGGGATTTTAGACAAAACAAAACTCGGCCATCCCTGGGATGGCCGAGTGGATTCTGCCCCCTGCTTTTTAGCAGTTTGGATGGTCTACCGTCCACGCATTGATTTCGGGATGCCAAATTGCGTAAAGCCACTGTTCAAATGCGTAGCATTCCTGACCCCGTTGAACACAAACTAGGCGTTGGATTTGCCCAAGCATTTGATGAATGGGCCCCGCGTTGGCCTTGAACCACCCCTCATGCAATGTGTTAGGACCATTGTAGATTCCATGAACGGTCCTGACGTTGATGACCTCGAGGTCATCTGGACCGAACTCTTTTGGTTCTTTTATTTTCATCGCTGACAACTCAGTTCTTGAATCGATTTCCACCACACTTTTGACCCCCAACTCACATGTTTGAGCGGCCAAATTCTGCCAAGAGCATAGCAGATAACTATTATCTTGTCAAGCTCGCAAATAGCAAATTACCGCCATGGCTGTTATTTGCTAAATAGTGGGATTAGACATAATTTTCCCCTACTTACAATAAGGTGTGCCGATCGGCCAAGCTTATTGTATTGGGGTTATTCTTCCCTGTCGTGTTTTTCGAGGATGAAGGGTTCGATGTTAGCGGAGGAGCCGGTGATGCGCAGGACATCTTTGTCCATCATTTTGAATTGTTTGCTGGCGGCGGAGAAATGGTTGACGGTGGTGGAAAGAGCGTTGCCGAGTTTGTTGTGATACTCTTCGTAATTTTTTAAATGCTTACCCAAGTCCTCTACTCTTTTGATAATGTCTTTTGCCGTTTCTTCAATTTGCATTGCCTTTAATCCCTGAAGGACTGTTTGTAAATACGCCAAAAAAGAAGTTGGCGAGACGATAATCACTTTATATTTGCCAGCGGCCCGTTGGACCAAATTTTCGGTGTCTTCGGTAATGGCGCCGATTTTGTTGACCAGCAGGTCGTAATAAATCGCTTCGTGGGGAATGAACATAAAAGCGAAGTCGGTAGTTCCTTTCTCCGGCTGAATATATTTTGAGGTTTCCAGAATTCGGTTTTTCAAATCATTGACGAAAAGTTTTTCCAACCGGTCTTTTTCCGCCGGGTCGCGGGTTTCCGCCAACCGATTGTAATTTTCCAGGGAAAATTTTGAGTCAATGGGAATAATTTTGTCTTTAACAAAGACCACCGCGTCCACGATGGTGCCGTCGGGAAATTCGTATTGCATCTGGAAACTGCCCGGCGGTAGAACATTTTTCAGCAAGGTCTCCAAATAATATTCGCCCAGCACACCGCGTTGTTTGGGATTTTTCAAAATATCCTGAAGCGATTGCAATTGGTCGGCGAAAGAAATGACTTGTTTGTTGGTCTCGTCCAACTTAGTCAGACCGGTGGTCACTTCCCGAATCAATTTCGCCGATTCGGAAAATTGACCGCGCATTGCTTCCCCTACCTGCTTGGTGGTATCGCTGATTTTGCGGTCTACGGTGCGGGTCAGCTCGTTCATTTGCTCCAACAGGAGTTTGAAACCGGTATCATCGCGCGGACCTTCCGAAGCTTGGCGCAAGCGTCGCAGTTCCAAAGCCAAGAAAAAACCGAAAGCGATTACTGCGACAATAGCAATGATTAGCCAAAAATTCATCTGGTTATTATACACCAATGGCGGAGTGTGCTAAACTGGCGCCATAACTTTGCATCAAAAAATCAAAAAAGAAATTAAAGAAGCGATGCTAGCCAAAGAAACGGTGCGGCTTACGGTAACGCGCGGTTTGCTGGCGGCTTTTGTCAATGAATTGGTGGCGAAACGGCGCAAACCAACCGAAGAATTAAAAGACGACGAAGCATTGGCAGTTATCAAACGCGCTGTCAAACAGCACAAGGACTCCATTGAGCAGTTTGCCAAAGGTGGCCGGCAAGATTTGGTTAAAGAAGAAAAAGCCGAGTTGAAAATTTTGGAGATATATTTGCCGAAGATGCTTGGAGACAAAGAAATCAGGAAAATTTCCGAAACGCTCAAAACCAAACTTGGTTTTTCTGATAAAGCAAAAATCGGCGTCTTTGTCGGCGCGGTGATGAAAGAATGCAAAGGCTTGGCTGACGGTGCATTTGTCAAAAAAGTCGCCGAAGAATTATTAGCCTAAAAAATTTCAATGAAAGCTAGTGAACATTTCAATCTTATTAGGGCGGTTCTTGATAATAAGGTTGACGCCGAGGTGGCGATAAAACATCAGAAAGCGGAAGCGAAAAAACCAAAGGGTGTCACTGAAATCAAAAAAGATTGGCTTAGAGAATGGGAAGAAAAAGTGGAAGCAGGAGAAGATTGGCGGCGGGCGCAACACAGTAAATCCGTCGAGAAGGAATAAGTTTATATTTTGAAAAACATACATGATAAAAAGTATTACATCGGACAAACTGAAAATGTAGAGAAAAGAATTAATCTTCATAATGCCGGACGAGTTCGATCAACAAAAAATTGACGACCATTTGCACTTGTGTTAAGTGAAGTTTATGCTTCCAGGAGTGAAGCACGGAAACATGAAAATTATCTCAAGAAATCTCAAGAAGTTGAAAGGGGGTAACGAGTTTAAAAAGATAATTCATTGCGAGGTCATCTAGTGGTAGGATGCGACGCTCTGGACGTCGTCACCTTGGTTCGAATCCAAGCCTCGCAGAGCGTTTGGACTAATGGCGTAAGGAGACCCTATTTGCGTTGTAGTAGAGCCGTTTTGCGTTGGTTCGAGCGAAACTATAGTGTATTATCTAACGCATCTCCTGCACATTTTTAATCGGTGTTAATAATGCCCGGCTTGATATGTGATTTTCAATTTTTCATCAAGATATTGGCTGGGAGTTTTCCCTCCCAAGACCATGTGTTGTCGCTTAGTATTGTACTCTAATTCCCACTCGCGAAGCAATCGTTTGAGATGTTGGACGGAAACAAAACGATACAAAAATTTCCCCTACAGTTTGTTATTTTTTGTCAAATGTGTTAATCTTATCCGTAATATGGAAAAGGAATCAGCTAATTTTTATGTTACAACTCCTATTTATTATGTAAATGACAAACCGCACATTGGCCATGCTTACACTACCGTTATAGCTGATGTCTTTGCTCGATATCATCGAAAGATAGAAGGCAAAGAGAATGTCTTTTTTCTTACTGGTACAGACGAACATGGTAGCAAAGTAGCAAAATCAGCCAAATCTCACAATTCATCACCTCAAAAGTTTTCCGACATCATTTCCGAAGAGTATAAAAAATTATGGAAAAATCTTGATATAAGTTACGATGAGTTTTTTAGAACAACTGACCCGCGACATGAAAAGGTAGTTCAGGATTACCTTCAACAACTTTTTGATAATGGTTATATCTACAAGGCAAACTATAAGGGATTATATTGTGTCGGATGTGAAAAATTTCTTCCGTCTGATGAAATAATCAATGGTGCCTGCATATATCACCCTAATTCTACTTTAATCGAGCAGGAGGAAGAGAATTATTTTTTTAAATTAAAAGATTTTTCCTCTTTGGTTCTCAATGAGATTAAGAAACAGGGTTATAAAATTTTACCACCGGAAAGAGAGAATGAAATTCTAAGTAAAATAAATAGTGGCATCAACGACATCTCTATTTCAAGATCGGGTGTCTCTTGGGGCATTCAATTACCGTGGGACCCGTCCCAAACTGTTTATGTATGGGTTGACGCTCTTCTTAATTATTATTCAGCGACAAAAATTTATCCGGGCAGAGAAAAATTTTGGCCACCAGCGTTGCATTTAATGGCCAAAGACATTCTCTGGTTCCACGCTCTGGTTTGGGAGAGTTTATTGCTAGCTAACAAGATTGAGTTGCCTAGGGTCGTTTTTGCTCACGGGTTTTTTACAGTCAATGGCCAGAAAATGTCAAAGACTTTGGGAAATATTATTGACCCCATGGCTTTGATAAATGAATACGGTTCTGATGCCGTAAGATATTTGCTCATTTCATCCTTTTCTTTTGGAAACGACGGAGATATCTCCTTAGAAAAATTTAAAGAAAAATACAATTCTGATCTTGCAAACGGAATCGGTAATTTAGTTGCTCGTATTGCCAAGTTATGTGAGACATCTGATTTTAATAATACCAACAATCCGGTTGAGAGTTTTTCATCGGAAGTTACCAAATGGATGGATCAATATAGACCAGATGAAGCAATAAAAAGCATTTGGAAAAACATTGCTGATTTTGATCGAGATATTGGTGGAGATGAACCATGGAAATTGGAACCGGACAAGCTAAAAACTAAACTGCACTCGTATGTTGGAAGGATTTTGAGTATTGCTTCCGATATGGAACCATTCTTGCCAAAAACTTCCGATGTTATATCAAAAATCTTTAGTCAAAATAAGATTCGCAAGTCGAATTCTCTCTTTCCTAGAAAATCTTAGATTAAATTGGTGTATAATACCAGTAAGGAACTCTAATTCCGAGGGTTAAAACTTCAGTTCCTTTAGTTCGATTTGATTGCAATTACTGCCGGTAAAGAGAAGGTAAAGAGAAATAGAAAGTACTGCCCTTGTTTAAGCCGGTTGATTTAGCCCAGATTTTTCCACGGTGCCGAGAGATTATCTCTTTGGCCACAGACAACCCGATTCCAACGCCTTCGGTATCAGCCATTCTGGCTTTATCACCTCGGTAAAATTTTGAGAACAGCAAAGGCATATTTTCTCGGGAGATGCCAATACCGCTATCCTCGACGGAACAAACGATATCTTTCCCATCGCGATAAGCAGCAACGGTTACCTTGCTGTTATTTGGCGTGTAATGGATGGCGTTTTCTATGAGAACTTGAATTACAAATTTGATGCGGTTGGAATCGAAAGAGGCCGTCAGTTCAGGGTTAATATTTTTTGTGACACTGATATTTTTGGCCTTTGCTTGTCCGGCCAGCGAATCAGCGATTTCTTGGATGATATTTGAAATATCGCCAGATCGGATGTGGTAATTATACACATCGCTCTCAACCCCGGGCAATTTCACCAGAAGATTAGTCAGTTCTATTAATTTAAGGTTTGCGGTTTTAATATGCTCAAGCTGTTCTCGTTCCGGCCCAACCAAATTTGATTTCAAAAGATTGTCCGAAGACCACTTGATGTGGGTCAACGGCGTGCGAAATTTATGGGTGACGGTGGTAATGAACTCATATTTTAAAAGGTCACTCTCGCGCAGGCGTTGCCAGATGATGACCC
Organism: Candidatus Taylorbacteria bacterium RIFCSPLOWO2_02_FULL_44_35; assembly: GCA_001822695.1. Taxonomy (GTDB): domain Bacteria; phylum Patescibacteriota; class Minisyncoccia; order Phycocordibacterales; family DSPV01; genus 2-02-FULL-44-35. Next base: position 1,007 of record MHSF01000028.1, on the reverse strand, counting down.
CGATGGTGACGGTTAGGATGGCGGAAATTAAAGCCATAGTCCAGTCGGGAAATACCGGATAAATCGTTTTGATCCAATTATTTGAATAGTTTAGAAGGGTAATTAACCCACCAACCGCGCCGACCGCTGCGCTATACAGCAAAGCTTGCTTGGCGATGACGCGGATATTTAACATTTCATAGCGGATTGCTCCATAAGCAAATGGAATGCCAAAAAGTAAGGCGAACGGCATACCCAACAGCGGGTCAATTTTGATGTTGTAAACCAAAAGGTTGGGAATGAAAGCGATACCGAAACCTATAATTGACGCGACGATAAAGTATTTATATTGGTTGCGGGTCAGGCTTCCTTGTGGTGAATTGCGGTAGGCAATGTATACGAGATATAAGGCGTAAGGAACAATAATAATATAGAGAAACGCTACCCGCGCTAGATTCAACGAGCCGGGATTGTAATAGTTGGAAAAGTACATTTTTGGAACCGATGGCAGAAAAAATAAATCCGGAGAAAGTGAGAATAGAACTATAAAAGCCACCGCTGAGGCGTGCATAAATATAATCAGCCAGCGGTTTTCTTTATCCAGACCAATCATAGCAAGAACGGTATGGAAATAGAATGAACCGATAAAGAACATACTCAAATTGAACATCAGAACTAACCGCGAAAGATTCGGGTCAAGGATATTAACCCCAATAACATGGGAGATAACAAATGTGGTGCCAGCCAGAATCATTAAGGAAAACATGATATTCGTGATTTTCCGGATTCCATTGAGAAATGTGAAAAAAGCTATGCCAAGCATAACAATAGCCGAGGCAATTGACACGACATTATGAGCGAGAAGATGAAAATTCGCTGTCATATTTAACTGGCTAGTAATTATATCACATTTTACTGCGGCTAGACCCGGCCCCAGTTCTAACTCTAAGCGCAACACTTGAGTAAAATGTGTTGCATGAAGGAATACAAGCATTTGTCGGAAGGCGACAGATTATCAATTTATCGCG
>MHSF01000027.1 GCA_001822695.1 Candidatus Taylorbacteria bacterium RIFCSPLOWO2_02_FULL_44_35 | reverse complement strand
CCGTGGAGTTTATGCTATCATCACCATATTATCAGCTAGTCGGAGACCGAGAGTGCAAAACTGGGTGGCCTTATACACTCTTTCTTTGCGGTTTAGCTTCGCGAGAAACTTTTGGATTTTGTTCATTTCATTGAACGAAGTGCCGCCAATACTTTACCCATTGGCACCCCCCCTTTTTTTATTTTAGTGAAATCTACGACGGTTTCCCAGACCCCCTCATCTCCCCATTCGTCCACAGGCATAACCTTAAAAATAGGTTGGGAGCGATTAACTACAACGAAAGATTGTCCCCGACTAGCGGCATCAATATAGTTTTTGGCGTTAAGTCGCAAATCCTTTAAGCCAATTATTTTTTCCAAGGTTTTCATGCCCCAAGTCTACCCTAAATTGAAATGCAAGTCAAAATTTGACAAACTTTTTTTCTGTTAAAAACTCCAATGTGAAAATAACTTACGACCGTAGATTATTTTCACATTCTTGGTTTCTAAATTTTAGAAGCGTCTTCCTCACCCCCATAGCCCCCTCTCCAAAAGAAAGGGGGCTTAACCCTCCCCTTTGGGGAGGGTTTGGGCGGGGTTGGAATTTTAGTACCTTCTCCTTCTTTCTGGCCGGCCACCTTGGGAACGGAAGCCTCCTCCAAAACCGCCACCGCCTCCCATACCGGTGCCGGGCTTGATGCCTTTTTTCTCGGCGAAACTCGGGTCGGCGGCCTTAATGGACAAATTGATTCTGCCTTTTTCGTCAATTTCTTTGACCATAACCGGCACGATATCGCCTTCTTGCAGGGCGCTGGAAATTTGGTCAATCCGGAACGGCGCGATTTCGGAAATGTGAACCATGCCTTCGGCATTGGGTCCGATTTTGACGAAAGCGCCAAAGTCCATCAGCCGTGTGACCGAGCCCTCATATTTTTCGCCTGGTTTGTATTCGTGCGTCATTTCTTCCACGATTTTTTGGGCTGCTTCAGCCGAACCGTTTTTGCCGGTGAAAAAGACCGTGCCGTCATCTTCAATGTCAATCTCCGCGCCGGTCTTTTCCATAATTTCATTGATGGTTTTGCCGCCGGTGCCGATGATAGAGCCGATTTGCTCCGGTTTAATTTTGATGGAAATAATTTTCGGGGCGTTTGGTGAAATATCAGAACGAGGCGCGGAAATTTCTTTTTTAATGACCTCAAGAATTTGCCGGCGAGCTTTTTTTGCCGCTTCAAACGCTTCACCTAAAATTTTAATGGGGATGCCGTTGACCTTAACATCCATCTGGACAGCGGTAACGCCGTTGTCGGTGCCAGCCACTTTGAAATCCATATCGCCGTGGTGGTCTTCCGGTCCCTGAATATCAGTCAGCACCTTATATTTTTTATCCTTAGCGTAATCGAAGGAGAGCATTAGACCGGAGGCAATACCAGCCACCGGCGTTTTAATCGGCACACCGGCATCCATTAACGCCAAAGTGGAACCGCAAACACTGCCCATAGAGGTTGAACCGTTAGAAGCCAATGCTTCGGAAACAATGCGGATGGTGTAAGGAAATTTTTCTTTGTCGGGAATCACTGCTGAAAGCGCTTTTTCCGCCAGCGCGCCATGGCCGATGGCCCGCCTATTCATTCCTCCCACTTTACCCGTCTCACCCGAAGAAAACGGCGGAAAATTGTAATGGTGTATAAAGCGTCTTTTGGTCTGGACTTCCATACCTTCAACTATTTGAGTGTCGCCCGGACCACCCAAAGTTAAGGCCGAAAGAATATGCGTGCCACCGCGATAGAAAATACCCGAGCCGTGAAGAATTGGCGAAACACCGCCGGCTTTGGCAAACAAGGGGCGCAATTCGTCCATTTTTCTACCATCTGGCCGTCGCTCGTTTTCTATCGCCTCGCGGTGAACCAATTCGTTTATTTTTTCTTCAAAGTAAAAATCCGCCAGCGCCAGTTTTTCATCCGGCAGTTTTTCAGCGAAAACTTTCAGCCACCCTTCTTTTAGATTATAGATTTGATGTTTCCCCGGGCCGCTAAAAATCGCGTCAAAAAGTTTTTTATCAATTTCGGTTTCAAACAATCGGACCAATTCAGCCGATGGTTGCGATTCGGCGATGGTCAATTTTTCTTTGCCGATTTCCTTGATAATTTTTTTCTGCCAACTTTGGATTTTTTCAATTTCTTCCGATGCCGTTTCCAAGGCTTTAACAATCACGCCTTCGGCTACTTCCTTGGCGCCGATTTCAATCATGTTAATCGCGCCGTCTTTGCCGCAAGCCAGCAAATCCAATTTGTTCTCGCCAGCGTTTCTGGTTTCGTAAGTCGGATTGACGAGGAAATTTTTTTCGTCTTCCAAAACGCCAATACGAACGGCCGAGACCGGGCCGTTCCAAGGAATGTCGGAGGCGCCGAGCGCCAGCGAGGCGCCGATGATAGCTGGAATGTCGGGGTCGTCTTCAGCGATGGAAAGAATCGTTACCACCACCTGCACTTCCTGGCGCAATTCTTGATTGAATAATGGCCGGATAGTGCGGTCCACAACCCGGCCGGAAAGCACCGCCTCGTCCGACGGCCGGCCTTCGCGGCGCATAAAGCGCGAACCCAAAATCTGGCCGGCGGCGTAAAATCTTTCTTCGTAATCAACAGTTAAAGGAAAATAGTCGGCATCTTTTTCATACTTGCCTATGACGGCGGTTACCAAAACTGTGGTGTTACCCAAACGGACGATCACCGAACCGTTGGCCTGGTCGGCCAAATCAGTGAACTCGGCGGTTAATTTCTTGCCGCCCACCTCCAAAGCGTATTCTTTTGTTTTCATAAACGGAGCTGATTTTCGGACCTGTCTTGTAGTGAATTTCTACGGATTCCCCGATAAAATAGAATTTCCAATTCTTGACGGTGTTCTCGATAATCAAGAAAACTGTCAAAAATTGAATTCTACTACGGGGTTTTAGGTTTCCAAAAACCAGCGATTAAATTAATAACACCAATACTCTATCATAGTCACCAACAATTGACAAATTTTTGGTCCCGCGTAATGTTTTCAGCAGATACTAGCGATAGCAAATATCTGCTCAAATATTTTTTATCCTTTTTATCCATAAATATTTACAAATGGCTTTCGTGAAGGGATTGGTTGATGACGGCGATGAGGTCTGGGATTTTGGGCTGTATGGCAATTAAAAGTTTTTCGTTCCAATCGAAAGTTTTCCAGCTCGAGGCTGGTCCGCTTAGGGCGGGGGCGAATGAAATAGTGTCTTGATGTTTACCGAGATAACCAAGCCGATGAAGAACCCGTAAGACCAACGCGGTTTCAAAAGCCAGAATAGTTTCTTTTTCTGTCGGTAAATTTTCCAAAAAATCAAAACCATTTTTCACCAAATCAAAAAGTGTTTCGTTTTTTTCCTCACCGTGAAGCAAGCGTTCCAGTAAACGAACAATATTAGCCGCCGTTTTCAATTTAAGCGGCGCGATTTTTAGGGATTGAAAATAATTTTTCTCGGCAGTAGCACCGGTCAGTCGCCAAAAATTTTTGCCGCGCACTAGTGAGACTTTTGCCAAAGAAAAATCCGCCAAATGCGAGCGCAGTTTGGAATTGGCTTTGCGCACGCCCTGGGCGTGCGCTTTAACCAAGCCTAATTCGCGGCAAAACAGCGAAAAAATTTTGCCGTTCTCTCCGCTATTTCTGAAACGAACGACAATCGCTGAGGTGGTGATAATAGAGTACATTCACAAATAATTTTTACCACGCAAAATGAGCAAAGGCTTTATTGGCTTCCGCCATTTTGTGAGTGTTTTCGCGTTTTTTGACCGCTTCGCCTTCGTTCTTGGAAGCAGCGATGATTTCATCGGCTAGTTTTTCCGCCATCGGTTTGCCCTTTTTACCCGCTGCCGCGTCCACCAGCCAGCGAATAGACAACGCTTGCCGCCGCTCGGGCCGAACTTCCACCGGCACCTGATAGTTGGCGCCGCCGACGCGCCGCGAACGCACTTCCATGGTCGGCGCGGTATTTTTCAAAGCCAATTCAAAAATTTCCAGCGGATTAGCGGTTTTGGTTTTTTCTTTAATGGCATCAAAGGCACCGTAGACGATTTTTTTGGCAATCGTCTTTTTGCCCTGCTTCATTATGTAATTGGTAAACTTAGAAACTTTCAGCGAACCGTAAGTTTTGTCGGGCTTCACTATCGCTTTTATTTTTGCTTTTCTGCGCATAATATTAATTAATGGAAATATTAAAAATCAAAATGAAAAATTACAATGTAAAATCTTAAAATTTTTTACTATAATAAATTGTCATTTTGAACTTTGATTTTTACATTTTTATTTATACCTTCTTCGGTTTCTTTGCTCCATATTGGCTGCGACCCTTTTTGCGGTTTTCTACGCCAGTCGCGTCCAACTTGCCACGGACGATTTGATAACGCAAGCCGACATCTTTTACCCGGCCGCCGCGCAACACCACCACCGCGTGTTCCTGTAAAGTGTGGCCAATGCCCGGTACATAAGCGGTTACTTCCATGCCGTTGGTTAGACGAACGCGGGCGATTTTCCGAATAGCCGAGTTCGGTTTCTTCGGCGTCTTGGTCGTTACTTTGGTGCAGACACCCCTTTTGAACGGTGAGGGAAAAAAGTTCGGTCGGTTTTTCAAAGTATTGAAAGTACGCATCAAAGCCACGGATTTCGGTTTCCGTGCGATTTTAATTCGTTTTCTTTTTATAAGCTGATTGATGGTTGGCACAGTTTCAAAATTAAAACTAAAAGCGTAAAACTAAAAACTACCGAATGACTCGGTGGCGCTACTCTAATATATGCCGCCCTAAAAAGCAAATTTCCTAATTTACGCAAAACGCAAGGTCTTTTCTAATTCAATTTTATCGGCGTTTTGGCCAATGACAGCGAGGTTAAGCTGGCTTTCCACGAAAATCTCGCCGGCGAGATTTTTCAAATCGGCGGCGGAAATCGCCTTTATTTTTTCGGCGATTTCCGCCGGCTTTTTTATTTCTTTTTTAAAAACTTCCTGAAAACCGTAATACTCGGCGAGTGAATCCGACGATTCCAACGACAGGAACATTGAGCCAATTAAATGGGCTTTGGCTTTCACCAACTCGGCGGCGGCAACCGGCCTTTTTTTTAATTTTTGAAATTCCACCAAAACCGCTTTGACGACTTCCGCCAATCGAGCGGGAGTCACGCCGGCGGCAACGCCGAAAATGCCGTGGTCGGTAAAGGCGTCATTGTCGGCTTTGACATAATAGCAAACACCCATTTCCTCGCGCAGTTTTTGAAACAACCGCGAGCTCATCCCGCCGCCCAAAACTTCCGCCAGCAAACGCAAAACAATATCTCTTTTGTCAAAAATCCCAAAACTTCGGACGCCTAAAATAAAATGGGTTTGGTCGGTCTTTTTTTCTTTGACCGCCAGCGCCGGCTTTTTTTGTTTTTCTACTACTGCCGGTTTTGACGATTTATTGCCCGTCGGCGAATTTTTAAAAGCCGCCACCACTTCCTTTTTCACTTTTTCCTCGTCAATGTTGCCGGCCACCACTACCACAGTCGCTTGGGAAAGATAATGAGCTTTGCGATAATTTAAAAAATCTTCACGCTTCATTACCTTAATATGTTCTTTGGTGCCGGCAATAGAATAACCGGCCGGTTGTTCGGGATAAAGCAATGCCATAAATTCATCTGCCACTTGTCGTTGCGGAATGTCTTCATACATATTAATTTCTTCAATAATCACGCCACGCTCTTTTTCCATCGCTTCGGCCGGCAAGGTGGAATTTAGATAAATGTCAGAAACCACGTCCAATAGTTGCGCTCGGTCGCCGAATTGGCCCTTGGCGAAATAGCCGGTAAATTCTTGAGCGGTAAAAGCGTTATATTGGGCACCAATGGAATCCAGTTCATGAGAAATCGCCAGCGCCGTCGGGCGTTTTTTCGTGCCCTTGAAACACATGTGCTCTAAGAAGTGGGAGACACCGTTGTTAGCTTCGGTTTCGTATTTAGAGCCGGCTTCCACCAGCACTAAAACCGTGACTGTTGGGTTATCTTTCATCGGCACTGTCACCAATCGCAACCCACTGGGCAAAATTGTCTTAGAGAATTTCATAATTATTTATGGTTTAAATAAATTTTCATCTAATTTACTGCGCTCAATTATTGCCGCTAAAGTTCCTTGAGGCAAATCTCCTCTGTGTTTAGGTACTACAATTGTTGCTTTAAGTTTTTCATTTCGCAAAACAAAATGGCTACCACGACTCCGGTCAATATAAAAACCTTGCCGTTCGAGCAATTTGATGAGCTTGGCGGAAGTAAAAACTTTATACTTTTTAGGCATAAGCTCGTACTGGGGAAATTCCAACAGAAGAAACAAAAGTATTATTCTCAATCCCCGGTTTTTCTCCGTGAGCGGCAAGCGATTCAAGATAAAGTTCCATCGCTTCTTTAATATTTATTTTCGCTTTTTCTATCGTCTTGCCGTAAGAAACGCAACCAGGCAAAGCCGGGGCAATCGCCGTGTAACCGCCTTCCGGTTCCGCCTGAAAAATTACACTGTAATGAAGTTTATCTTTCATGTCGTCATAATATCACGAATGCCGGATGTAGCAAACTTTCGGTGGAAGAAAAAGAAAAAACCCGCCAACAAGTAGCGGGTCAAGGAGAACAATGAGTGTGCCACCATAGACTATGCCAATTTATTTTGCAAGGTGTCCACTAATTCGGCAATTTTTACCCTCTCCTGTTTTCCTGTATCTCGGTCTCGGACTGTTACGGTATCATCTTCAAGTGTTTGAAAATCGCAAGTAATCGTCGCGGGTGTGCCAATTTCATCCTGACGGCGGTAGCGCTTGCCGATATTACCGTTGTCATCCCATTCAATCATGTAACCTGTAACCTGTAACTTAGAATGTAAGAATTTAAAAACTTCTCGGGCTTTTTTCACTAGAGCCGGTTTGTTGCGAAGTAATGGAAATATTGCTACTTTCACCGGCGCGATTTTTGGTGAAAGTTTAAGATAAGTGCGTTTTTCATTATTCATTTCATCTTCGGTGTAAGCTTCGCAAAGCAAAGCCAAAAAAGTTCTATCCAAACCAAAAGACGGCTCAATGACATGAGGTATAAATTTTTCTTTTGACTCCTCATCTAGATATTCCAGCGAGACATCGCTTTCCCGCGAGTGATTCGCTAAGTCAAAATCGGTGCGATAAGCCAAACCATAAAGTTCATTGCGGCCAAAAGGAAAATCATATTCAAAATCAATGGTTCTTTTGGAATAATGCGCTCGCTCGCCATCGGGCACTTCCAATTCGTGAATTTTCTCTGATGCCAAACCAATTTCGGCAAGCCACTTTTTGGTTTCTAGACGAAGATCCTCAAAACTTTTTTTCCAATCCTTCGGATTCACAAAATATTCAATTTCCATTTGCTCAAACTCTCGCGTCCGGAATAGAAAATCGCGCGGCGCGATTTCGTTGCGGAAGGCCTTGCCAATCTGCGCCAAACCGAACGGTAATTTCGGGTGATAAGCATCTAGGGCATTTTTGAAATTGGCGAACATTCCCTGCGCCGTTTCAGGGCGAAGATAAGAAACAGAATTCTCGTTTTCCGCCGCGCCGATGTTCGTCTTGAACATCATATTGAATTGGCGCGCTTCACTGAGTTTGCCGGCGCAGTCAGGACATAAAGGTTGAACCTTTTCGGAGTCTTTAAGGTTCAACCTTGGGAAATCAAGTTGGTCAATTCTAAATTGTTTTTTACACTCCTCGCATTCAACTAATGGGTCGGCAAAGCCTTCGGCATGGCCGCTCGCCCGCCAAACTTTTTGATTCATTAAAATTGCCGCATCCATACCATACATATTTTCTTGGTTCTCAACGAAATGTTGCCACCACGATTGCTGAATATTTTTTTTAAGCGCCAAACCATAATGACCGTAATCATAAGTGCCAGCAAAGCCGCCGTAAATTTCCGAACCGGGGAAAACAAAACCTCGCCGTTTGCAAAGCGATACGATTTTTTCTAGTAAGTCAGGTTGTTTGTTCCCGTTAGAAGTTGAACTATTTATGTTTTTTGTCATATTTTATTATTCTTTGAACTTCTAATGGGATTATCTGACCACAACGCCGTCCAAAGATTTAGCTCTGGAATCAGCACGCAAATCGGTAGTGAGATCGTTAACACCGCCGTTTAACTTTTCGCCAGTAAAATCATCATCGCCGAGCGCTTCGATGTTAGTCATTACCAAGGGGGACGAACCGATGTGGGTGATGCTTGGCAGAACGGCGATTTGGAATGAGACCTCCCGCGCCGAGCCGGTAAAACCGGCCAAGGCCGAGACCTTGCCAACATTCCAGATTATCATGCCGCCCAATTGATTAAACACCAAATTTTCCGTTTGCGGGCTGACTACGCCAAGAAATCTGGCGTAAAGCGGCAGGCGGCCAGTGACCGAAACATTGGAAGCATTATTAACTGCGTTGGCGATTTTTAAGGTAACAGTGTAAAAGGTTTCGGTGTCGGTTTTGGGCGGAATCGGCCCCTTGTTCTGAAACGGTCCGTCGTAATAAGTAAGCTTGGCGTCCAGCGACAACTCTGAAGAAATTTTTATTGTCTTAGAATCCTTGGCGCTAAAATCCGATTTCTTGCCACCAGCAACGGTTTGGCCTTTGACAGTCGCGTCAACAATCATTGTCGGATTGGTAATGCCGGCGCTGATTAAAGAAGCCATATCCAGGACGATGAGACCTAAGCTTAGTGACGTTTTGGCGCCGGGGTCAAGCTGCGTCAGCGCGGCGGTGGTGTTTTTGTTCCAAACCACCAGGTTATCAGTAGAACGATAATAGCCGTCGGTGGTGACAGCGAAGCGATTAAAGGCCGAACCGGCCAAGGCAGCGAGGATTTCAACGCTTTCAGCTGGCGTTGCCGAGTTGTTATTTAAAAGCAGATCAGCTCTGATTTGACTGCCGGCAGCGGTAACGATTTCTTTGGAAACGGTGTCGCCATTTAAGACGATTGATACCCCGACGGCCGGCTTTTTCAAAATAATAGCTTGATTGGCGGTCAAGAAAGCGGTGCCGATGAGCTTCTCGTCTTGTTTGTCCGCCGTGCCGACAGTAAAACGGAAGACCTTCTCTTCTTCATTTTGACCTTCAAATCGGCCGCGAATTTTAATTGTTCGCTTGCTGCCGGGTTTTAAATCGCCGAGCCGCCAAGTATTACCCCCCGAAAGTGATTTTGGCTCGGAGTCAGAGAAAATAAAACCAAAGCCATATTCGACCTTGAGCAAAAGATTTTCAATGACATTTTCTGAATTAGAAGCGATGGAGACCACCAGTTCAAAAGGTAATCCGGCTGAAATTTCCGTCGGCGCGTTAACCGCAACAGCCACCGGTGCTGAACTTAAAACAATCTCAAATTTCTTTTCCTTAAATAACAAAGCGCTGGAACCAGGCACGCGGTATTCAACGGAAACGACGATTTCTTTTGTTTCCTTCTCTTGACCAAATAAAACCGCCCGGATTTCCCGTCTCACGCTTTCACCGGAAGCAATCGTGCCAATCGTTTCTCTTTGCCGCAGAAATTCTTTGCCGACATCGCCGGCCTGGCGCGTGCCGGCAGGAAATTCTATCACTAAGTCAACCGCCCCCATCGCTGCGGGATTTTGATTATCAATGATGATGGTAAGCGGTAATTCTTCGCCGCCGCCAATCGACACTGGCCCGGCGACGGAGATATTCACATTATTGCCGGAAATTGTTTGCCCGCCACCAAGAAACATATAGCCGGCAAAGCCGGCCGAAACCAAAAAGAACACCGCCGCCGCGATGAAAAAATATTTTACCAATGAACCCCTGATTGGCGCGCCCATGAAAAGATATTTTGGCAAGCCGCCATCATTCCAGTCGCCTTTCACTGCTGGTGCGTTGTCGTCCTGAAACTCGCGGCGTTCTTTGTCAACGTCGCCCTGATTCGAATAAATTTTTTCCTGCAATTTCTCCAAACCGCTTTTTTCCTCTTTGGGACGAAACATTCGGAAATTGTAGCATATTTAATTATTTTCTCTATCTGGATAACGCAATCAAGCCATTTACTTATCCACTTTCAGACATATATTGGACATACACCTAAAAACAGCGATCGCTGAAAGTTAGTGTAGGCGAAAAACCATTTGGTTCGGGGCAAGCTTTTTTACTTCCGCGACTCAATTATTTCTTGAGCGACATTGCCCGGTACGATTTCATATTTATCAAATTCCATCGTATAGCTGGCGCGGCCCTCGGTCATGGAACGCAAAGTGGTAATGTAGCCGAACATTTCCGACAATGGCACTTTCGCCCGAATCACTTTACTCATGCCCCGCTCATCAAGGCCTTCAATTTGCGCCCGCTTACTGCCCAAGTGACCAGTAACATCACCCATAAATTTTTCCGGCGTGACCACCTCCACTTTCATAATTGGTTCCAAAAGCACCGGTTTAGCGCGTCTGGCCGCGTCTTGAAGGGCCTGCGAAGCGGCGATTTTATAGGCGATTTCCGAAGAATCCACGTCGTGATAAGAACCGAAAGTCAGTTCACAAGAAATATTAACCAAGCGGAAGCCGGCCACCACCCCCCTATCCATTCCTTCGCGCACGCCTTTTTCCACCGCCGGAATGAATTCCAACGGAATCACACCGCCTTTGATGGAATTGATAAATTCAAATTCATCGTCACGTTTGACGTTCTTGGGGATTTTTTTACCACCAGCAATTGGCTTGAGCGGTCGGATGGTGATTCTGACATGACCATATTGGCCGTGACCGCCGGTTTGGCGGATGTATTTACCTTCCGCTTCGGCCTCGGTAGTAATCGTTTCCTTGTAAGCCACTTGCGGTTTGCCGGTTGACGCCACCACGCCGAATTCGCGCTTCATTCGATCCACCATAATTTCCAGTTGCAATTCGCCCATACCCCAAATGACCGTCTCACCGGTTTCCGGGTCGGATTTGATTTTGAAAGTCGGGTCCTCATCGGACAGCCGCTTCAAAGCCGTACCCATTTTTTCCTGGTCGGCTTTGGTCTTCGGCTCAATTCTCATAGAGATAACTGGGTCGGCAAACTTAATCGGGTCTAGAATAATCGGCTGATCCTCATCGCAAAGCGTGCTGGAGGTTTTGGCTTCTTTCAAACCGACAGCAGCGGCAATTTCGCCGGCAAAAACCTTTTCCACTTCCTCGCGCTTGTCAGCTTGGAGTCGGACGATTCGGCCCAAACGTTCTTTTTTGCCATTAGTGGAATTATAAATATAACTGCCGGTTTCCACCGAGCCGGAATAGACGCGGAAAAAGTTCAACTGGCCGACGAACGGGTCGGTCTGTAATTTAAAAACCAAAGCCGAGAATGGTTCTTCGTCGGAGGACTGGCGGCTGATTGTTTCGCCGGTTCTGGGGTCGAGGCCACGCACCGGCGGTACTTCAATCGGGCTCGGCAAGTAATCCACCACCGCGTCCAAAACTAATTGCACGCCTTTATTTTTCAAAGCCGAACCGGTGAAGACCGGGAAAATTTTGGCCGCAATCACTGCCCGGCGCAGCGTTTTTTTCAAATCCGCCAGTGAAATTTCCTTGCCTTCAAAAAATTGATGCATCAGCGCGTCGTCGTGTTCCACGATTTTTTCAATCAATTCGGCGCGGTATTTTTTCGCTTCCGCCACGAGCTCCGCCGGAATTTCTTTTTCCAAAACTTTTTCGCCCATTTGACCTTCAAAATAGTAGGCTTTCATTTTTAGCAAGTCCACCACCCCCTGGTGATTTTCTTCCAAGCCAATAGGAATTTGCATTCTAACGGCGCTTTTGGACAATCGTTCCAAAATTGATTTGTAGGAAAATTCAAAAGACGCGCCCATTCGGTCCATTTTATTGACAAAACAAAGACGCGGCACTTTGCCCTCTTCGGCGTAACGCCAGTTGGTTTCACTTTGCGGCTCTACGCCGGCGACGCCGTCAAAAACCACAATCGCGCCATCCAGCACTCGCAAGCTTCGCTTCACTTCGGCGGTAAAATCAATATGGCCCGGTGTATCAATAATATTAAACCGAACTTTTTTGGAAGTATCTTCTTTCGGCATATAAGTCGGATTCCAAAAGCAAGTGATGGCGGCGGCGGTGATGGTGATACCGCGCTCGCGCTCTTGCTCCATCCAGTCGGTCACGGTGTCGCCCTCGTGGACTTCGCCGATTTTGTGGGTCATGCCGGTGTAAAATAAAATCCGCTCGCTGACCGTGGTCTTGCCGGCGTCGATATGGGCAATAATGCCGAAATTACGCACTTTTTCTAATGGATAATCTCTATTCATAAAAAGAAAAACCGCCGAAGCGTGTATATATAGAGTAAACTAAACACCAAGAAAAAGCAAAATTAAAGCCGCCTTCCAATCATTTTATAAACAACACTTCTGTGCCTGATTATCATTATTTTAACTATTTCTCTTTCAATTCTGTAGATAACTCGGTAATCACCCACACGCAATCTTTTATATCCAGCAATGGACCGGCGAAGTGGTTTGCCGTAAAGATCTGGGCGAGTAGTTAATTTTGTTTCAATTGCTAATCTTACTTCATCTTGCCAGAACCTAGACAATCGAGGAATATCTTCCCTTTCAACTAAATAATGATATTCAATATCAAACCTCATTTCCATACTTCTTTGTGAGAAAGGAATCGCGCACCCCGGGTGTCTCTTTGGCGCGCCAAAGCGTCCCAAGCCGAATCTTCTTCAAGCTCAAGGGCAAGATTAAGTAATTCCACCGCTTTTGTGGCACGAGGTATGCGGTCGCGTTTGGCAAGCGCCGCCAAAGCGTGGTCAACTTCTTTTGATAAGCTTATATTGATTCTGGTTTTTAATGTGGCCATACCTCAAGTGTATCAAAAGTGTATCACCAGAGTCAAGGTAGCCACGAATTCAATGTTACTAATGTTACTGTTGCCACTGTCCTTTTTCCTTTACCCAATCCAATAGATGCAATGTTTCATCTACTAGCCTTTGATTTTGTTCTTGAACATCCTCGGGCAGCACAGGAAGAAGTTTAGAAAGACAGAGAAGATTATGTTCGCATTCCCCAACATCCTTTCTCGAATATGATTCTTTCATTAAACTGTAGTTTTCATCGCCACGGTTTCCCTCAGCTACAGCTTGTTCGCAAATCCATTTATTCTCAAGAAGCGTACCAAGCGGCCTGGCTAGACCTTGCTGAATAAACTCAAGCAGCTGTTTTGTTTCACTCCCATTTAACTTCCCGGCCAATTTCTCAATTGTTTCTGGCTGATAGAGCTTGTCCAGAAATCTTTCTGTTGGCCAAAAAAGCTTTTCTGCGCGACATCTTAAAAAACTCTTTAATCTGAATAAATCCAGTTCTTCACCAAACTGCTCTCGAATGACGCGTAATTCATTTTGTTTTTTCTCCATTGCCGCAACAGCTTTCGGATTATGTTCGTACCCATGGCGGAAACCTTTGGTCTTGTCGTCAAAATAAAATCCACCAGCTAGGATTATTGAATTCACATCGGTTATAAGGTCATTTTCTCTGTTGGCTTTCTCAGCGAGATTAGGATTTCCCATTTCTTCCGTGACTTCCCGCTCGATTCTTTTGCGCGGATAGCGAATTTCGTTTGGCGCAGCGTTTCCACCCTCAATTTTCGGATTTTCTCTCGGGTCTTCAAAATTATTCATATTTTTCATAGATAATATTATATATCATGATAAATTACCTAGCAATATAGGGCTAAATCGCCAAAGGCGATCGCCCGATCGCTCTACCGAGCGATATAGGGCAAAAGAGACAAGAAGCGGGCGCGTTTGACGGCCAGAGCGAGTTGGCGCTGATACTTGCTGGCGACACCGGTTTTTTTGCGCGGCATAATCCGGCCGTGCGGGTCCAAGAACTTTTTCAAAAGTTCCGTGTCCTTGTAATCAATATACTTGATATTATTTTGTGAAAAATAACAAATTTTTTTCATTTTTAATAAAAATTAAAAAAATAATTTCCAAACCACAAATTCCAAATTTCAAACAATTTTCAATTTTCAATTTTCAAATTTTAATTATTAAGATTTGTTTGGAACTTGAACATTGGAACTTGATATTTTCGTTTTTCTTAAAACGGGATATCATCAGCGTTAATTTCTTCTTCCGGATACTGAATGGCGCCACCTTCTTCGTCGCTTTCTTTTTCTTTCTTTTTCACTTCCTTACCCACCGCGCCAGCTGGTGTCGCGGTGTCGGTTGATTGAACGAAATTACTTTCGCCCGTGCGCGGTCCGAATTGGAAACGTTCGGCGACAATTTCGGTGCGATATTTTTTTTCTCCGCTGGTTTTGTCGTCCCAACTGCGAGTTTGAATCCGTCCCTCAATAAAAACGCTCCGGCCCTTTTTCAAATACTGGGCGGCGATATCGGCTTGTCGGCCGAAAACCACGATATTATGATAATCCACTGATTTTTGTTGAACGCCGTTTTTGTCTTTGTAGACACGGTTGGTGGCCACGGCAAAGCTTGCCACTTGGGCGCCGGACGGCAACGCTCGTACTTCTGGGTCGCGGGTCAAATTGCCGAAAATAAACGCCTTGTTGATATACATATTTTCTGAAATTTCTAATATCTAATTTCCAATTGCTAATTAAATCCCCCGCCCGAAACGACTGTTTCAGTCGGGCGGGCAATAACTAATTTTTTAATTTTAAACATTTTGGCATTAGACATTGATTAGAAATTGGAAATTAGTAATTGGACATTCTTACTAAACTATTCTACCACCAATTCTTCGATGGTCTTATCAAGTTCCTCGGTGGTCATTTTTGTTCCAGCCGCCAATGCTTCTTTAACTTTTACCTGTTTTTCCGTTCGTTCTCTGGTCTTACCAAAAAAGACCGGGGTAGTAGGATTTTCCCGAATGGTTTTCACAATGAGAAAACGAATCACTGCCGCGTTATTTTTCAGAAACTCCCGCAAAGTTGCCAGCACCTCTAAACCTGATTCAAATTTCAACCAACCAAAGAAGGCCGATTCATATTTGTTGATGGGATAAGTTAAAGGCCGGGGTTTGGGAAAACCTTCGCCTAGCATGGCCGGGCTGGCGCCACCCAAGGTTTCTTTGATGGCTGCAAAAACCTGCAATAATTTTTCATCAGTTAGAGTTGGGGTAAGTAAAAAACCCACCTCGTAAACGCGCGTTCCCTTCTCCGATTCCTGATTTTCCTCCATGGCGGCATCCTAACACGATAAAAAGGAGGACGCAATACTAAAAAATTCTTTATTGGCGCATATCTCGCGAGGCACGGATATTTTTCTACTGAAGCGGCTTTTCAATTTCATTCGCCAACTCAATTTGTTTTCTAAAAATTTCCTCTTGTTTTTTATTGGCATCGCGAAAATAGTCCAATCCACATTCCCCTATGGCTACCACTTTCTGATTGGCCGCCAATTTTTTGTAAAATTCGTAATCAAATTCCTCGTCGGTTGTTGGGTGAGAATCGACAATGGCGTAAACACCCTCTTCATATTTTTCAGCCAAAGCTAACGCCCGGGTCGAGCTTACGCGATCAGCGCCAACTGCCGCTAACCACACGCCATTTTTCAGCGCGCGATTTACCACCTTATCGCGGTCTTGAGCAAAAGTTGCGAAATTCGGATGGCCATGAACATCAAAATGCGTGGGAATCATAAACAAAGGTTAAGATACAATGTATCCCAAAAAATATTTCGAAGCAGTGTCAAAGGAACGAAGAATTCTAAACCTTTCATAAATTACAAATTTGTGGTTTCCCCGAGTCAGACTCGGGGAAACCAAGATTACTATAAATATAACAAACTTTTATTTTCTCGGAAACAAAGGTATTTTCGGTGTCTCACCATTTTTAATTAGTGCTAGAATTTTGTCAGCGGTCTCCGGCAAGAACGGCAAAAGCAATTCGGCAATTTCCGAAAGTTCCGAGAGTAGCTCGCCGATATTTTTTAGCTTTTTCCGATTCTGTTTTTTCAAGTTCGCAACCAACGCAATATTTTATTTTGTAATTTTTTTTGTAAATATAACCGCGTTTTTTACAAAGCTTCCAAAACTCTTCCGCCGATTTTACATGGCGCAAATCAGTAGTGCGGATAAAATTCACCTCGGGCAAAAGACCGAGTAAATCTTTGAGCTTCCGGTATTGCATAGCGCAACTCTCCATGTATTTTTCAATTGGTATTCGGAGTTCTTCGGCTTTTTTCAGACTTTCAAACCGTGCTCATCTGTCCCGTAATTAAAAAATACTTCGTAACCCTAAAGTTTTTTATAGCGCGCCACAATATCCGCGCGAATAATTTCCATCGCAAAACCGATATGCGGCTCGGCATTTACATAAGGCAAGGTGGTGGTGATGTAGAAAAATTTAGCCACAGCTTTTACTCTATCGGTAAATTGGATTTGGCCAAGCGGGCGATTTTGTCCTTCTGAAAATCATCCAGGTATTCCACCAAAACGGCCGCCAGCGGTACCGATAACAATATTCCCAAAAAGCCAGCCAGTTTCGCGCCAATGATCAGGGCGAGAATTACCAGAATCGGCGAAATGCCAACGATTTTTCTGACCACCAGCGGGTAAATCAAATGATTCTCAAACTGTTGAATGATGAGGTAAAAACCGGCGACCAATAACCCCTTGGGAATGCCGCCGAGCGACAACGCCACCAGGATGCCAGGTATCGCTGAAAGGATCGGTCCGAAAACCGGAATGATTTCAAACATGGCCGCCAAGAACGCCAAAAGAAAAGCGTGTGGTATATCAAGGATAGTAAGCCCAAGATAAGCCAGAATACCAATGATTAGACCTAAAAGAAGTTGGCCCTGCATCCAATAGCCGATTTTCGTTTGCGCTCGGCGCCACAGATTGATGATGTAATTCTCATAGCGGAGCGGCACAACAATTTTCAAAAACTTGGCCACACCGTCTTCCTGAACCGCCAGATAAAAAGATAAAATGATAATCAAGGCAAAACTCAAGATACCACCGAAAATCGTGCTAATGGTTTGAAAAAAACCCTCGGCTGTGCCAGTCAAAGCCGAACTGAAGTTGGTGACAAGCTCTTTGAGTGAGAACGGCGGCGCTAAAGCGATTTCCCCACCGCTTGACAGAATATTAGTGAGCGCGCTGTCGCCGGCTGGTTTCCAGAGACTCACCGAATCAATATATTTCGGCAAGACATCCAGCAAGCTGGACAAATCGCTTAAGAAAGTCGGCAGAAGGAAATAAAAGAGACCAGCCAGAATCAAGCCGATTAAAATATAAATGGCGACTACCGAGAGTACCCGCGCCACCCCATATTTTTTAAGCCAGCGAATGGACGGTTCAATCGCCGAAGCGATCAGAACGGCAACCAAAACTACCAAAACAAGATCGCGCAGAAAATACAGCAGGAAAAACAAGCTGGTAACAATAATCGCTTTTACCACCGCGCCGGAAGTGATGTTGAAACTGATTTGTCCCGACTCATTAGACATAATAGTATTCTACCAGTTTTGTAAAAAAAAGAAAATCTGCTATACTCTTCGCATGTTAATACCGACAGTCATTGAGAAATCACAGTTTGGTGAGCGGGCCTACGATATTTACTCCCGCCTTTTGCGCGATGGCATTATTTTTCTTGGCGGGCCGATTGACGATAATATTGCCAATATCGTTATCGCCCAAATGCTTTTTCTTCAATCGGAAGACCCGAAAAAAGATGTTTCCCTTTATATCAATTCGCCCGGCGGTTCGGTTACCGCAACTTTGGCGATTTTGGACACTATCAATTATATCAAAAATGATGTTTCCACCGTTTGCGTTGGAGTGGCCGCTTCCGGCGCCGCCATCATTCTTTCGGCTGGGAAGAAAGGCAAACGCTTTGCTTTACCCAATTCGGAAGTAATGATTCACCAGCCCTGGGGCGGTACTGAAGGCCGGGCTAGCGACATTGAAATTACCGCCCGACACATTTTGAAAATGCGAGAAAATCTCAATAAAATTTTGGCGAAGAATACCGGCAAAACAATTGAGCAGGTAGAAAAAGACGCTGACCGCGATTTCTTTATGTCCGCCGACGAAGCCAAAAAATACGGCCTCATTGACGAGATTTTGAAAAATAAATAGTCGCTATTTATTTTTCCACTGCAAATTTTTTCGCAAAGTCAACCAGATAACGATAATCCGTTTCCGAATTTTCCGCGAAGCGTTTTAAGTTGGGAAAACGAATATCCAAGTATTCGTGAGCGAGAATATTTCTTATCTTGGCAAAACCGGCCAACGCTTCGGCTTTTTCTTTTTCAAAACCTTTAAGCAGGGCAAGGCCGGCCAGCGTCAGCCGATAGGTTTCTGGCAAATCCTTTTTCTCCGAACCAACCATAATTTTAGCGATATCAATGCTGGAATTGATGATATTCTCCGCCCATCTTTCCAATTCCCGCTTGTGCCCTCTGTTGTTTTGATATTTTAATTGGTCAAGCACGGTAAATTTTTTGTAATCGGCAAGTTCCCCTTCCAAAAAGTCAACTAACCGCAAAAGTCGAACTCGGTCGGTTTCATTAAGCGAGGCCGAACGCGCCTTGATGGCTAAAAAATCGCGGGCAAAATCGCGCATTTCTTCGGCCACAGCGCTGGCCAGTAAAACAAATTTAGTTCGCAAGCCCGGGTTTTTGGCGCAAATTTCTTTACCGCTATTTATTGCCGCGAATGCCACGCCGGCTGGCGCGCGGTTCAAAATCACCAAATCAACTTTTTTGCCCAAAATTCTTTCCAAATCCAACCAAATTTCATCCTCGCTTTCAAAATGGTTGTCACTTTCAAAATCCATATCGCCACTCTGCGTTTTGAGATAAATAGCGATATCAATATCCGATTCGGAACGCGCCAAACCTTTCGCCTGCGAGCCAAACAAAAAAGCCATTAGGATATCGTCCCGTTCGGAAAAGTATTTTTTCAATTTTCCCAGTATCTCTTCCATATCCAAATGATAACACTTTTCTGGCTAAAATCCACTTTTTCCAAGCCACCGCTTGAAGGGGAAAAAATGTAGCCTGTGAACACGGCGTGTCCACTTTTTTATTTTTAAGCGGTGTGAAGGCTCGACCTTCACAGGGTGGTTATTCTAATCATCAACATCTTTCTTAAGATCATAGCGATCTGCCGCTGACAATTTTTTAACAAAATTTTTGCAGCGCAGTGTTAGCTCTGTTGCAAGTTCTTTTATTTTCAACACATCCTTATAATCTATATATTCATAAGGTTTACCCCTTTGAGATCCATTCACTACGGCGTGCACCTTCGTTTTCAATTGGCTATATTCTTTATGTAACACCTCGCAATTCATATTGTTTTTACTAAGGTTTAAAAAACGCAACAAGTAACACGAGGAAAGAAATGGCAATCGCAATAATAGCGATGTATTTTTGAAAACCCCGGAGTTCCAAAAGTGTCTCTAGTTGAAAAACTTCCGGAGCAGGTATAATGGTGTTACATTTTTTGCACAGATATATAGAAGCACCTAAATTTTGTTTGAAATTCGTGTGCTTTTCCCATTCATGTTTGCATTCGTTTTTTATCATAAATTTTATTAGTGGGTTTTAATTTTTTGATGTTTTTACGCTTTTCCTAAACCAATTTTGTGAAAGCCAAGATTTCATTTAACTAGGGTTTAACAATATTCATTTCAAAAACCAGAGAGTTTTGAACTGTGCGAATTATTCCCGTTCTTTGATCCTTAACCTTGAAATCTTCGATGTGGAATTTTACCGTGCTCTCTGGAAGATTCATATATTTGCTCCAATCATGAGTTCCAACCCAACCGACGAAGAAATAGTAGATGGTATTAGATACCCCGTTATTATCGGTGCTGGACTCTAAGAGATTTGCCAGATCAGAATTTTCACACTCAAAACCAGGGATTTCTTCCACTTTTCCTATATATCCCTTGAAGAAGTCACTGCTTTCTACACGAACACGACATGACACAATGGAAACTCCACTATTTGAGTTTAGTTTAATTTTGAAAGAACCTATGGTACCTATGTTGTTAACTGAACCGTTTGTTATTGTTGTGTAAATATGAGAAGTCTTTATAGGTATAATTTCTGCCTGCGGAATATCCTTAATTTCAAAAGTAAAAGTAATTGGAATGCCAGAAACATAATAGTATTTACCGGAACTGATACCTACAACCTTTACTTCTTTAATTGTCACCGTGTGAATACCCACTGGCAAAGAATACATATTGGTTTTTGGAATAACACTCACAAAATAGATACTGCCATTTTTTGATATCTTCACAAAATCTTGAGTTGAAAGATCTGATTCATATTTAACATCGTAAGCTTCTCCACTAACATTCTCATCAGCTTTCGACACCTTAAAGTATCCTAGACTAACACTACTTGTGGTGTTTATTTCTATAACTTGAGGTAATTTGGAAAGTTCTCTGATAACCGGAGTGACCTCAATATATTCTGTTGCCTGTATCCCAACATTTTTGACGATCCCATTCCAAGAAAATACTAGCGTGTGAGTCCCGACAGTTTTAGGGTAATAAACAAAGGTGGTATTCTGTATAAGGCCACCCAGTTTTGCACTCTCGGTCTCCGACTAGCTGATAATATGGTGATGATAGCATAAACTCCACGGGTGAGAGTTT
>MHSF01000026.1 GCA_001822695.1 Candidatus Taylorbacteria bacterium RIFCSPLOWO2_02_FULL_44_35 | reverse complement strand
GCTGATGAATCCTTTTGTGCCCCGAAATTTGTTGAAGTAGCTCACTCCTTTTGGGAAACCAAAGAGTGCAATATGTATCTGACCTTATGCAGCAAAAATCGGGTAGAAAAAATTTTCTTTGGGGTATATGCCAAAATATGGCTTAAAATAAGGATATTTTCAATGACCGAAAAAATTGAGGTGATTTTTGTATTAAAGTTATATGTTACAAGCTATATGTTATAAGTTTTTCTCCGCTTCAATGAATTCGTCCAGTTCGCCGGCGAGGACTTTGTCTACCTGCGCGGTTTCTACGCCGGTGCGATGGTCTTTCACCATTTTGTAAGGATGAAGCACATAAGAGCGGATTTGATTACCCCATTCTATGGCGGTCGTTTTGGAAATATACATTCCTTTTTCTTTTGCCTTGCGTTCGTCTTCGCGAAGTTTGTAAAGCTTGCCTTTCAAAATTGTTATCGCTTTCTCTTTGTTTTGCGCCTGCGAGCGTTCGGTTTCCGCATGAACAGCTAGCTTAGTCGGTAAATGGACAACTCTGACGGCTGTTTCTCTTTTATTTACATTTTGTCCCCCAGGACCGGACGACCTCGCAAAAGTCACCTCTATTTCATTTTCCGGAATTTCTATTTCCGAAGTTTTTTCCAGCTTTGGAATCACTTCCACCATAGAAAAAGAAGTGTGGCGTTTTTTCTGGGCATTGAAGGGTGAAATCCTTACCAAGCGATGGACGCCTGATTCGTTCTTAAGTGTTCCGTAAACTCCGCCAGTTGGCGGATGACCTTGAATTTCAAAAGTTAAATTACGAAAACCCCCATGGTCATTTTGATTTTGATGAATTATGGCAAACGACCAGCCGCGCTTTTCAATAAATTTCCGATACATACCAAAAAGCATTGCGGAAAAATCTTCCGAATCATCGCCGCCAGCGCCGGAAAAAATCGTTACCACCGCGCCACCACTATCATATTTTCCGCCACCCTCCACTTCAACTTTTAATTCTTGGAGTTCCTTGATAAGCGCCTGCGCCTTCGCCTTGTCAGCCCAAAAATCCGCGCCATTTATTGCCGCTTCAATTTCTTTTACGCGATTTTCTTTTTTTTCTTTTTCGTCCATATTTTTTGAATTACAAAATGGCGTTGAGGACAAGCTTTTTGCGAGGTGGGGCAAGGGCTGGTCAGCAAAAAGCTTGTCCGAAAAAGACATTTTGTAATTAAGTATATCAAAGAAAAATGCCGCCAGGGACAATGGGCACTTTTATTCTTTTGGCCTGTAAGGCGGTTCTCCTTTTAGTTCGGGGAACAAAAGAAAAAGCGACAGATTGGTTTCTTTTCCCAATGTGAACCTGGCGGCAAAAATAATATACCGCAAATTCTAATTAAATTCAATTCGGACAATTATATTCCACAACCACTTTGTTTTTGTTGCGGAACAGAAACTGATTGCCCGGCACTAACATCGCATCCACCACCCTGAGAATTACTCGGCGTAATAACAACTTGCGACGCTATTTTTTGATAACCCGAACCACTGGAATAATTGACGCCAAGAATTTCTTCCGGCTTCACATCTTTCCATTCAACACTTTTGTTTTTCATATAAGTCGCGATGGTAAGATAAGTATCGGGAAACCAATAAGAATTGACCGCCAGAGCGGCTTGCCACATCTCCTGCTCGCTCACGCCTTGCGAAGCCATCAACTCCAAAAGTCCGAGCATCGCCATACCGTGATTGCAATCCGGAAAGTGAGTGGAATTATTACAGCACGGTCGGTATATCCCCTTTGATATTTTTTCAACAAGCGCTTGCTGTTCCGGCATTAAGTTAAAGAACTTATGGCGGCTGTAATGGTCCATCGGGTTGCCTTGAGCCATAGTCCAACCGCCGGTGGAAGCGAAATTTCCCGCGCCGCCATATCTGGGATTTGCCATTTCGCCCGAATCCAAGACAGGATTTTTGCTTGCCAAACCCAATGCCCAAAACAAATTCAACAGATAACCGGCATTATCTTTGGTAATTTTTAATTTATCGGCATTATTGCCAACAAGTAAGCTCTTATATTCTTCCGGGAATTGTCCACGCTCATCGTAGAGAGCTTTAAACCTAACCTCGTCAATCGCTCCAACACTGACAAGTTTCGCGCCGAGGTCGCCCCACGATACAGGAAGAATCACACCAACGGAAGGAAGCACGGCCTCCTCAAGCGCTGAAACAGAAACATTTTGCGCCGTCGCGATTTTTTGATTTTTTTCTTCGGAAATTTTATTTGGCGGATTTTGCGAAATGTATAACCAAGACCCAGACAACATTGCTCCCGCGATTACAATAGCTATCGGTATTGCGTAAGAATTATTTTTTTCTTTTTCCATATTTTTATTTTTTAAATAAAGAAGATTAAGATGCCAATAATAATCATAGCCGAACCAGCCCAGAGTCGCAGACCTTTCAAATTCGTTATTTTCCATTCTTGAACTTTATCCACAATCACCTTATCAGCCGCAATCCAAAGCACTACCACCAGAGGCAAAATGAGAATCAAGTTATATAGTGTCAGATAGCCGAAGCCGGCGAAATAAGTCATCTTGTCGTGAAGTAATCCTATTATCATCAGGTAAGGTCCGCCCATACAGGGAAATTGGCAGACACCGACTAGAAGTCCTAAACCAAAAGCAGCTGGAAATGACGCTTTTTCCATCAGCCGACCCATAGCGGTGTAAGACACCGAAGGAATTTTCAGTTTAATCGGAAATTTCGGAAATAATTCATTGATGATATTCAGCATGCCAAAGACAATAAGTAAGGTCGCGCCCAGCTTGCCCATAAAGTGCGGCACATTGAAAAGGTGAAGCACTTTTAGCAAACCGATGCCGATGGTGAAGTAAGCGGCGAAAATACCGGCGATGTAAAGTCCGCCAATCTGCAGGATTTTCTTTCTGGTCATCTGCATCCCGAACAAGAAAGCGATGGTGATAAGCAAAATGGAAAATGAGCAGGGATGAACGCTGTCCAAAATCGCGGAAATTAAAACCAACGGCAAAAGCCAAATACCGCCTTGCGACAAATTCCAGATAAAAGTAGACATTCCGGGAAGGTTCTTCAAAAAAACCACGCCAACGATGGCGGCTGTAATTATCGCCAGTATCGTTATTATTCTTTTCATAATGTTAAGGGGTTACTAGCGCTTTTATTTCAAGTTGAAGCTCTCCACCCGCCGCGTCGGTAATGTAAACAAGACGGCCAATGGCGCCGACTCCCGCCGGACCGTGAGCATTGGGGTCATAGACAACTTTGACATTTCGCGATTCACCGGCCTTGATGGTTTCATTGGCTGGCGGAACATAACCCATGCCTTCCATGCTAAAAGGTCCTTTTTCTTTGCCTTCGCTTTCAATATAGGCCTCGGTGCACATACAGGAAGTGACAATTTTTTTCACCAAGACATCTTTGTCCGAAGAATTGGTAATCTTAAATATATGATTGACTAAGCCGTCCTTCATTGAGATTGAACCGAAATCGTATAATTTTTCCGATGCCAAAAGAGCGCTTGCCGCTCCGTAGTCCTTTGGAATGTCGGCAGTTTGATTGCCCCAACCCCACCACATTAAACCAATAATACCCAAAACGATAACCGCACCGATAATAATTGTTTTTGTTTTCATAGATTAAATTAAATATAAATGATAAAAAATCTTATAGCGAGACGACAAAACTAGCGCGCGAAAAAACTCTCGCGGACACTATTTAAAAGGAGGGGCTGTGCTCCAAAAAAGCGAGCCAACGCAAAAGTTGATATTTGTGAAAATGTTCCCTGCTTCTATTATTCTTTATATACGCTAAAGATAAACTGGCTGGCGGATAATATATTCTGTCAAACAACAGAAAGACCGCGAGCGCCCAAAATAATAACAATAAAAGGAAAAAAGCCACTGGCGCTAGCGGTAATGAAATGAAAAGAGCTTGAAGCGGCGCTAGATGATGAAAGAAGAGGGCTAATTGATTAATCGGGCAATCACCACCAGTAACAGCGGAAGCGATACAGCCATTATGATTCATCATAGAATCGTTGATAATAATCGCGCCAAAAACCGCCATACTGATGAAACTGATAAGAATTAATATTGCCGCAAAATTTTTCATTGACTTATTATACATCTAAGTTTACTCTCCGCAACCGCAAGGAATTTAAGACAACGCTAATACTGCTGAATGCCATGGCGGCGGCGGCAAAAATAGGATTGAGCAAGATTCCGAAAAATGGATAGAGGACGCCTGCCGCCACCGGGATGAAAGCAACATTATAGAAAAAAGCCCAGAAAAGGTTCTGTTTTATTATTCTCATCGTTCGCCTTGAAATCTTTATCACCTCCGGAATAAGCATCATGTCCCCTCTCATCAGCGTGATATTGGCTGACTCCATGGCAATGTCCGTACCTTCGCCCATGGCAATGCCGACATTGGCTTGCGTTAAAGCGGGCGCGTCATTTATACCATCGCCGATCATCGCCACAATTTTCCCCTGATCCTGAAGCTCGCGCACCTTTTCCGATTTCTTGTCAGGCAGGACCTCGCTCATCACATTGTCTATACCCGCCTCGGCCGCGATGGCGCGGGCGGTGCGCTTGTTATCTCCGGTTAGCATCCAAACATCTATATTATTTTTCTTGAGAACTTGGACCGCTTCAATTGACTCTCTTTTCAACACATCGGCCACCGCGATTAAACCAATGAGCTCGTTATCAACCGCCAGAATCATTGCGGTTTTGCCCTGACTTTCTAAATTTATTATTTTTTCTTCCCATGCTACAGCATTAATTTTATTGTCAGCCATTAATTTTCTTGTGCCCAGTAAAATTTTTTTATTTTCAAGCGTCGCGGAAACACCATGGCCAGAAATGGCTTGGAAATTTTCCACCGGCGACAAGCTAATTTTTTCTTCCTTCGCTTTATTAACTATTGCCTGTGCCAAAGAATGTTCAGATTTGTTTTCTATACTCGCGGCAATTTTTAAAATGTCGTTGGTCGTTAGTCGTTGGTCGTTAGCTATTATTACATCCGTCACCACCGGTTTGCCTTGAGTAAGAGTGCCGGTTTTATCCAAGATTACTGCGTTTATCTTGTTGGCAATTTCAAGGGAAGCGGCGTCTTTTACCAAAATCCCCCTGCTGGCGGCGCTACCAGAGGAAACCATAATAGCCATGGGCGTGGCGAGACCAAGCGCGCATGGGCAAGCGATTATGAGGACTGCCACGAAGTTTATAAGAGCAAAAGTAAAAGCCGGAACGGGTCCAAAGAAAAACCAAACGATAAAAGTCAAAACGGCAACAACAAAAACCGCTGGGACGAAGTAAGAGGAAACGAGGTCAGCCAGCCGTTGAATCGGCGCTTTTGAACCTTGGGCTTCCTCCACCATTTTAATAATCTGCGAAAGCACCGTGTCTTTGCCTACCTTTGTTGCTTGAAAAGTAAAAGCTCCGAATTTATTTATGGTACTACCGATAACCGCGCCGCCAGCCTTTTTGTGAACCGGCATTGATTCTCCGGTCACCATTGATTCGTCAATTTCCGAGTCGCCCTCGGTGATTTTTCCGTCAACCGGAATCCTTTCTCCAGGCCGAACAATTATCAAATCTCCAACTTGCACTTCAGATATAGATATTTCAATCTCTTTCCCATCCCTCAAAATTTTTGCGATTTTTGGTTGCAGACCAATGAGCTTCTTAATCGCTTCCGAAGCTCTGCCTTTCATCAAGACCTCAAAATATTTTCCCAAAAGAATCAGGACAATAATAATCGCCGAGGTGTCAAAATAAATTGTCGGTATCAACCCTCCTTGTGTAAAAAAAGAAGGAAAAACCGTAACTGCCACGCTGTAAAAATAAGCGGCTAGTGTTCCGATGGCAATCAAGGTGTTCATATCAGCCGTGCGGTATTTTACAAGAAGCTTAAGCCCGCTGTAAAATTGAAAGCCCACCCAAAATTGAACTGGCGTCGTCAGAAGGAGAAGTATCCAATTATTGTTTAAAATCTGCGGCGCAAAAGAGAACCATTGCGGAAAACTGCCCAAAAATATAAAAAGTGAAAGAACGCCGCCGACAGTAAGCTTGCGCTTCATAATTTTCATTTGCTTTTCTCTTTCAACTTTTTCCTTATCCAAAATTTCTTCCGCTTCGCCTTCTTCCACAATCGGTTTATATCCCGCATCAGTTATTACTTTAAAAATTTCACTGGCGGTGAGTTTTTTGGAATCAAAAACTACTTTTGCCCGCTGGTTTGAAAAATCAACATCCGTGTTTTTTATGCCCGACAATTTTTTTATCGCTCCTTCCACGACCATAGCGCAATGGGGAGAGTCCATTCCCAAAACTTTTACTGAAATTGTTTCAATATTTCCACCGACAGTTGCTTCATCTTTTTTGGGGGAATCTGTCTTCATATTGTTGGAAATGAGATCATACCCCACTGATTCTACTGCTTTCACAAGAGCCGACTCGGAAATAATATTTTCATCAAATTCAATCAAGGCCGATTCTGAAGCAAAATTTGCCGAAGCCGAACGCACGCCAGCCGTCCTTGAAAGCACGCGCTCAATCGTTGCCACGCAACCGGCGCAATGCATTCCTTGTATTTTGTAAACGGCTTTCATTTGACTAAGCTGGAATTATGCATCCAGACCATATAAGCCCCGAAAACAATCGCAAAAACGGCCAACATAACCGCTCCCCATATCACACTTCCCAATGTAAGCCATGTGAACCCCGGCAGTGTTTCAAACAGCGCGTGGTGCAATTCAATCCCCCGCAAAGAACGCCACGGTAATAATCCGCCAACGAGACAGAAAACATAAATAACCTCCGCGCCAAGAACGCACTTGGAAACATAACTTTTATATGCAAGCATAATAATTTTTATGAGCTGATAATTTTAACTCGACGCAATGTCTCTTTTCTTGGACTCGAATTCTTCTTTGTTGATTTCCCCTTTGGCGTAACGCTCCTTGAGAATTTCAAGAGCGGAATTTGAATTAGGTTTTTCATTATTCCTTCCACTAATTTCTCTCACTAACCAAACAACAAAAATAATTACTGCCGCCCAGAATAGAATCATCATAAAACCGCCGCCGAACCAGCCCATCATATTGCCCGCGCCCCAGCCCCCAGAGTCGCCATATAGTCCATACATCATATTAGTTAAATTAATTGATAATTATTTTATAATTTATTTTCTTTTTAATCTGTAGACCTTCAAAATCTCACTCACCGCTTGTTTTTCTTTGCCCTTTTTTACTTGATGAGTCAAACACGAGCCCAAATGATTCTCCATAAGAATATCTTCAACATTAGACAACCCCTGCTTAACCGCCGATGTTTGGGTAATGATATCTATACAATAAGCGTCTTTTTTCAACATTTCCTGAAGGCCGCGGACTTGACCTTCCACGATTTTTAGCCGGCGAATGAGCCGATTTTTATTTTCATCTTTCATAACCAGTATCCTATACCCCCTTGGGGTATCTGTCAACTGGGGATAACTTTGAGACCCCCGAGAACTGATTGATAATATTCGATGGTTATATTAATCTATTGAGGTGGTGCCGATGTAGTTGTTTTGATAGGTCGTTAAAAAATCTATACGCCGATGTAGCTCAGTTGGTAGAGCACGATATTGGTAATATCGAGGTCTCCGGTTCAATCCCGGACATCGGCTCCAGTTTTGTAGAAAAAGATACAGAAGCACCCAGAAAGTGGGACGCGCGAAGCGCGTCCCACCAAAAAGTTGGTCTTTTGTCTGAAACTCGGATTCTTGTGTTTTAAAAATATGTTAAAATAATACAAGCGATTTATCTTATGAAAAAGCAAGAATTGGAAAAATTTAATATGCTTTACACCAAGCGCAATTCGCGAGCACGAGAGAGAGAGAGAGAGAGAGAGAGAGAGAGTAAACCCGCCTTTCCAAAAATCGGGATAGTTTTTGTATTACTTCTACTCGTATTTAACCTAAGTTATCCACAAGTCGCTAGCGCGACAATATTTTAGCCGGGGCAAACTCTGGAACCCGACTGCGCTCCTGGCTCGGAGAATTGCGGAGTTGCTGTCTTGAGTTTAAACGGCCAGTCTGGTTCTACCCAGACATTAGTCGCTAGCAGTACTGGTACCGATTTCGCAATTTCCTCAATTGGCAACATCCATTCTTTCAATATTCCATCGGCTTCTTTGCTCAATCGTGGACTTTTGACAACAGGTGATTGGGGTATTTTTAATAGTAAACAGGATGCTCTTGGTTACACTTCAGTCCCCAATACTACAACCATCAACGGCTTTGCCTTGACTGGAAATATTTCCTTTTCTACCGCTGATATTCTGGATAGCTTAAATAAAAGATACGTCACTGATGCACAGCTCATAGTGCTTGGCAATTCTTCCGGTACGAATACAGGAGACCAAACAACAATATCTGGAAATGCAGGGACTGCAAGCGCATTTCAAACAGCACGGACCATCAATGGAGTATCTTTTGACGGAACAGCGAACATCACTGTCACAGCGTCAGCCGGAACATTAACAGGAACTTCACTGGCTTCAGGTGTGGTTGATTCGTCATTGACCAGTGTTGGAACATTAGGTTCGTTAGCATTAGGAGGAGGAATTACCGGAACAGGCAATATTGGTTTGCAGATTGCTGGTACTGAAACAACGGGAAATGTGCAGATTGGAGCCGGTGGTAGCGGTTCAGCCACACCCGATTTGTTGGTAATGGATATAAAAAGTTCATCCGGTGATCCGACTGGAACCAATGGAGCAATATACTATAACTCAAATACGAGCAAGTTCCGCTGTTTTGAAAATGGTGCATGGTCAAACTGTATTACGCCACCAGGTGGAGATATTCAACACGTCGCCTCGTATGATACAACCGAAGCACTTACAAATATCGGCTCAAGCCAAGTGACCGTTACCTCGGTGTCAGTTACACCATCAACGGCAACTGGCGATGTATATGTGCGTGGAAAAGCAGAAATTTTGAGCAGTAATAACACGGATCAAAGTTTTGTATTTTCGATTGAAGATGATGCAACTTGTACGGGTAGCACTCTTGCAACAAATATAATTACCATCACGTCTAATTCTGGTACAGTTATCGGCGATTTTGAAATCGCGGCCATTGAGGTGGACGCGGGTGCGTCATCGCAGTCATATTCACTCTGTGCCTCAACAGCAACAGGAGACACTGATATTCGCCTTTATGAAATGTTTGCAACGGTCATTGATACCGGCGCTGACTTGGCCGAAATATATACCACAAATGATGAGAGTGTAGAAGCAGGAGATGTTGTCTCACTTGATCAAAGTCTCAAAACTGGAATACGAAAGAGTATAAATACTTACGACCAACATGTACTGGGCATCGTCGCTACTAGACCGGGGATACTTATTGGAGGCGTGGAAAAAGAGGGAGTAAAAGCTTTGCCCGTAGCTTTATCAGGAAGAGTGCCGGTGAAAGTTGTAACAGAAAATGGCGCTATTGTGCCGGGTGATTATCTCTCGCCTTCTTCAATACCAGGTGTCGCTATGAGAGCTATGGATGGAGGAATAGTAGTAGGACAAGCGTTGTCGTCTTACGATGGTGAAGGTGTCGATATGGTTTTAGTTTTTGTGAAGCATTTTGTTTTTAATGAAAATAACACCTCTCTAGAAGACATTACCGCTATTCAAACCGAAGTTGGTCGTAATCCAATTCTTATCATTGCGGACAAAATTTCTACTGGAATAAAGTTTCTCACCGATCTTGTTGTTGCACGCATAACAGCAATCCGTGGATATTTTGAAGAAATATTTACTAAAAAATTCCATACTGAAGAACTTTGTATTAAAAAATCTGACGGGAGCGAAGTCTGTGTAAATGGCGATCAAGTAGACATACTTCTACAAAAGAACGGGGTCACTCCAGCAATAAATACACCAATTCACACATCTCCTGAACCCGAGCAATTACCAACACCAACTACGCCTAACGAAACTTCGACCACCACTTCCGAAATAATTACTTCCCCAACAAATGAACCAACTCTAGCAGAAACCCCAACAGACATTCCACCAATATTACCAGAGGCAATATCTCCGATCGTGGATGAGCCGACTCCAGCATCAATAGAAGCAGTCAATACCACAGAATCTCAACCAGAGGCTGTTCTGCCTCCGACTGAAACCCCATAATTATTTTTATGCTAAAGCAAAGATTAACAATTTTTATGTCTATCCTCACCCTGTTTTTGCCTTTGTCGTTTGTTTCGGCCGGTACGATTACAAGTCCATACAAATACGCTTGGAGTAATAATGCTGGCTATATTAACTTTGAAAATGTGGTAGTGGATGATGGTGCGCTTTCTGGATACGCGTGGTCGGCCAATTACGGCTGGATAAAATTTAATCCGGCTCAAGGAGGGGTTTTAAGTGACGGCGCGGGTAATCTTTCCGGCTCTGCGTGGGGAGAGAAACTAGGCTGGATTGATTTTAACAATGTTTCCATCAACCCTTCTACTGGAAGATTTTCCGGTACCGCAACTGGCACATTAATTGGGACAATTACCTTTGACTGTCCAAACTACTGCGATGTCCGAACTGATTGGCGACAAGCCACAACTCCTGCTGTTGTGTCATCTGGCGGTGGAGGGGGTGGAGGAGGTAGCGGTGGCACAATTATTCAAACTCCGACCCCAATACCAACTCTGCCTGTGGAAGACCTTGCAATGTCGGCGCAAGCAAAACTGATAGATATCCAAAAAGACGGCGTCATCAACATTCTTGATTTTAATTCTCTGATGGTTAATTGGGGTAGAGCGGAGAATCTCGCTAACGTGGGAAGTACATTTAGTGTGGATGTTCTTAACTTCAATGCTCTCATGGTCTATTGGGGCATAACATATCAAATATAACTATGAAATTCTTAACCCCAAAATCATTTTTTGCCACATTCGCCATCTTGCTTGGATTTATGGTTATACCCTTAGGAGCAGAGGCCAGTTCGTTTATTTTTCAAAGCAAAGTTATTACGGTTGAGAAAGGCCAAACTTTTACGATGCCGGTCGTGATTGACCCTTCCGGTGAGAAAAATTATACAGTGCGGTTTACACTCGGTTTTCCTCCTGACATTCTGGAAGTAACCTCGTTTGCACTTGCTTCAAGTTGGCTTGCCGTGCCACAGCCGGGCTACGACCTTATTGACAACAAAAGCGGTCAGTTTATAAAGACCGCGGGTTTCCCCAAAGGATTCTCTGTGCCGGAGGCCTTTGGCACCGTTACCTTCCTGGCTAAAGTGGCTGGAGAAGCTATTATTTCTGTCGGACCGCGATCTTTTATTTTGAATGCGCAAAACAAGAGTACATTAGAATCCAGACCTCAAGTCCGAGTAGTTGCAACCGTCGGGTCGCCCCCAAAGGCATCGTCCATAACACCGCTACCCGACCTGCCACAAGGAGAACAAAATATTTTTGACATCAGTCTCATACCTCAAATCCAAACCACTGGCGCTGGGCTAGCCTCAAAAGTCGCACCAGGCGAGTTTCTTCCACTTTCAGTCAAGCTACTCAACTTTGGCAATAGAAACAGGGTGGACGTTACCATAACGTACGAAATTACTGACCTTTCGGGCAAGACAATATATACATCTACAGAAACAGTAGCGGTCGAAACAACCGCTACATTTGTCAAGACAATCCAGATTCCTTTTGAGACGATTCCTGGACTATATATCGCCAAAAGCTCCATTGTCTACCAAGACCAAGTTGCTCCCGCTACCACGGAGTTTCCTTTTGTCGTAGAGAGAAAACTTTTAGGACTTTTCCAAAGTGATTTCCTTCGATATGGAGGCATAACTCTCCTTGTAGGTATTCTTATGGTCTTGTTAGGTCGCGCACTCATCAAGCGTCGGCGTAGTGTGAGGTTCGCTCCATTTGATTATTCCGATATTCCTCATGGAGAGCGTACTTTCTATGAAATTTTAAGCGACACTATTATGGAAATGCGTGAGCGTGTTGGCGATGACGCGCTTGATATTGCGGCAAATATTGACGGACTCAAAATTGATAAAGCAACTGGTCGAGTGCTTGCTTTGACAGAGCGTCCATCAAAGATTATCGCCACCCTCGTATCCGAGTACGAGAAGTTACTTGGTAAAAAGGTGTCTTTCTCATTTCGTCGAGAGAAAGCAGATTTATAAATTAATTAATCTAAAAAACATTATGAACACACAAAAAACAATACTGATAGCAGAGGATGAAAAGAGTTTGCGCGAAGCGATTGCGGATATACTTCGCCTCAAAAAGTTTAACCCCCTTGAGGCAAAAAACGGCAAAGAAGGAGTAGAGATTGCACTCGGAAAGCACCCCGACCTTATCTTGCTCGACCTTGTGATGCCGGAAATGGACGGTATGACTGCTCTCAAGCATATTCGTGAAGACGCGTGGGGAGAAAAAGTTCCCGTTATTATTCTCACGAACCTAAGCGCGACCAAAGAACAGCTGGTAGAGGATATAGTAACGCATAAGCCAATGCACTACTTGATCAAATCAGATTGGAAGCTTCATGATGTCGTTAAGAAAATAGAAGAGATATTGGAAACACAAGGTACTAAAGGTTGAAATAAACATAGTTAAAAATGGTGGAACTCAAAAAAGAAATTGAGGAGCTTAAGAAAAAATAATTATATGAATAAAAAAATTATTATATTAGTTGTTGCAGTAATTATTATCGTTGTTGTCGGTATCGTGTGGTGGCAATCTAAGTCAATTCCAAAATACACCGGCCCGATTGAGAAAATTACTGTCGGTGTGGAGAAAAGCCTTTTACCCTCATTGGTGTGGGTGGCCGAAAACAAGGGCTATTTTCAGGAAAACGGCACAGAAGTAACCATAAAAGAATTTGATTCCGGGCGAGCCGCTTTTACATCCATGTTAGACAAAGGCGGTTTGGATATGGTGACTGTGGCGCAAACGCCGATTATGTTTAATAGTTTTACGCGCAGTGACTTTGCGATTACCGCGGGGATGGTTTCTTCTTATAATGATGTTTTTGTGCTTGCTCGAACCGATCGAGGCATAACCAAGCCAGGAGATTTGCGCGGCAAGAAGATTGGCGTGACCAAAGGCTCTACCGGCCACTACTTTCTCGGTTTGTTTGGCGTGACCAAAGGCTCTACCGGCCACTACTTTCTCGGTTTGTTTTTGGATACTAACAACATTCAGTTTTCTGATGTGGAAATAGTAGACTTGCCAACTGGTCAATTGACTCAAAACATAGCTGCCGGGGCCGTAGATGCGATTTCTACCTGGCAGCCGAACATTTATAATGCTCAAAAATCATTAGGAGCCAAGAGTATTACTTTTCCCAATAACAAAATTTTCCGAGAAGATTTTTATTTTGTTACTAACCAGCAGTTTCTTCAAAATCATCCCGAAGCAATAATCAGGTTTTTGGAAGCAATTAAACAAGCAGAGGATTTTATCCAAAACAACAGAGACCAAGCTGTTGCTATTGTTTCTCAAAGATTGGGCATAGACAAGAATTTCGTTTCTTCGGTTTGGAACGATTTTCAATTACGGCTTTTTATGGATCAAACCATAATTCAAGTAATTGAAGATGAGGCCCGCTGGGCTATTCAAAATAAACTGACTAACAAGACGGAGGTTCCGAATTATCTAGATTATATTTATTTGGACGCTCTCCAAAAAGTAAAACCCGAAGCAGTTACAATAATCAAATAATATGAAAGTAAGCACAAAACTTAGATTAAGTTCTAATATCCTGATTATCCTCGCGATAATTTTTATTGGCGCGACGCTTCTTTTTGTTTTTAATTTGCAAAGATTGCAGCAAAAACAGCAACTGGCGCAAAAAATTACAGAGAATTCGTTCCATCTAATATCGCTTCAGCATGAGTATATTTCACATTCATCTGAACGGCCAAAAGCCCAGTGGAATATTGTGTACCAATCTTTATCAACATATTTGAACGAAGGCAAGCCTATTTTTACCACGCCCAAAGAAGAAGCATTATTTGAATATACCCTCCAGGTTTCCTTAGACACCAAGACGCTTTTTGACCAGCTTGTTGGAGCTGTTGAACAAGGCAAGAGCGAAACAATTATAGGGCGGTTAACAGACCAGCTTTCGGTGAAAACTCAAGAGCGTGTTTCAAATATGTTGGTTTTATCTGAATTAAGCCGCAAAGGTTTAATTTTAGCCGGATATTTGTTTGAATTTGTTATGGCTATTTTGGCATTTATCATTAGCGCAATTTCAATTTGGTCGTATTCAATAAGCCGCTCAATGAATGGTTCGTTGCGCAGACTTAGCGAAGGAACAAAAACTATTGCCGGCGGGAATCTCGATTATAAACTTGAAATAAAAAGCAAAGATGAGTTTGGGGCATTGGGGAAATTATTTAATGAAATGGCGGGCAAATTAAAAGAATCCTACGCGGGGCTGGAACAAAAAGTGCGTGACCGGACACGAGACCTTGATGCTGCCAATCAGCAATTAAAAGCCTCTAACCAGCAGATTCGCGCATCAAACCAGCAGCTCAACGCAAGCACCCAACAGCTTCGAGCCTCTAATCAGCAGCTTACCGCGGCGGAAAATCTTCTCAAAGAGCAAATACATCAACTTGAAGTATTTAACAAAGCGACTGTGGGGCGAGAGCTTAAAATGGTCGAGCTCAAAAAAGAACTTGAGAAACAGCGTCCGTCAGACAAAAAGGTATGAATACACTTACTGAAACAAAAGAAAACAGGACTATCGAAGTCGCCACGGGCGAAGTGAAGGCCATCAATACCCCTGCCTTTTTGCAATGTCTGACATTGGGAAGTTGCGTGGCAGTAATTCTGTATGATGAGGAAAGAAAAATCGGCGGCATTGCTCATGTCATGCTTCCTTCTTCACCGTCTATTAATGCCGAAGACGCAGATGCCTTGAAGTATGCCAATCATGCTATACATGAGCTTATCAAACAAATGCTGGAATTGGGCGCCAGAGGGGTTGCGTTGACTGCTCGTCTTGTGGGTGGCGCACAGGTTATGCCAAACACACCTGATATTGGAAAAGAAAATATTGTAGCAATACGAAACACCCTACAGGAATTAGGCATCAAGATTACAGACGAACAACTCGGTGGCGTTGTAGGTCGGTCGGTTCTTTTTGATGTGACTACTGGTATGTTATTAATTAATGGAAAATCATCACCCATTGAAACAACGGCGCCTTCCTCTAAAGAAGAGAAAAAAGAATCCGAGAGTGACTCGTCCGAGTATATAAAAAGATTGGAGGAAAATGTTGCTGAACAAACTAAATCCCTAACGGTACGGGTCGAAGAGCTTAATAATATGCGCAAGGCAGCCTTCAATCTTTTGGAGGATTTGGAAAGAGAACGAGATAGAATTGCCGAAGCACAAGCAAAAAACGAAGCTATGCTTGTAAGTATTGGCGACGGGGTAGTGTTCTCAGGTCAGGACATGAGAGTGGGGTTTATAAACCAAGCGGCAGAAGTAGCTACGGGTTGGAGTAGCCAAGAAGTACTTGGTAAGATATGGTCAGAGGTAATTGCACTCGCAACTGAAAATGGCAAGCTAGTACCGCCAACTGAGGGACCGCTTTTCCTCGCCCTCCACAAAAGAAAGACTACTATCACAGACGCCACTAATACCACCGCAACTTATTTTTATACCCGGAAGGATAAGACAAAGTTTCCGGTTGCATTTACCGTATCTCCAGTCAAGATAGGAAGCCAAACAATCGGCGCTATTAGTGTATTCAGAGATATTACAAGAGAAAAAGAGATTGACAAAACCAAGAGCGAATTCGTCTCTCTTGCCTCGCATCAGCTTCGTACTCCGCTGACTACCATCAGCTGGTATACAGAAATGATTTTAAAGGGAGATGTTGGTACGGTTATTCCCAAGCAAAAGAAATATCTTGATGAAATCTATCAAGGCAATCAGCGAATGATCGAACTTGTCAACACTCTTTTGGACGTTTCTCGTCTTGAGCTCGGGACATTTAAGATGGAACCAAAGCCAACCGATGTCGTTGCACTTGCTGGAAGCGTGCTCAATGAACAAAAACCTAAAATTGAAAAGAAAAAGCTTGTACTTATAGAAAATTTCAGTAAAGATATCCCACCGTTCTTGACCGACCCGAAGCTTCTCCGTATGGTCTTTCAAAATCTTCTAGCCAACGCCGTGGAATATACGCCACAAGGTGGGAAGATTGAGGTTGTTATTTCTTTTGATAAAAAGAACATTCAAATCAAAGTTTCTGATACGGGCTATGGCATCCCCAAAAACCAGCAAGGTAAGATATTCACTAAGTTCTTCCGAGCCGATAATGTGAGAGAGAAAGACACCGACGGAACGGGTTTAGGTCTTTACATTGTCAAATCAATCGTTGAAAATTCTGGCGGAAAAATATGGTTTGAGTCTCCCGCCTCCGCCGTCGGCAGGACGGAGTCTGCCTCTGGCGAGACGAAGTCCGCCGAAGGCTACGGCGTGGCAAAGGAAAATCCAGGTACGACTTTTTTTGTTACACTTCCTCTGGGTGGGATGAAAAAGGAGGAAAGGCGTTACCAAGCGGCTCATTAAGCCTGAACGACGGCTTTGAATTGCCGGACTGTTGTGGTAATATTTCAATATGAAAGAAATAAAGATAAAAAAAGGTAGTTTTGTTACATCCAAGAAAAAACTTCGAAGGTCTTTTTATGGTGAATCGCGTCGAGTCATAGGTGAATCTGAATTTTGGAAGAGAACCGCTTTACAACAGCAAGTGATTATTCATGCAAAAAACAGAACATAAAAACATACGAAAGGGAGATGTGTGGCTTATTGATAATGCGAATGCAGTGGGGCATATACAAAAAGGAATTCGGCCACATGTTATTGTGACACAAGTAACAGGCGAAACTGTTACTGTTGCCCCGTGTACCTCTGTTCAAAAGAAAACTCATCAAAAATACGTGATAGAAATACTGCCAACGAAGCACAGCGGGTTAACTACGATTTCTTTTGTTCTTCTCTACCAATCATTTGCTGCTGATATAAGCCTCTTGCAGGAGAAAATAGGTCATCTTGATGAAAACGAGATTGCTCGTATTCAAGTTGAGTATATAAAATATGTCACCGATTGATTGCGGAGCTTCTTTTGATGGATAAGAAAAACATCCTCTTGTTTAAAAACTATTAACATTTGAGCTATGACCGACGAATTAAAAGACAAAAAAATACTGGTGATTGAAGAGGTTGAGGATGAAAAATCGCTACGAGATGTGCTTCATGACAAGTTTGTCAAAGAGGGTTTTAGTGTTCTTGAAGCAAGGGATGGTGAGGAGGGGTTAGCGACAGCGCTTCGCGAACGCCCTGATATTATTTTACTTGATATCATAATGCCCAAGATGGATGGTTTAACGATGATGAAAAAGTTGCGAGAGGGCAATGAGTGGGGGAAGAAAGTTCCAATCATACTACTGACAAATCTTAGTGCGGATGATGACAAAATTATGGCGGCAATCACTAACGATGAACCTGCTTACTATTTAGTGAAATCAAACTATACAATCGAAGATTTAGTAGAAAAAATCAGAGAACGACTTTCTCGGCAGGTCTAATTTTGAGTTAAGGGAGTCTCCATCGTGCGCGCACGGGTGGGCAAAGCGTGTGCGTACTCGCACACGCTGGGGTAAGCACGATGCATTTGAGCCTCGGACATTTCCGCTAGGGTGAGAAGCGAAGGCGTGGAGCTTCGCAAGGTCGGAGCGCGACGGCGCGAGATAGGGCTGAAAGATTTTTCAGTAGAAAAATACTTTTGGCTCCATGACTAAAGGATGAGCGCCGCCGTAATCTTGCAATGCAGAAATCCGAAGCGAAAGCGATACCACACACAGCCGATATGAAAACGAGAAAGGGGGTTGGCTGAGCCGGTTGGTCGAGCCCTGCCGAGACGAGGCGAAGCTGGGGGAAGGATTCCTTCCTTCCCCCAAACAGTATGGCGCCCGAGCGCCCGCTCCGCAGAGCGGGAATGGCGAGGATAAGCAGGAAACCTAGACATCTAGGTGCGAGTAGCCCTAGCGGAAATGTCCGAGGCGAATGCCGAGGATGGCCCCTTTTAGTCACGGACGAAACAAATAGCGATGAACGAGGCACAATAAATCCATCTTTTTTCTTTTCCTAAATTCCGCTTGCTTCTTCCTTAGAAGAAGCCCCGCCCCTCTCGCCCGCTTTTCCATACTGAAAAAAACACGCGCGCATTCAAAAAATGGAATTGCAAAGCAGGGCGAGAGGGGCGGGAACGCCGAGGTGAGAAACGAATACTTGGAGCTTCGCAAGACCTTGAGCATTTTGTCTTCAAAATGCGAAAGGTGTACAGCTTCTGTAAGAAGGTGCGAGGCGTTGGCGGAATGGTTAGAGTTGGCACTGAATCGGAGCGTAAGATTAAGCTTAGAGTTACCACGCACGCGGAGCGTGCGAATCTCAGGAATTTTTGATAAAGTAGGTTCGAGTGAAATCGTAAAGACACTTCCATTTTTAACTACTATAATTAGAATTTTTCAACTTACTTCCGTTTTTTAATTTGACTTTGGTCGCTTAATAACATATCATTAGTATATGTCGAATCCAAAAAAATTGAGAACTTCGTGTCTTGTTTGTGGTGAAGAACCAGCTCGCGCCAAGTATAAGTATTGCAGTAATACCTGCCAGCTAGAATATCAATATCAATCTTATATTTCGGAATGGAAAGCTGGGAAAGTTGTTGGGTTACAAACGACGGGCACTGTTTCGCCTTACATTAAGCGATATCTGCGTAGAAAATTTGGCGATAAGTGTCAGCTATGTAGTTGGTCCAAAATTAATCCGAGGACAGGTGTTGTTCCATTAGTAGCTGATCATATAGACGGTAATTGGCGCAATAATGTTGACGGTAATCTGCGTCTGATTTGCCCAAATTGTGACGCTTTAACTCCTACATTTGCAGGTTCAAACAGAGGAAATGGTAGAAAGGGACGAGTAGTGAGTAATCGAGTGAAAGAAGGTCGTTTATTAATTAAAACCAAGCCGAAGTAGCTCAGTTGGTAGAGCATTCGCTTCGTAAGCGAAATGTCGCCGGTTCGATCCCGGCCTTCGGCTCCAAAAAAATTATCTAAACTTCGTGAGTGATGGCGATGTTGATGAGTTCCCGGGCGATTTTGTCGGCGGCGTCGGTGGCAGCAAATTCTTTAGCTCTTTTGCCAAGCGCTTCTCTTTTTGCCGGGTCGGCCAGCAACCGACTGATTTCCGACTCAAACAAATTGGGCGAGAGATTATTTTCTTCAATCACCGTAGCGCCAGTTTTACGGGCGAAATTGTAGGCGTTTTCCCTTTGATGATTTCCATTGGATTCAGTAATAGGAATAACAATCGCTGGCTTGCCCCAAGCGGCGAACTCGAACAGCGCCGAGCCGGCGCGGCTGACAACCACATCAGCCGCGCCGGCCGCCATCTTCAACGGCAAATCATCCAGATATTCGTAAACCTTATAGCGCGCCAGCAACGAACCGCCTTCGCCGAGCGCCACGCTGACCATCTCTTTCGCCAAAGCAAATTGTTTTTTGCCGGTTTGATGAATAATTTGATACTTTTGCAAAAGCGACGGCAAAGCCCCGAGCACGGTGTCATTGATCAGTTCGGCGCCTTGCGAGCCGCCAATAATAAGAATTACCGGCAAATCCGATACAAAATCAAAATAGGCGCGCGCGTCCTCCGTCGCCGGACTCTTGATACTTTCCCGAATCGGGTTGCCGACGCAGGCCACTTTGTCGGCCGGAAAATAGCGCGCCGCCTCCGGATAAGAGACGGCAACTTTGGCGGCGAATTTACCCGCCCAAAGATTGACCTTGCCCGGCACTGAATCGGACTCATGAATAACCACCGGGATCCCGAAAATCCTCGCTGCCAAAAGCGCTGGAAAACTGGCATAACCGCCCTTGCCGAAAACCACATCTGGATAAATGCTGTAGACAACAACGACGGCTTTGAGCGTACCGAAAAAGGTCTTGAACAAATCAGTAAAGTTCATCAATGAGAAGTAGCGGCGGATTTTACCGGCACTAATTTTCTTGAAAATTATCTCGTTATCATAGAGCAGTTTCTCGTCACGGGGCAAATCGGACATAAAGTATAATTCCGGCGCGATTAGTTTTTCCACCCGAACCAGCTTGTGAATCGCTTCCGCCACCGCGATTATCGGATAAAAATGCCCGCCGCTCCCTCCGCCTGTTAAAAGTATTTTCATAAAGGTTTCTAATTAAAAACCCTCAAAGCAAACGGCAAAAAATACTGCTTGAGCGCAATATAGCTGACAGAATATCGGCGTTTCGGTCGGCAAAAATCATTAATGACATCGGATAAAAGACGCACCTCTTTTTTGCTTGGTTCTGTTTCCAAAGATAATTCAATTTCGCCAATAATTTTTTCCGAACGTATTCTGGCGCTTTCCGACAATTCTTTGTCACCTTTTTCCAAAGCGCTCAAAAGCCGCGTCACTTCGCTACCAAGATTGGCCATCAAAAAAGCTGACGAGTGTTTAGTGTTCATGCAATTTTTGAATTAACAATTTCTTTAACTTTATTCCGAATTTGCTCGTCGCCAATCATCATATCAAAATTACCGTCGACTGGTCTAATGTTTATCAACGAAATATATTCCAGCCAATCCTCGCGCGGTTTTTTGAAATAGACATTGAAACCCCACAAATTGGATTGGCCCGAGCCGTCTTCAATCAGTATCATGTTCGCTTCCATATGATACTCGCCACCGAAAGCCGCTACGCCGCGCTCAATATCAGCGACACCTTTTATCATAGCGCCGTAAAATTCTTTCGCTAGTGTTTGCAATTCCTCCAAACTGATTTGGTCTTTAACAATTTTAATCACCGCAGCCCTTATATAATAACATCAAAAATCATTTCCTGATATGCCTGGAAACGCCCAAAATCATGCCGGCTTCGGCGAGAGCAAACAACAAGGCAGTGCCGCCCTGGCTGATGAACAACAGCGGCGTGCCGGAAAGCGGCAAGATATTCGTCATCGCCGCCATATTAATGAATGATTGGGACACGATTGTCGTAACAATACCAACGGTCATTAAGCTGGCAAAAGTATCGGCGGAACGATTGGCAATCCAAAGCCCCCGCCAGGCAAAAGCGGTGAAAAGGAAAATTAAAAAGACGGCACCGACAAAACCAAATTCTTCGCCAACCACCGCGAAAATGGAATCGCCCATTGGCTCCGGCAGATAATTAAATTTCCTAATGCTTTGACCAAAACCGCGGCCAGTCAAGCCGCCGGAACCAATGGCAATAAGTGACTGGTGAATTTGATAGCTGGCGCCCCTCGGGTCGGCATTCGGATTAAAAAAAGTTTGGAATCGCTCCATTATATAAGGGCGCGCAAAAGCTAACGCGATAACGCACAAAATCGCCACAAAAAAAAGCAGAGCGGCGTACCGCCACTTACCGCCACCAGCTAAATACATCACCAAACCAGTCACAAAGAATACCATAAAGGTGTCGGTGTCCGGCTGGGCGATTATTAGCGCGCCGACTACTGCCAGCAAAATTATCAGCGGTAAGAGACCAGATTTGAATTCAGCGGCGCGCGTCTTGACACCCGACAGCCAGGCAGCGAAATAAATCACGAAACCGATTTTTAAAAGTTCGGCCGGTTGGAATGATTGGCCGAAAATCAAAATCCAACGGCGCGCGCCGCCGTGTTCTATGCCCAAACCGGGCACAAACACCAGCGCCGCCACCGCTAGTGAAATAATGAAAATATAGAAAGCGTTGCGCCGCCAGAAAACAGGTGGGACTTTGGAAACGCCCCAAAGCAAAAGCAAGCCGGGCAACAAACCAACTAAAATTTGCTTCAGCACCACCGAACCAAAACTGGCGCCGTTCTCCCTGACTAACAGCCCCATGGCGGCGGACAAGAAAATCAAAAGGCCGGCGGCAACCAGCAGCCCGACAATAATCAAAAACCACTTATCAACTTTTTTCATTTTTTCATAAAAAACTTTTCAAAGATTTGACGGATGTCTGACATCCGTAACATCCGTAATTCACAATTTTTATTTCTTCCTCTATAAAATTATTTGTTTGTCTCTGTATAACATCGGCAGACAATCCTGCTTCATGCGAAATTTTGTGCCGTGATTATGGCCAGTGCGCGCATCGAAATCCACTAGAATTTTACCTTCCTCCAATGCTTTCAAAAATCCTTCAAAACTGAATTTTTGTAGCATCGTCACTTTCGTATAATGATAATATTCTTTCCCTCGTTCCTTTTTAACTTCCGCTTGAACATAAAAAGCATTGAGAAGTTTTGTTCCGGCCTTATGTTCTAAATCATCAAAGCCCCAATATGGTTGCGGATTAACTTCGCCAAGCCCAACGTGCTTCTTGACCAGTTCAAGCCATTTCTTATGTCTAGAGTCGACACTTCCAGCGTCAAATGAAATCAAGATTTTTCGTTCCTTGCGATCAATTACAATTTTGAAACCCCTGTCACTTCGC
The DNA here is from genome assembly GCA_001822695.1 of Candidatus Taylorbacteria bacterium RIFCSPLOWO2_02_FULL_44_35. Classification (GTDB taxonomy): domain Bacteria; phylum Patescibacteriota; class Minisyncoccia; order Phycocordibacterales; family DSPV01; genus 2-02-FULL-44-35. The sequence goes on along the minus strand of MHSF01000026.1, from coordinate 11,231 downwards.
GATTTTCCGTGAATTGTTTGCCGGAAACTCATTTCACCCTTTGGATATTTCTTGCCCGCTTCTTCGTGTGTCCAACCATAAACTGGTAAAAATATTTGTGGTACAAAAAGGACAGCGCGTGGCGAAGGTTCAACATGAAAAAGCGTTGTAAGCGAAGTTGAGTTAAGCCGTTGAGCTTTTAATTCCCATTCCGCGGCATTCGGTATCGGTAGGTTGTTTTCTTTGATACCAAGCAGGTCTTCAAGTGTGTTGCCAATCCCTCCAGAATTTTTCCGGCGCGCGTTCGGGACAAAACCCATTGCTGAAATTTCTTTCAGTTTTGCGATAAGTGCTAGTTTTGTGTAAATAGCCAGTTTGTTTTTCATGGGGTCTTGAATAATCTTTCTTGTGGTAATTGGAATTGAAAGAAATTGCTCCCGGGCGAATGATTTTTTATTCTCTTTCTTGCCATCTCACAATATTCAGGTGAAATATCAATTCCAATGTAATCTCGCTTGAAATTTAGCGCGGAAATCGCTGTTGTGCCAGAACCCATAAATGGATCCAAAATGACTTTAGCGTCTGTGGCAGAAACAATTCGGTCAATTAAGTCAACCGGGAAAGCGGCCGGATGTTCATTGTTCATTTCTTGTGTAAATTCCCAGATATCACCGTAGGCGTTTGCTTTCGGAATAAGCTTAAATTCTGGTTTAGCAATAAGATAAATTACTTCGTAAGTCGGCAAAAAATAGCCGGGGTTGAAATTGAGACCACCCTTTCTTTTCCAGATAATAATTTGACGAACTGGAAAACCGCTTACAATATCTTGTCTGTCCTGTAATAAACCACCTTGCACGCGCCATTTGTGATTGTAAAAAATCGCGCCGTGCTCGGGAATAATTCTCATCATTTCTTTCAAGCAATCTCTTTGCCATTTCACATATTTATCGTGGGGCATGCAATCGTCATAGTGCGAATATCCTTTTTGTAATCCCGCATTGGCCCATTTACCACCGCGGCCATTCTTTAAGCCGTTGCCGGTAGAATTTCTTATGTTATAAGGTGGCGAAGTAATCACCAAATCAACCAAATTGTTTGGAATTTGCCCCATCGTTTTTACAACATCACCGCAAATGATTTTATTTAGAAATTTTTTTTCCCATTCCATATCCAAATCCTACCACACATTCGGACTGACGTCCTCAGTGTTTCGTTGCCAAAACTCCTCAACTTTTGGCGTGGTTTTTGAAGATGAAAATAAGAGATAAAGGCCTCGCCTTTGCAACCCAAGGCGAGGCCTTCTTCCGAGAACTTACCGCAAGAGGGCGACAATCGCGCCAACGATGGCGAAGACGACGCTTAAAATCCAGAAACGCATCGTTACTTTGTAGGGCGGCCAGCCGAGCGCTTCAAAATGATGGTGGATGGGCGCGACCAGAAAAACTTTTTTGCCGCGATATTTTTTGGACAAAACTTGGATAATGGTAGACAAAGTGGTAGCTACTAAAGGCAGAGCGACAATCGGCAGAGCGATTAAACCGCGCCCTTCACCGAGCGAATCAGTCATAAAAGCGACCACGCCCAAAGTAATGGTTAAGCCCATAGTGCCGGTTTCCGACATATAAAAACGCGCCGGCGGGATATTGAACCAAAGAAAAGCCAAAATGCCGCCGACGAGAACAGCGCAAAAAGCCGCCAAGTTAATCTGATTTTGTTGAAAAGCGATAATAGCATAAGCGGAAAACATCGCCGCAAAAACACCGCCAGCCAAACCGTCAATGCCGTCAATTATGCCGCCGGAATAAAGTCCGAGAATGACTAATACAAATAATGGAATGAACAGCCAACCGATTTGGAAATCGCCGATATAAGGCAGGCCAATGGCGGCAACGTCTAATTTGAAATAAAACCAAAAAGCGGCGGCCAAAGCGATTAAAGAAACTAAAATCAAACGCTTTTTAAGCGATAAACCGCCGGCAATATGAGAACCATTGCCTCTGATTTCCAACCAATCGTCCACCAAGCCGATCAATCCGCCCAATAATAGAGTAAATAAGGGAATCCAAGTTTGATTGCGGCTCATAAAATCAATTTTGGTGCTGATGTCGCCCGGAAATATTTTCGCCAAAAGCCAAAACAACAACATCGTCAAAGCGGCGGAAAACCAAATAATGACGCCGCCCATGCGAGGTGTGTTTATTTCTCGGTCTTTGTGAAGTTCATTAAAAATTTTCGTTTCTTTACCGTCTAAATCAATTTTGCCGGCTTTCTTTTTCCACATTTGCCGGCGATACAAAAAATTAGTCCACAGAGGCGTCAAAGCAATACCGATGAAAAAGGCAACGGCGGCGGGCAAGAAAACTTTTACAATGTCTATTATCATAAAATTGGTAAAATGGCGGAAAGAACAAATTTTAAAAATTCTAGGCGGGGGCGTGCCAAATTACGAGCGAAGCGAGTAATTTGGGGTTAAGGAATTTTTAAAATTTCGTTCTTGAAGCTATTTCGTAATCATTAATCATTTAAAAAACTCATCGTAGCGGATGCTAATTTTTCCACATCACTGAATCGACCTTGCTCGCTGGAACCCAAAACCACAACCGCCACTAAGTGACCCAAACCAGCATCAAACAGCACCGCCAGATTACCGCCAGCCAAATCAGTGTAACCGGTTTTGGAAGCAAGTAAACCGGGAATTTTTGCCGCCGCTTCGTTAGTATTTTTTGCTGTCCGACTTTTACCGTCCAGCGGCGCAACCTTAAATACCGGCTGACGCGTGGCTTCAAATAAATCCGGATATTTGGTCGCGGCGTAAGTAAGCAAAATCGCCACATCCCGCGCCGAACCGTAGCCGCCGCTGACCTGCGGCTGAAGATCCAAACCGGTTTCGTTCAGAAAATAGGTTTGGGCGAGACCGAGAGAGCGCGCCTTTTCATTCATTTTTGCGGCAAATTGATTTTCTTTGGCAACCAGTTCATTCACCACTCCTTCCGTATTCTGGCCGGTGCCGACAAAAACCGCGGCGGCAGCAGCGGCCAACGAAGCGGCGCCATCGTTGGAAGAAACCAGCAAAGTAAAATCCAAGAGATCGCGGGCTCGCCATTTTTCGCCGGTGCGCAAGCCGCTGTCGCCTTCCTTTTTAACGGAATCGCGGTCAATCGTCACCGTCGCGTATTCCGGCAAAATTTCCCGCGCCACAACCACGGTCATAATCTTCGTCAACGAGGCCAGAGGCAATTGTTCTTCGCTGTTCAGCGAGTAAATAATTTTATTTTCCAGTGCGTCAAAAACAATCGCCGCCTTGGCTTCTAAATTTATCTCATCGAAGGGATTCGGGGTGGGGGGTAAAGACGGTGGCGGTAATTTAGTCGACAATGTCGGTATGGCGGACATCAAACTCAAATTTACTAAAATTATCGCGGCCGCGGCCGAAAGTAAAATAACCGGGAAGGCCGCTGAAATTCCTCGGTAAATTTTTGACCACCAGTTAGTTTTCATTTGATAATTCTTCATTTTTTATCTCCTCCCTAACCATTTGATAATCAGGTAATTCTTCAAGCCGCTTGATACCCATATATGATAAGAGTTCAAAGGTTGGTTTGTAAAGGTAAGTGCGCCGGTCAGTGGGATTTTCCAAACGCTCAACCAAACCGCGAATCAACAAACCGCGCAAAGTGTAACCGGAATTAACACCCCGAATGTAATCAATTTCCTGTTTACCGACCGGCCCGCGATAAAGAATGATTGTTAATGTTTCCAAACTGGCCTTGGAAAGTTCACCGGCCAATTCTTCTCTGGCTAGCGTTGCCATCAATTCACTCAATGCCGGCGCAGTGCCTAACGCCACTTCATCGTCTTTTCGTAAAAGCGCCACGCCCCGCTCGGCCAATTTTTCTTCCAGAACCCCAAGCGCCTCCTCCACCTCATTTTTCGTCACAGTCAACCAAAACGCCAGTTTCTTCAAAGAAACTGGCTCGCTTTTCCAAAAAAGAATCGCCTCAATTTTCGCCGCCAAATCCATTTTGACATTTTAACACGGAAAAGAAAAACAAAATAAAAAGGGTCGAGAGACAAGCTCCCGACCCCACCAACGAATGAATCCTAAGCAAGTTGCGATCAATATCACAACCAACCAGTTAAAATTATATCCAGTTGGTTTCAGGACACAAGTCCAACCTGTGGATAACTTTGTTTCCTTCTTCGCTTGACTCTCAGCCATTTCTTGGCCGTGCCCAAAGAAAACAGCCAAGGTTTGGCCGGTTCGTTGCCAATCTGCCGCCAGAGTTTGAACGGAAGATTAGCCGCCTCTCCGGCTTTCGCTAATTGGTCAACAAATCGAAGGCTAGTCGCCGCCCAAAAAACTCTCGGTGCGCCGTCAAAGCACGGCACATTAGGCCTCTCATTGACATATTTATTTTCTGCAAGCTCTTTGGAGACATACTTATTCGTGTCCGGATGTTCCGGCTCAATAAACCACAGGCATCGCCGTTTTTTTCTTTTCATAATTCTGCCTTTCCGTATTCACTTTTTCTCCAAAAACATTAACACCAAAATCCCCATCGTCAAAACACAAAAACGCAATCTGGACAAAAACGAAAATAGCGCTATAATTCCACTATGACTACCTTGACTGTTTCAAAAAAGGAATTCAAAAGCGTAATTCGCGAAAGCATTCGTGAAGCGCTGGTCAGTGAACTGGCGCAAATCCGCGCCGCTTTTTTGCCATTTGTTTCCGATAAAGAACAAAAAGAAATTGAGCGACAATATGGGAAACCAACTCGCAAGACCGCCAAAAGTTATATCGCACGAATATAATATGATATGGGATGTTGATTTTTCCGCCGCCGCCTTGAAATTTCTGGCGAAAAATCATATTGCCGAAGAAAAAATTTTGGAAAAAAATAATTATTTTCCTAGTTTAACACAAACTTTCAAAAATTCCGTGAACAGCGGATGCGGCGCCAGGGGACGAGATTTGAATTCTGGGTGGAACTGGGTGCCGAGGAAAAAGGGGTGGACCCTGCGTGGAAGTTCGGCTATTTCCATCAATTTATTGTCGGGTGATTTACCCGAAAAAACCAAACCGTTTTTTTTCAATTCTTCAACATATTCGGGATTCACTTCATAACGATGTCTGTGTCTTTCACTAATCAGCTTACTCGCCTTGCCATCGGGCAGGTAGCTTTTAACTTCTAGCTTATAGTCCAACGAATTAGAATAAGCCCGGTGCGCGATAGTACCAGGGATAAGTTGCGCCGGATAAGCGCCGAGCCGCATTGAGCCGCCGTAATTACCTTCGGCTAATTTTTTCTTTTGGTCCGGCATAATGTCAATGATTTTATGCGGCGCCTCTGGGTTGATTTCGGTTGTGTTGGCATCTTTGAGCCCCAACACATTGCGCGCAAATTCCACACACATTAATTGCATACCATAACACAAACCGAGAAACGGAATTTTGTTTTCCCGGCAATATTTGATAACCGCCAGTTTACCTTCAATGCCACTCTCGCCGAAACCACCCGGCACAATCACGCCGGCGTAATTTTTCAGCGTTTCTACTTTTTCCTCGCCCGTTTCTAGCTTTTTAGCGTTAAGCCAAGTCAGATTCGCCTTAATGCCAAGTTTCGCCGCCGAGTGCTTAATTGCTTCAATCACCGAAATGTAAGCGTCGGACAAAACGAAATCGCCGCTGTCAAAATATTTGCCAACAATCGCCACTTTTGCTTCGCCCTTAGGATTTTTTACCCGCGCCACGAAATTCCGCCATTTAGCCAAGCCGTCTTTGCGCACTCGCGACTTCAAACCCAATCGTTCCAAAATTAGAGCGCCGATATTGTCGCGTTCAAAATTCAACGGCACTTCATAAATGCTTTCAATGTCCGGCGCCGAGACCACCGCTTCGGCCGGCACATTGCACCAAATAGCGATTTTTTCTTTGCGCTTGGCGTCCAATGCCACCTCGCTCCGAGCGATAATAATGTCTGGCTGGACACCGTAAGAATTAAGCTGACGGACGGCATTTTGGGTCGGTTTGGTCTTCATCTCGCCGATTTTATTAGGAATCGGCAAATAGGTAACGATAATAAATAAAACATCGCCGGGATTTTTTAATTTCATACCCCTCGCCGCTTCAATAAACATAATATTCTGATAATCCCCCACCGTGCCACCGATTTCAACCAAGGAAACATCCGAGCCACTAACTTCCGCCGCTCGTTCAATCCGCCGGCGAATCTCATCGGTAATGTGGGGAATCGCCTCCACGCATTTTCCTTTATAACCAAGCGCCCGCTCTTTTTCAATCACCTGCTTGTAAACCATACCGCTGGTGATGTAATCTTCGCTGCCCAAATTTACTTCCATAAATCTTTCATAGTTGCCCATATCCTGGTCGCATTCCATTCCTGAATCCAAAACAAAAACCTCGCCGTGTTCGGTGGGGTTCATTGTGCCGGCGTCAACATTCAAATAGGGATCAACTTTCACCGGATTAACCGAAAAACCTTTGGCTTGAAGAATTTTGCCGATGGCCGAAACCGCCACGCCTTTCCCCACGCCGCTCATCACCCCGCCAATAACGAAAATGTATTTGTGATTTTTCTTCTTCATTAAAAATTTTCCTAATAGTAGCAAATTTATTTCCCACTTGTAGAGTTGACATTGAACAATGAATGTTTAATATAAGAAATGGAGAAAAGCTTATGACAAACATACCTCTTGAACTATTACTAGACCTAACATCAGACCCTGAGCAATCAACTAAAGCACAAACCGAAATCCTCCGGCGGTTTAGGGAATTGAAGCAAAAACTCAAAGAGTCTGAGGCAAATGCTCGACGCAGAAGTGGTCAGAAATTTGACGGCCCCATTGACGGTCAAGCCGGCGAAGCGGATTGAATCCTTCCCCATTTTCCCAAGCGAGGCGCGAGCGCCTCGCTTTTTTAATTGCTAATTTTCCGGTGGTTGTTTTTCTATATACTCAATAATATACTTCATATACTCCACATATTGGCCAATACCGTTTGAAATATCGTCCAACATTTTTTTCTTTTGCACTTTTTCATAACCATGAACCATACGGTTGCGTAAACCAACCGAGCTGGAAATCTGCTCACCTAAACCCAATGGAATTATTCGGCTTTTACCCAAGACACGGAAAGTCCCTTCGTAATCATCGGGCGATTCCAACCTATTACGGGTAATTATGTGGGTATTGATATCTATCGCCGCATCAGCTAAAAGTTGGAACATTCGTTCAATAATATGTACTTCGGAACTATCAAGCGGCATTTCTCCTCGCCGATATTTTTCAACAAAAGGCATCAGCTCCTCCATGTAAGAACTCATCGCTGCCAATTTGCTTTTTATCACATTGCTATTGGGCATATCTTTGTAAAAAACTTTTGATGTAAGTTAATCTATAATCCCTTAATGATTTTGTTTCCATGTAAATCCTATTGGCGTGAATTTTAAATAAATCAAAAACCGATTCGTTCCCATCGTACAAAACTATACCGGTATCGGCAATTTGTTTTTTGAAATCGGGAGCAACATTATAAATATTCACGAGTTCCACATCGGGATTTTTGAAAATTCGCGCCATTTCCATTGATATTTCATAATTCTCACGATAATCAATCTCTTTATCAGCAACATAACCAATATCCACATCGCTTCGTCTGTGAGTGTGTCCGGTCGCCTGCGAACCGAAAAGCACCACCAACGCAAGTTTATGGCGTTTGGCAATTTCCGCAATTTTGTTTTTTTGTTCGTTGGTTATCACAACGACACTATACCACTCATTACTCAAGCATTCAAATATCTTCTCACTGCCAGAAAACTGGAAACGACGCCGAGGACAATGCCGGAACCAAAAATGAGCAGGAAGATTTGCGGAAAATTATCCAAGTAATAACGAAAAACATTAACGCCAAAGAAAAAATCGGCGGTCTTGGGACCGAGCCAATAAGTCGTCGGGTAAAAAACCAACAAAGCGATGGCGGCGGCGGCGATGCCGTAGAGGGCTGCTTGAAGAAGAAACCGGGCGCTGATATAGCGGCCACTGGCGCCCATTAGCCGCATTACCGACACTTCGTCGCGGGAAATAAAAATCGTCAACCGGATAGTATTGTAAGTGATAAGTATGGAAACGGCGGCGAAAAACAAAATCACAAATAAACCTAGCGTCTGAGCGGAATTAGTCACCCTGATTAATTTATCAATGGCAACTTTGTTCTGATAATAATTCACCTTATCAATAATCGACATCTTGCCGTCACCAATTAATCGGCTACCTTGGTCCAAAAATTTGGCGATGCTTTCGTAATTAGTGGCATCTTTGGCTTTAATATTCAAAACCGCGCCCAGCGGGTTATCGCCCAATTCCCCCAGTGACTGTAAAGTCAACTGGTCGTCCTGGTGACGATTTTTGAAATCCGCCAACGCTTGCTCGCGGGAAATATATTCCACCTTCGCCACTTCCGGCAAGGCCTCCAGTGATTTTTTCAAAGACAAAATCTCTTCTGTCGGCGCCGAAGTGACGAAATAAACATTAACATCCACTTTGTCTTTGAGCGCTTCAATGGAGGTCCTCAATAAAGCGCCGGTGAAAATTAACGAACCGATGACAAACAGAGTCACGGTCATCACCGCCACCGCCGCCAGCGACACGAAACCGTTGCGCCAAAAACTAGCGAAACTCCAGCGGATTACTCTTTTAATTTTGGTCCAAAACATTTTCTTAAATCTTGTAACCTATAACCTTCTGACATTCCGATTATAAGTTGTATTATATTCACACCGTCGACAAAATACAAGCGCGCGTAGCAAAAATCTCCCATCGGACAAACTACTAGATGCAAACATACATTGCGCCTAGAGGGAATCGGACCCCCGACAGCCGTGTATAAGACGGCGGCTTTACCACTAAGCTATAGGCGCGCCGATATCATACTAGTTTTAGGTTCTAGGTTCAAATCCTAGCGCGCGCAAAAATTGGGAATTGGGAATTTTCTAGACCTGATGCTCAATGTCCTGCTTCTGCTTGGGTGTGATGCCGTTGGCAACGAGCAGTTTTTCAAAGGCCTCGCGTTCAATGGTTTCGGTTTCAATGAGACGGGTGGCGATGGCGTTGAGCGTCGGCCGATGTTTAGTTAAAATTTCTTCCGCCTTTTTCTCCGCCTCGGACAAAATCCGCGCCACTTCGTCGTCAATGACAGCGCCAAATCTTTCGGAATAATCGACTCCCCCTTCAAAACCATAACCAAACATTGGCCGACCCAATTGGCCTTCAAAAGCCATTGGTCCAAGTTTTTCCGACATGCCGTATTTCGCCACCATATCCCGTGCCAAACCGGTCGCTACTTGCAAATCGTTGGAAGGGCCAGTTGTCAAATCGCCAAAAATCATTTTTTCCGCCGAGTAACCGGCCAAAGAAACGGCAATATCGTCCAAAAACTCTCGGCGCGACTGGAGTTTCCGATCTTCAATGGGCAATTTCAAAGTGTAACCGGCTGCCCGACCACGCGAAATGATGGAAATTTTATGGACCGGGTCGGCGAACGGCAGGACCGAAGCGGCCAAAGCGTGGCCGGCCTCGTGGTAAGCGGTAATTTCTTTTTCTTTTTTTGAAAGCAAATGGCTCTTGCGCTCGGGACCCAACATTACTTTTTCAATGGACCGAATCAAATCAAATTGGGAGACCTTTTTGCGGTTTTCCCTCGCCGCCAGAATTGCCCCCTCGTTCATCAGCGAATACAAATCGGCGCCGGAAAAACCGGGAGTCCGTTCGGCGACTACGCGCAAATTAACATCTTCGGCAAAAGGTTTTTTGCGGGAATGAATTTTCAAAATTTCCTCGCGGTCGTTGCGATCCGGCAAATCCAAGACCACTCGCCTATCGAATCTTCCCGGCCGCAACAACGCCGGGTCCAAAACATCCGGCCGATTAGTCGCCGCCATAATAATTAATTTTTCATTGGGCTCAAAACCGTCCATTTCCACCAAAATTTGATTTAGGGTCTGCTCGCGCTCATCATTGCCGCCGCCCAAACCGCCGCCGCGCACCCGGCCAACAGCGTCTATCTCATCAATAAAAATAATGGCTGGCGCCGATTTCTTCGCCATCTGGAATAAATCACGAACTCGCGAAGCTCCTACTCCCACAAACATTTCCACAAATTCCGAACCGGAAATGGAAAAGAATGGCACGCCGGCTTCGCCGGCGACAGCCCGAGAAAGAATGGTTTTGCCGCTGCCCGGCGGCCCCATCAATAACACGCCCTTGGGAATCCGCGCGCCGATTTCCAAAAACCGCTTCGGGCTTTTTAGAAAATCCACAATTTCCAGCAATTCTTCTTTGGCTTCTTTGACACCAGCGACATCTTTAAAAGTGATTTTCTGTTTTTGATCATCAGGGGCAGTCAAGCGCGCTTTGGATTGGCCGAACGATAATGCCTGCATGCCAGCGCCACGCATCTGCCGCGTCAGATACCAAATGAAAAAAGCGATGAAAAGAATCGGCAACAGAAATGGCGCTAGGCCGAGCAGCCAATAGCCAGTACCAGATTGTTCTTCAATGTTAATATTCACTTTATCCAACTTGTCTTTCGGCACCCCGAGATTAAGCAATGTTTGCGACAAGGCAGTGCCAGTTTCTTTTTTAGTTTGGGCAACTTTGCCGGCTTCAACATAATCAATGGCTACCACTTCGCCGTTAACGGTTACCTTAGCCACGAGACCTTTGGTAATATCAGCCGACAGTTCTGACAAAGAAATCTCTGGCACATTAGAGGTGCCGCCAACTAACCAAGAATAAACAGCTGACAGCAAGAAAAAAACCATTAGTGCTCCCAGCGCGTTTCGCAAAAGATTTCCTAACGGCATTTTATTCGGTTCTTTTTTCATAATAAGTTGGTAATGTCTCTATTTTACCAAGCTCGCACCTATTTTCAAAATCGCTGAATGAATTGCCCCACCACCGCTCGCTCCGCTCGCGTGTCCCGCAAAAAAATGTTCTCCGCTTTTCTGATTTGGCGCGCACCTGTTTTTTCTTCTAAAAGGATGAGAACATTTTTTGCGGGACTCTGCCCTCAATGCTTCGGGCAGGTGGTGGGGCTTCAATACGGACTCGGCAAAGCGAAAAAGCTATTTTCTGGGGAAAAGGATTTTTCGTTTTGCCTCGACTGATTTCCCGCCCGCAGAAAGGGGTCTGGGGAATGAATGCGGGCGGGGTTTCGTTTCGGATTTTTCGCG
>MHSF01000025.1 GCA_001822695.1 Candidatus Taylorbacteria bacterium RIFCSPLOWO2_02_FULL_44_35 | reverse complement strand
GATACTTTGTGTTTTGACCTTGAGAATAAAGCTTTTATCATCATTGAATATAAAAAAGATAGAAGTTTTAGCATTATCGATCAGGGTTTTGCTTATTTGTCGTTATTGCTTAACAACAAGGCAGATTTTTTAGTTGAGTATAATGAAAAAAACAAGTCAAAGACATTATCCCGCGAAAGCATAAATTGGTCTCAGTCGCGAGTAATCTTTATTTCTCCATTTTTTACATTTCATCAGAAAGAAGCTATTAATTTCAAAAATTTACCAATCGAATTATGGGAAATAAAATATTATAGTGACGATTTGGTTGAATATCAAAACATTGAACCAATTGAATCATCAGAAAAAATTGAAACTCTTACTGAAAATAAATTTATCAAGGAGGTAATAAAAGAGGTTAAAAATTATGATTTGGAGCATCATCTAAAGAAAGGTTCTGAAAAAACAAGAAAGCTATTCTTTACATTGAAAGAAAAAATCCTTGAATTAGGGGAAATCAATGAGAAGTATTTACAACTTTATGTGGGCTACAAAGTAAGTGACAGTTATATTAGTTTTTGTCAGATCTATTTTTACAAAGAAAAGTTGGAGATAGCAATTCTTATACCAGATAAGAAATTATCTGATCCTAAAAAGTGGGCCAAAAAGGTGCCGAAATCTTATGGTTGGGCAAAAAATTGCAAGTTTTTTAATCTAAGGTCTGAAAAAGATGTTTCTTACGCGATGGACTTAATAAGACGATCTTATGAATTTAATAAAGATAGATAGCATCATTCCCAAAATTCCAAAATTAGATTGCCTTCAAGCAAGAAAATCGCGCGAGAGTGGAATTACAGATGTCAGACCTCCGTCAAACACGATGAGGTTTATAAACTCTAGGGGCTGACGGAGGAGGAAATAAAAATTTTTGAAAATTAAAAATCTATTTAATTTATGAAAGAAAATACATTTGAAACAATAAAAAGGATTGATAATAATGGCAAAGAATATTGGTCTTCACGAGAACTTGCCAAAGCCTTAGAATACACCGATTATCGTAATTTTTTGACTGTGGTTAATAAGGCAAAAATTGCCTGCGAGAATAGCGGCGAAGTTATCCACAACCATTTTGTTGATGCCAACGAGATGGTTAAGATTGGGTCTGGAGCTGAAAAACCGGTAGAAATCATATATCTTTCTAGGTACGCGTGTTATTTGATTGTACAAAACTCTGACCCGACCAAAATCGTAGTTGCCAAAGGTCAGACCTATTTTGCTGTTCAAACCCGGAGACAGGAGAGGGCGGATAACCTGATAGAGGACCACAATCGTGTTTTCCTGCGCGAGGAAATGAAGAAACACAATACAAATTTAATGAAAACTGCCTCTATGGCAGGTGTGGAAAGTTACGCGATTTTTCAAAATGCCGGATACAAAGGCTTGTATGGCGGACTCACAATGCAAGATATTCATACGAGAAAGAAACTCAAAAAATCACAGAGAATTCTTGATCATATGAATAGCGAAGAATTGGCGGCCAACTTATTCCGCGCTACTCAAACTGACGCGAAAATCAAACGTGAAAATATCAGAGGACAAGGAAACGCAAACTTAGCTCACTATGATGTTGGACAAAAGGTTCGCAACACCATCGCCAATCTTGGGGGTACTATGCCAGAAAAACTGCCCGCACCTGATGCTATTGGAAAGGCGCAGATGAGAATAAAAAAATCAAAACAGATAAAGAAAATCGGAGATGGAAAAGGTAAATTAGAAAAATCCAAAGATTAAACCTTTATCCAAAATGATAAAACAAAAAAATGAAGACCTTTATTTTTAGAACCAAATTGCTTTCAGATAAGAAAGTCGCGCGGGAGATTGAGGTGTTGGAAAATACCAATCTCTACAAACTGGCAGGTGCGATTGTTGATGCGTATGATTTTGATTTTGACCATTGTTTTGGATTTTTCAGCAAAATCACGGACGGACTTTGTTTTGATTCTGAACGGAAATACGAACTTTTTACGGACATACCGGATGTGGAACAAACCGGCGCCGGTAGCGTTGAAAAGACCAAAATCGGCGGAGTTTGGCGTGCCGCCGGCGACAAGATGCTTTTTCTCTTTGATTACGGCGACGATTGGCGTTTTGTTGTTGAACTTGTAGGTTTTGGCGAAAAGCGCCAGAGAACAAAATATCCGCGATTACTTAAGAAAGTTGGCATTGCTCCGCCGCAGTATGAGGAAGTGGGGGAAGAGGAAAATATGTAATTGAGATTAAACATTCCAATGAAAATGACTTATAAAATTTAGTATAATAGTATAACATTATACATTTCAGTGTTTTGCAAAACATTAGAACAATGAAATGGGTGTGATATAATTTTGATATGATCACCAACTATCGAAGTTTGGAAAGAGTGGTGAAAGGTTTTGCCAATCACAATCGGCTTAAGATTTTGGAATTGTTAAAAAAGGAACCAGAACTTTCGGTGGCGGACATTGCCGAGCGTCTAAAAATAGGATACGAAAATACCTCAGATCATATTAGAAAACTAGCCATTGCTGGTTTAGTAATGAAACGAAATGACGGTCCCAATGTTCGTCACAAACTGACATTTCGCGCCAACTCTATTCTAGTATTTTGCAAAAAACTAGAATAAGGTTGAGTTAATAATAGATTATTAAACACGCAAGTGAAAAAAATTAAAAAAAATAAAAAAGAAATTGTTATTTATCAAGCACCAAGCGGAGCCATTGAATTTCGTAAGGATATTTCACACGATACTGTTTGGGCAACGCAGGCGCAAATCGCCAACCTTTTTGATGTTGAGAGGTCTGTAACGACCAAGCATATTCGTAATGTTCTTCGCGATGGTGAGTTGGATAAAAATTCAGTATGTGCAAAATTTGCACATACTGCCGCTGATGGTAAAAAGTATATGGTTGAATTTTACAATCTAGATGTAATTCTCTCCGTTGGTTATCGAACTAATTCAAAGAGAGCTATTAACTTTCGGAAATGGGCAACCAAAACTTTGCGAGATCATATTGTTAAGGGTTATACCATAAACGAGAAGCGGCTTTTGGAGGCGGAGGATAAATTCAAAGAATTACAAACAACCATCGGTTTTTTGCGGGAAAAAGCCAAACATGAATTGTTGGTTGGTCAGGAACAGGAAATTCTAAACCTGCTTGCTAGTTATTCAAAAACCCTAACTTTGCTTGAGCAATATGACAAAGAAAAAATTACTTTGGCGAAAAATGGCCGAGGCAAATTTGTTCTGGCTTATAGTGACGCGATTGGTATTATCCAGAAAGTTAAGAAAGAATTAATTATCAAAAAAGAAGCCTGTGATTTGTTTGGTAGTGAATATGAGGACAAACTCAAGGCGATTTTAGGTAATATTCGCCAGACCTTTGGCGGCAAAGAGCTTTATCGCAGCTTGGAAGAAAAAGCGGCACATCTTTTGTATTTTATTATCAAAGATCATCCATTTGCCGATGGTAATAAAAGAATAGGCTCGTTTTTGTTTGTTTATTTTCTTGACAGGAATAAATATCTTCATCGGGAAAACGGTGAGAAAAAAATAAACGATAACGCGCTTACCGCGCTGGCGCTTTTTGATTGCTATTAGCGAACCGGAAGAAAAAGACAAATTGATAAAAATTATTACCAATCTTTTGGCCAAATAAAATGAGTGATTCGGTGGAAAAAATTAAAGAGCGGTTGGGGATTGCCGAAGTGGTCGGCGGTTATTTGAAATTGGAAAAAGCCGGCAAGAATTTGCGCGCTCGCTGTCCTTTTCATAACGAAAAAACACCCTCGTTTTTCGTCTCGCCCGACCGCAGCTCTTATTATTGTTTCGGTTGCGGCGCTAAGGGCGATATTTTTTCTTTTGTGGAGCAGTTTGAAAGTTTGGATTTCAAGGGCGCGCTGAAACTTTTAGCTGACCGAGCTGGCGTGAAATTAGAATATGAACGCGGGAGTTTTTCTGATGGCAAAGCGGGCCGCGAAAAGATTTTCCAGATTTTGGAAGAAGCCACTGGCTACTTTGAAGCCAATTTGAAATTAAATGATGAAGCGAGAAATTATCTCCAAAAGCGCGGTGTGGCGGAAAAAACTCGCGTGGCTTTCCGACTTGGTTACGCGCCCGACGAATGGCGTTCGCTTTTAACTCATCTGAAAAATAAAAAGTTTACCGAAAACGATTTGGAAAAAACTGGTCTAATTAAAAAAAGCGAAACAGGTGGCTCGCCTCGATTCGGCGGAGCAAGCAATTATTATGACCGATTCCGCGGCCGGCTTATTTTTCCTATTGCCGATAGCGCTGGTAGAATTGTCGGTTTTTCCGGTCGAATTTTGGAAGGCAAACCGGATGACGCTAAATATATCAACAGTCCGGAAACCGAGCTTTTTATCAAATCGCGAATTCTTTACGGCTTAGACAAAGCCAAAGCGGAAATTCGCCGGCGCGACTTCGCGGTATTGGTGGAAGGCCAAATGGACTTGTTGATGTCTCATCAAGCCAGCGTCGCTAACACTGTCGCGTCGTCGGGTACCGCTCTAACTAACGAGCACATTAATTTGCTCAAGAGGTTTTCCAACCGCCTATTGTTGGTTTTTGATCCCGATGAAGCCGGTTTCAAAGCCGCGCTGCGCGGCGCGGGTTTGGCGTTGACGCGCGGTTTGGAAGTAAAAGTCGCTGTTTTGCCAAAAGGTTTAGACCCAGCCGATTTGATTTTAAGAAATCTTACTGATTGGAAAGACGCGCTAAAAAACGCGATATTTCTGATTGATTTTTTACTTGCCAAAATTCTAAATAAAGGTTACGATAAACGACAACTTGCCAAAGCGGTGGAAAAAGAAGTTCTGCCTTATATCGCTTCACTCAAAAGTCGCATTGAGCAGTCGCACTATATTTCCGAAATTGCTGACAAAACGGATATCAAGGAAGACGCTTTGTGGGCAGAGTTGCGTAAAACAACGCCGGTGATTGAAGTTGGTAAAGGAAGCCCGCCTACGCTCGGCGCGAATTACGGCGAGGTAAAAGAAAAATTGACCAAACGCGAGCTTTTGGAACGGCGATTATTCGGTTTATTGTTTGCTGAAAAAGACAAAAAACTGGAAAACGAGTTGAAGAATATTTTTGATGTGGCGGAGTTTAAAACGGCTTTAGAGTTTTGGCAGCCGTTTCGGGAAGAAGTTGTTTTTGAAGCCGAAGCGAATTGGGGCGATGGAATTTCGGAAGGAGAAATCGCCGAATTGTTGGTCAATTTAAAAAACGAAAAGTTGCGGGAAAAATTTTTACAAAAAACCAAAGAGCTGGCTGAAGCGGAAAAGATGGGTGAAAACATTCGAGTCAGAAAACTAATGGAAGAATGCCAGAAGCTTTCCAAAGAAATTACTAATTACTAATTTCTAATGACTAAAAAACACAAGAAAAACAAAAAGACCAAAAAAGTTGCCAAGAAGGAGCACACGAAGTTGAAGGTGAAAAAAACTAAAATTGCTGTGCCGAGGAAAAACAAAGCCGCTTGGGAATTGTCCGCCCAAAAACTTTTAGCTAAAGGCAAGGAGCGTGGTTTCGTCACCTATGACGAGATTTTGAAGGAATTTCCCAACATTGAGAATGATGTGTTTTTTCTGGATGAACTCTATCGGCGTTTGCACGAAACCGGCACTGATGTCTTGGAAGGCGGAAGCAATTTGGAAAAACTAGATGAATCTGTCAAGAAAAGTTTATTGGATGCCGGTGAAAGCCAATATGATTCTATTCAAATTTATTTGCGGGAAATTGGCCAGTATCCGCTGATTGACGCCAAAACCGAAAAGGAATTGGCGAAACGAATTCAGAAAGGCGAGCTGGAAGCGAGGGGCCTTTTAGCCCGGGCTAATTTACGGCTAGTGGTTTCCATCGCCAAAAGATATGTCGGTCGGTCGCCCGATTTGACTTTGCTGGATTTGATTCAGGAAGGCAATTTGGGATTGTTCCGGGCCGTGGATAAATTTGACTGGACGAAGGGGTTTAAATTTTCCACTTACGCCACTTGGTGGATTCGGCAGGCGGTTACCCGGGCATTAGCCGACCAGTCGCGGACCATCAGGGTGCCGGTGCACATGGTGGAGACGATTGCCAAATACAAGCAGGTGGTGCGGCGCTTGTCGCAGGACCTGGGGCGCGAGCCCTTGCCGGAAGAAATCGCGGTTGAAATGGGCGTGGAAGTGGAGAAAGTTTATCAAATTGAAAAAGTAGACCAAGACATCATCTCTCTGGAAAATCCGGTGGGCGACGATGATGACGGCAAGTCCACGCTTGGTGATTTTGTTGCCGATGATAAAATTTTGTCGCCCGATCAGGAAGCGTCGCGGCGGATTCTAAGCGACCAAGTGCGGGAAATCTTGGGCGAGCTTTCCGATAAAGAGCGCCAGATTTTGGAAATGCGACATGGTTTGGGCGACGGCATCACCCACACTTTGGAAGAAGTTGGTGTTAGATTTGGTGTTACCCGTGAACGAATTCGCCAAATTGAAGCTAAAGCCCACGAGAAAATCCGCCAGCACGAAAAAGTCGCCAAGTTGAAGAGCTACTAGACACTCTTTATTGCCTTGCTACAATTAAGGCAAATAGTTCCTCTTATGAATACTGAAACCGCTGAACGAGTCGCCCAAAGGGCACTCAAACTTATACGCGATGGACATCATTACAGATTTGCGGTAGTGCGTGCTGTCTATGAAACCGGCGCCGCCGATGATGATTATTGGAAAGTCCTTTCGGCTCTAAGGATTTTAGTGAAGAAGGACCACGCTCTACGGTTTGTTGCTCGGAAGATGGCTAGAGCCATGGATAAACCCGGTGAACCAAAAGAGTTTCAGACCTGCTTCCCGGTTGGAAGCCTTCACGCTACTGACTAGTGTCACGGAAGATTTTCTTCTGCCCACAACGGACGAGCTAACCCTCGCCCGCCTTTTTTCCCAAAAATTTTCTAAAGTTTGACCCCACGGGGAATCGAACCCCGATTTGGAGCTTGAGAAGCTCCCGTCCTAACCGTTAGACGATAGGGCCTCGCCTGTCTATTTCAGCACGATTTGAATAATTTGCTCAAGAATGGCGTAGGGAATTCCGCCACTAACGGCAACTTTTAGATTATCATCAGAAGCGAAAATTGTGCCAGCGGGGAATGGCGAAGCGAGTTTTTGTAATTCCGTTTTTGTTGCCTCCCCAACTTTATTTTTCAAAACAATGACGGTATAAGGTGTGCCTTGAGCGCCGGCCTTGAGCGCCGCATCATAGGCCTTACTGACAAAGTCGGCGTATTTATCGCTGTTTAAACAACTAGAGAAAGCGGTTTTGTTCAGACCGGCGAACTCGGCGATTTTCGGCAATTCAGCCGGATCCAAACCGTCGTTGGACGGCGTGATTTCAAAAATCCGGTCCAAATATTTCCAAAATGTTACACCGCCGCCAAGCTCATTAGCACACTCCAATGCCTCGGCTTCCTTGCCGGCCTTAGAGTGCAGGATTTGGCCGTAAGGGTCTGGCTTGTAAAGCGGGAAATGACGGTAGACAAACGCCACCCGGCCGTCTTTGCCGTAAGTGTCAATAATTTTTTTGGCGCTAGGATGAAATGATTTGCAGAAAGGACATTCAGTATCCGAATATTCTACCATGATTGCTTCAGCATCGGGATTGCCCAGAAGATGGTCTTTGGCCGAAACCGCGGCGATTTCTATTTTTTGGACCACCAATTCTTTATTGGTTTGTTCATTAGCGCCGATGTTTGGCCCGACATCTTTGGCGTTGTTAAAATAGAGTGCGGCGGCAATCAAAGCGCCAGCGATGACGACGGCTATCGGTATTGCCAGTCTATTCGTTGGTTGTGATTCTTCCATTTTTATTAGTATAATTAGTAAACATTAGTATATTAGTATCATTACGTTTTTTACGCAATGGCCGAAGCATTTTTATATTCTTTTTTAAGCGTTTTGATAATCAGCGCCATATCATTGGTTGGCGTTTTTTCTTTGGCTTTGAGCGACAAAGTTTTGCGAGCGATAGTTTTTTATTTGGTGAGTTTGGCCGCTGGCGCTTTGCTCGGCGACGCCTTTGTTCATTTGATTCCGGAAGCGTTTAAAGCGGGCGCTACGACGATTATGTCGGCAGCTATTTTGGCCGGTATTTTTTTATTTTTTATTTTGGAAAAGATTATTCATTGGCACCATCCGCACGGTCAAGTGGAAGAATGCGCCGAAACATTGGCGAGCCACGACCATTGCCGCAAGCCGCTCGGAACAATCATCATTATTGCCGATTCAATTCACAATTTTATTGATGGAGTGATTATTGCGGCCAGTTATCTTGTTTCTTTGCCGGTTGGTTTGGCAACCACCATAGCTGTTGTGATTCATGAAATTCCGCAGGAGATCGGCGACTTCGGTCTCCTACTTCATTCTGGTTGGAGTAAGAATCGGGCGTTGCTTTTCAATTTTTTATCGGCTTTGGCGGCGGCGGTCGGGGTGTTAGCAGTTTTCGTTTTAGGCGCCGCCGTGGAAAAATTTGTGCCGGTGGCTCTGGCCTTCGCTGCCGGCGGATTTATTTACATTGCTGGCGCCGACATTATGCCGGAGCTTCATAAAACCACCGGCTTCAAGAAATCTTTCTTGCAATCGCTGGCGATGCTTTTCGGTTTTGGTCTGATGTTTGTTTTGTTATTGCTAGAATGAAGTTTCAAACGATAAATTTCCAGCAGATACTAGCGATCGCTGATATCTGCTGACTTTTTATTTTTCTATCGGTGGAGTAGATGTTAGCTACTGGCCGACTGTTGGATGTTGGATATTGATGCTAAGTATAAGCTATAGCTATGAGTTAGCACCTAGAATGATAAATCCCGGTTGATTTTTTGTCGCATTACATCTATAATTTTAGAAGAAACCGGAATTCCGGCTTGTGTTCCTGTGGCTTAATCTAAGCCGCAACAAAACTAAAAAAACCAAAACACAGAACTGAAAGATTGAATTATGAGCAAAACTCTGTTAGTAACTATCTTCGTCGCATCATCCCTAATGTCGCGGGTTGTTGTCGCGCAGGACTACACGCTTGCTATAGCCACCAATCGATTCACTGTTGGTGAATCTGTCTATGTAGCTTGGTCGACGCCGCCCTGGTCGCCCGGTTTTTTTGACTGGGTTGGTCTTTATCACGCCAGCGCGAATGATTTCAATTGGGTGAGTTATAAATACACCCTTTTCCGTTTTGATGACACTTATTTCACCGTTGAGGAGGCGGGTGAATATAATTTCCGTTATTTCGTTGATAATGTCCTTGATAAGAGAGCGACCAGCAGTAATTTTTGGGTTTGGCCGCCGGCCGCTGACCTTTCACTGGTTCGAAATTACCCCTCGCCTCCGGGTCCGATCATTGCCTTCGGTGACAGCTTGACGGCTGGAGTTGGCGCTTCAGCCGGCCACGATTGGCCGGCGATTGTTTCCGCGACTCTTGGTATTGATATTCAAAACGCCGGAGTGTCGGGCGACACTACCGCTGACGCCCTGCTTAGAATGGGTAGAGACGTGCTTGTCAAAAGACCGTCTATCGTTGTCGTTCTTTTGGGGGGCAACGATTTTCTGCGCAGTGTTCCCGCCGAGACGACGGCCGCCAACTTAAAAACAATTGTGGCAAGGATTCAAAATGGCACCGGCGCGGTGGTTGTGTTGGCGGGTGTTCAAAGCGGTTACTGGGGCGATAGTTTTGCATCCGTTTTCCGGCGGCTAGCCGATGAAACGGGGGCGGTTTATGCGCCCGACGTCTTGCGCGGCATTGTCAACAACCCGTTTCTATCCGACGACTTGCTTCATCCGAACGACGCCGGTTATGCCGTCGTGGCTAATCGGATTGCGCCGGCGGTGGCGGCTGTTATACCGCCTCGACTCGCAATCAAAGCTGCTCCAGACAGTTTTTTGCTTACTTGGTTTGGTCGGGTTGGCGAAAACTACGGACTCCAGTTTGCCGGCGCTTTTCCTGATGGGCCTTGGATTGAGCTTGTCCTGACAGCAGGTACGGATAAATTTGTCCTGATTAAAGTGAGGTCGGAAGGAAAACAGGGGTTTTTCCGTATCATGAAGAGATGACAGATTTGTTGTCGCTTCAAACTATACTCCGCGGTCAGAATGACCGCGGATTTTTTTGATGGAATTATATAATCGCGCTCGAAATTCCCGTTGAGCATCGAGATGTGACCAGAGAAATCATTGGCGCCTTAGCACCGCCAAGAAATTTTTGTAATCCATAATGGGTCAGGTGGGAGTCGAACCCACACCCGCTTTTGCGGACGACATTTTAAGTGTCGCGCGTATACCGGTTCCGCCACTGACCCGAATCAAATTAAAAGGTACTAAGGCCTGGGGGGGAATCGAACCCCCGTATAAGAGTTTTGCAGACTCTTGACTTACCACTTGTCTACCAGGCCACTGTTTTTTTGAAGCCAGTGAAACTAATGCAGCTAGCGAAGCTCACAAGCTAATTCATCTATCCGCTGGCGATGTTTTTCGCCTTCGTCAATTGCAAAATCAAAGAACGGCAGTTTACCTAACCGAGCATGTTCCCCGACGAATTTTCTAAAATCGCTTCTTTGCCTTTTAGCAAAAGCTAGCGCCGCTTTTTCTTGTTCGGTCGGCAAGACCGTAAAAAAAATAGTAGCATATTTTCGGTCGTTTGAAATCGTGGCGTTGATGATAGTGATAATGGATTGACCGTTGCTTTCGCGCGCTAAAAATTCCGCCGCCAGTTGTTTGCAGACCGATAAAGTTTTTTCGTTTTTGTTGTTGGACATTTTTGTTTAAGCTTCGGCAGAACTTGGAAATTTTTTCCGCTTTACCCTTCCCCGAAGCGGGGTGGGCTCCGACGCGTATAAAAATTTCCAAGTTCTGCCTCGCTTTACTTTACTTCGTAACTAAACTAAACGCTTCTAGCCGGTCACCTGGGGCGATTTCAATTTTCGCTTCCACCAAAGCGCCGAATTCGGTGTCTTTTTTGGCTTCCTGAATAACGACTTTTTGCTGTTGCATGCCGCGAATTTTGCCGCGACCGATTTCCGTTTCGCGGCGCAAGATTTTTACAATGGCGCCAGGCGTCAAAACGCCCTCTTCCACTCGTCCGCCAATTATTTGTTTATCTTTGTTTTGGCTGAAAATTTTTAGAATTTTTGCTCGACCGGTCATTTCTTCCGTCGTTACTTTCGGCCGCCGAGCGGCAATGAAAGTTTCCAACCATTCACCAAGTTTGTAAATGATGTCAAAAAATTCTATCTGAACGCCCAGCCGCTCGGCGGCCGCTTTAGCGGTGGCGTCAATTTTCACATTAAAACCGATAATTAAAGGTTTATCAGCGGTGGCGGCGGTTTTGACATCGCCCTCGGTAATTTCGCCGACGCCGCCGGCCAACACTTTTATTTTCAATTTTTCTTCTTTGATTTTTTCCAGTTCGTGGGTAATCGCCTCCAGTGAGCCGGCGACATCGGCTTTAATCACAATCGCCGCGACACTCGTTTCGTTTTGCGGGGGAAACGAATCAGTTTCTTCGGGATTTTTTTTCTCTGTCGCGGCGGTTTTTGATTTTGTCAGAAAATTTTCTGACAGTTTCACTCTGAATTGAATCGTCAGTTTTTCCGCTTCCTTTTTGGTTTTCGCTACTCGCAATTCCGTGCCGATGCGGGGTTCGCCGCGCCAGCCGATGATGCGGACCGGTTGACCGGGCCGCGCCTCGCCTAACGGCTCGGCGCGAAAATTTTCCATCGTTCGCAACGGCGAGTAAGCGTTCTCGGCGACGACAAAATCGCTCTTCTTGAGTGTTCCTTCTTTGATAATCGCCGTGGCGGACGAACCGCGTTTGGCGTCATGGTTGACCTCAATGATTATTCCCAGTACGGCTTTGGTCGATTCGCTTTTCAGTCCTCTGATATTTGCCGCCAGCAAAACTAAATCCAAAAGTTCATTAACGCCTTCGCCGGTTTTGGCGGAAATTGCTGTCCAAGGCACATCGCCGCCGTAACCCTCAATATAAATTTCATTTTCCGCCAAATTATTTTTTGTCTTTTCCACATCAGCGTTCGGTTTGTCAATTTTATTGATAGCGATAATGAAAGGGATGTCACAGCGTTTGATACAAGCCAGGGCTTCCAGAGTTTGCGGTTTGACGCCATCTTCGGCCGAGACTACCAGAATTGCCACGTCGGCAACGCTGGCGCCGCGGCTGCGAATGCCGGCAAAAGCGGCGTGGCCCGGCGTGTCTAAGAAAGTAATGTGATGTTCTTTGCCATCACTATCCTTATGAATTGCTTCGTAGGCGCCGATGTGTTGGGTAATGCCGCCGGTTTCTTTGTCGGTAACATTAGTTTTTCTGATATAGTCCAAAAGCGTTGATTTGCCGTGGTCAATATGACCCATCACTACGACTACCGGCGGTCTTTCCGCCGGCGCTTGGGAAATTTTCGGTTGTTCCGATTTGGTTTTCATTGGCGCACTATACCACAAGAATTGAGGGATAAGAAGGATTGGACTCTTGACAGCAAAATACTAATAGCTATACTATTGGCACAATACTATATGTTTACTTTCAACAAAGTCATTTCAAAGCGGAAAAATTGCTAACGCCTCTCTTGGTTGTTATCTAAAAATCCCGCTTTGAAAAGCGGGATTTTTGTTAGAAGGTCTTACCGGCCGACCGCTGTTTGTCAATTAAATTCCATCATGACCGTGCCAGAGCACGGAATTTCCAAGTTCCAATATCCAAATTCCAAACAATAATCAAGTTCCAATTTTTAATTTTTTAAATTTTGGATTTTGTGATTTGTTTGATAATTGATAATTGGCAATTGGAGCTTCCGCGCAAAGCGTGGGCATAGATGGGGCAGGTAAGGCCGTGCTTCGCACGGAATTTCCAAGTTCCAATAACCAAGTTCCAAACAATGATTAATTTTTAATTTTTTAATATTAAATTTTAAAATTTGTTTGTGATTTGAAAATTGTGATTTGGAACTTCCGCGCGGAGCGCGGTTTAGTGATTTCCAAGTTTCCTAATGGGAAACAAGGGCGTATGGTGGATGCCTTGGCTTCAAAAGGCGATGAAGGACGCAGCTTGGCGGCGATACGCTTCGGGGAGGTGCCTAGCAACCTTTGATCCGGAGATGTCCGAATGCGGAAACGCAGTGCGAGTAATCGCATTACCTGCTTAGATTTTTGGGAAAAAAAAGCAGACTTTAACCGGTCTGCAAGCGGTGACATATACTTTTAAGCGTTAGTTGAGTGATAGTAAATTCACTCTGTCAGCTTCTCTCCAGAAGCTGATATGGCAATCTTCCGGATTTGCTTCAGGGAAGAAATGTCTTATTGTTGAGTGAAGTCTTTTTACGGAGACAAGACCGTCACGACCAATCAAATTGTCACGCGTTGTAGTTTGTTGCTGGCCGTAATGAATAGTCAGGTTGATTTTGTTGTTCATAACACGAGGATCTAAAGTCAAGATACTCTTACAATTCAAATATGTCAATTATTGATTGACCCCAAAAATCTAAGCAGGAGTAGACCCGGGGAAGTAAAACATTTCAGTACCCGGAGGAAAAAAAACTAATAAGAATTCCGTCAGTAGCGGCGAGCGAAAGCGGAAATAGCCCAGATCACCGTGCACAGCACAGAAATTCCAAAATCCAAATCTCAAATTCCAAACAATAATTAAATTCCAATTCTCAAAAATTAAATTTTGATTATTGAAATTTGTTTGGAGCTTGGTTATTGGAGCTTGGTGTTTCCGCGCTGTGCGCGGGGAAGTTGTAAGACGAAGATGCCCCGATGTTACATCGGGGGAAAAGTTACAAAATATTTGGTTAGCCGAAGCCGCTGGAAAGCGGCCCCCTAGAGGGTGATGGGCCCGTAGGCGAAAACTAAATGTCTTTTTTGTCTTTGTTCTTGAGTAACTCAGGACACGAATAGCTTGAGTGAATCCGCCGGTACTAACCGGCAAGGCTAAATACTTTTGAAGACCGATAGTGAACTAGTACCGTGAGGGAAAGGTGAAAAGCAGCCCGGTGAGGGCGGTGAAATAGACCTGAAACCATATGCTTACAAAGAGTTATAGCCGTGCTTCGCACGGAATTTCCAAGTTTCAATAACCAAGTTCCAAACAATAATTAATTTTTAATATTAAATTTTAAGATTTGTTTGAGATTTGGAAATTGTAATTTGGAACTTCCGCGCGGAGCGCGGTGGTAGCGTGCCTATTGAAGAATGAGCCAACGAGTTGATGTATGCCGCGTTAGGTTAAGCCCGCGAGGGCCAAGCCACAGGGAAACCGAGTGTTAATAGCGCGTATGCCGTGCTTCGCACGGAATTTCCAAGTTCCAATAACCAAGTTCCAAACAATAATTAATTTTTTAACATTAAATTTTAAGATTTGTTTGTGATTTGAAAATTGTGATTTGGAACTTCCGCGCGGAGCGCGGTGGTGGTATATATCAGACCCGAAGCCGAAGCGAGCTTGCCATGAGCAGGATGAACCCCGCAGAAATGCGGGGGAAGGTCCGAACGCTAGAGCTGTGCAATACTCTGCGATGACTTGTGGTAAGAAGTGAAAAGCTAATCGAGCTCGGTAATAGCTGGTTCTCT
>MHSF01000024.1 GCA_001822695.1 Candidatus Taylorbacteria bacterium RIFCSPLOWO2_02_FULL_44_35 | reverse complement strand
TGAAATCAACAACCGACCGATGAAGTGTCTTAACTTTTCTACCCCCTATGAGGTATTATTAGCTAATAGTGTTGCGCTTGGAAATTGAATTCGGCAATTACGAATAAGATTGCGGTCGCTTTTTTATCCCGTTAGAAATAGCATTTCTAACGGAGTTTATTCGTAATCTGGGTTAACAAAATTAGGGATTATTATTCACAAATCCTCTCGACAGGAATCGAACCTGTATCTTGAGCTCCGGAGGCCCATGTTCTATCCATTAAACTACGAGAGGGTAGCGATCTTTGCCATCACAATTTGGCTGGCATCCAAAAAATCGTCGTGGGTTGAGTCCAAAATCACCGGCTTGCCCTTCGGAAAAAGTTCTGCCGGCGCGATTGGCTTGCCAAAAGTTATTTTAATCCGCCTCCGGCGGAAAAACCATTCTTTGATATTTAATTTGAATAAACCCCGAATGTAAATCGGCACAGTCGGCGCTCCGGTTTTGTAAGCCAGATATGTTACCCCACCTTTGCCTTTTTTTAAATTACCGTCTTTAGTGGTACTGCCTTCGGGAAAAATTAAAACGGTATTGCCATGATTAACTATTTCCATGTGCGCCTGGAGCGACAATTCGTAGTTCATCAAACCGATCCTAACCGGATGGGCGCCCCAGAGTTTAAAAAATAAACCGCCGTAAAAAATTTGCCGCCAGCCGCAATTTTTGTAAAAACTTCTTTCTCGCGAAGTATAAAACATCGGCATCAACCGTGACAAAAAAGGCAACGAGGCCGGCACAACTATCGCGTCCAGTTCACTCGCGTGATTGGTGGCAAAAACCACACCCTTCTTTAAATCACGCAAATTTTCCAGACCGCGAATTTCCAAATGACCGAAGAACAAAAAAAACAATCTCGTCGGCACCCAGATGAGCGTCTGGAGAATCCAGGGCGACAAATAATAAAACCAGTTCATTTTTTAATTTGATTTATAGACCTCATCATGAGAACCAACGGCATACAAAATTACCGCTTCCTCGCCGACAGAAAAAACAATCCTGTAATTATAATTTATACTGCAAGCGTAAAGTTGGGAAAGTGAACCGTGAAGTTTGTGAGTCTTTAATGAAGAATCGAAAGGATCTTTTTTCAAAACGCTCAAAACCTTAACAAATTTTTGTTCCAACTTTGGGTTTCCTTCAAGAAATCGGCGCGATGTCTTTCTAAATACAGGCGATGCAATCAATCCGCGCATTTTATTTTGCCGTTTTAATTTTAATATCCTTCATCAGAGCTCTTACCGATGGATATACTTTAGCTAACCCGTTTTTAATTTCCCACTCGGAACGCAAAATCTCAAGTTCAAACAAGACCTGCCTGGCCTTTTTCATAATCGTTTCAAACTCTTGTTCCTTTTTCTGTAAAATTAAAGTATTCATAAACTGATTATATACCATTGCTAATAAAATTTCCTAATCTTGACATCCTACCACACATACACTTATCTTTCACTATAGTAAAAATTAAGTGTATGCTTTTTTAAATTTAAATTACCTTAAATTCCCTTCTCTTTTAGTCTTTTCACCAATTCGGCCGTATCTTTGGAGAGATGTGCCGGTAATTCTATTTTGACCCGAATGAGCAAATCGCCGCGTTTGCCACCGCGACCCAGCGGCACACCTTTGCCTCGCACCCGCAAAATTTCACCAAAAGAAACGCCGACCGGCACTTTAACAACGATATCGCCGTCCAAAGTTTTAAGATTATATTCGCCGCCGAGCAAAGCAGTTGAGAGTTTAATTTTCAAATCGGTTACCAAATTACTACCCTCTTTGTGGAATAGCGAATGTTTTTTGACATAAATTTTAGCGTAGAGGTCGCCGGGCGCGCCGCCGGCGACGGCTTCGCCGGCACCAGCTAAACGAATTACTTCACCATCACTAATTCCCGACGGAATGTTGACAACAATTTCTGATTCCTTTCTTATTACACCTAAACCACGACACTGCGGACATTTTTCTTCCGGCACCTTACCCGCGCCACGGCAAGTACCGCAAGCCCGAACGCTAGTAAAACTGCCTAAGAAAGAACGTCTGGTCTCATGGAGTTTACCTTTACCGTTACAAGCCGAACAAGTTTTTTCGCCAACACCTGGCTTGGCGCCACTACCTCGGCAAAGGTCGCAAAGGCCAGTTTTAGTGATGAAAATTTTACGCTCAACGCCAAAAATTGATTCTTCAAAAGAAATTTCCAAATCAATAGAGATATCATGACCACGCGGCCGTCGACTACCGCCCGTCGAATGACCGAAAAAGTCCCCGAAAATTTCGCCGATATTGACGTCGCCAAAGTCAAAATTAGCGTTACCAAAACCTTCGCCGAAATTAAAATCCCAGCCCGAGGCTGGTCCGCCTTGGGCGGAAAAACCGTCAAAACCGGCTGGCCCCGAACCAGCTGAGGCGCTAGAAAAAACTCGGCCGTAGGAATCATACTCGGCACGTTTCTTATCGTCGGACAACACCGAGTAGGCTTCGTTGGCTTCCTTGAATTTTTTTTCGTCGCCACCTTTTTTGTCGGGATGATACTGGTGCGCCAAATTCCGGAAGGCTTTTTTGATTTCGTCCTTGCTAGCATTTTTCGGCACACCTAATGTTTCGTAGTAATCTTTGGCCATGTTTCAAATTAAAAATTTAAAAATCAAAATTAAAAACGACAGTGTAAAATTTAAAATTGAGAAAACCTCTTTTCTCTCACCATTTCCAAATACTGCTCCATAGAAATAATCAGTTGCTGATACATAAATTTGTAATAATCGTCGGTATTACCGATAGTCTGTCCTTTTTCCAAAGAAGTTATGTAGGGGCGACGAGATTCCTTTGGCACCACCAGTGGTGGAAAATTATTTTGCAACAAAACTAAATTCATCAGAAGCCGCGCAACACGACCATTACCATCAGTAAACGGATGGATGGATACTAACCGATAATGCACCTCAATTGCCTTTGTCGCGGAATGAGAGTGATTTTTAGCAAGCCATGTAATTAGTTCCTCCATAACATCTGGCACTTTGACCGGATTCGGGAAAATTGTTTTTGAACCGGCAACTCTCACCGGCACAATGCGCAATCGGCTGGCATTGGTCTCATCTATTTTTTGGAGGATTAATTTATGAACATCCAAAATCACGGGTAGAGATACGGGTGCTCGAGCTTTATTTTTTCTAGCGAAATCAACGACAAAATCCACCGCTTGCGAATGATTTTTTGCCTCTAACAATTCATTCAAGGTCTTGCCTTCCACCGAAATATCTTTTTCTATCACCTGGGCGGTTTCTTGCCGAGTCAGAGTATTGCCCTCAATGGCGTTTGAAGTATAAGTTAATTCCACCCGATACCAATCGTCCAGATTTTTGAGCAGTGCCGGATCAAGCGGCCCGAGCGTATCAATTTCCGCCTTGAGTCCATCTATTTTTTTTAGCTCCCCAGAAAAATTCATATCAACAATGATAACAGAAATGCTTATCAGCACAAGTTCTAGAATGAAGCGCAATGAAACATCTCAAAAGGCGTTAAATAGC
Organism: Candidatus Taylorbacteria bacterium RIFCSPLOWO2_02_FULL_44_35; assembly: GCA_001822695.1. Classification (GTDB taxonomy): domain Bacteria; phylum Patescibacteriota; class Minisyncoccia; order Phycocordibacterales; family DSPV01; genus 2-02-FULL-44-35. Next base: position 3,359 of record MHSF01000024.1, on the reverse strand, counting down.
TGAGTCTTTTTCTTGGACGGCGATTTAATAATTCCACCATGAATTAGGATAACTCACCCTAACCAAAAACAAAACTCTGCAATGAAAACCATGATCAAATCGTCCGTTATCGTCTGCACATTCCCCAACATTAGCCCAATTAACACCGTCGAGGAAGGCATCAAGCGGGGGCACAACACCAATTATTACCGTTTTATCAACAATAAGACGGTGCGTATCGCTCCGGCCGAAGGCCCGAAGAATCTCTATATCGTCTGTTTTGACCGCATCATCGGCGAGACCGAGTATAGTGTCTTAAAGTCAAAAAGTGATCACTTCGTTACCTCAAGGGCCTCGGCGAATTGGATGGAGAGTAATTTAGAAACACCATCGACACCCATAGTCACGCCGTAAAGGACATCGGCGCGGGACATCGTTTCGCGATTGTGAGTAATTAAAATCAGTTGGGATTTTTTGGCAAGTTCTTCGATGATATCGCCGTATTTGCGCGAATTAGCTTCGTCCAGCGCCGCGTCGGTTTCGTCTAAAATAATGAACGGCGGCGGATTAACCTGCGAGACGGCAAAAATTAAAGCAATGGAAGTAAGCGCCCGCTCGCCGCCGGAAAGCATATCCAGTCCTTTGATTCTTTTTCTCGGCAAATTGACGCGAATGTCTATTCCCTCTTCACCCTTTTCTTCAGCGGCTTCGGCGAGCAAACCAGCAACACCAGATGGTTCGTCAAAAAGCCCAGCTTCCTCTCCCAATTCGGCGCGTTTTCTTTTCTTTTCGCAAATTACTTCAATGCTTGCTTCGCCGCCGCCAAACATCATAGCGAAATATTTTTGAAATTCGGCATTGATTTTTTCCACACCGGTTTTGAATTCCGCCATTAATTTTTCATCCAATTCGGTAACCAACTCTCCTAATGACTGGCTGGTCTTTTCCAAATCGGTAATTTCTCGCTCCAGGAAAGCGTCCCGTTCCCCGGCTTCCTGATGTTCTTTGATAATGTCTCCGCCTCCGCCCGCGCCCATTTCCTCAATGCGAATCTTGATTTTTTCCAACTCGCGTCGTCGTTCTGTTTGTTCTTGGTGTAATTCATTGGCGAGCTGGGCTCGGGCGACTTCATCTTTGATTTCTTCATAATGAATCGCTTCCACACCGGCAATGGCCGTCGCTTCTGAAAGTTCCCTTTTGTATTCTTCCTCATTGGCGCGCAATTTTTCTTCGCGGGAGCGCAACATTTGCAGTTTGCCAAGCATTTCATTCTGCGCCACCATCAGCCGAAAAACTTCCCGTTCCGCCGCGCGATTTTCGTCCTTTTCTTTTTCCATTATCACTTTAAGCTCAGCGGATTTTGCCAAAAGTTTTTCCTCATTAACAGTTTCTTTTTTAAGCGCTTCTTCCCGACTAGTTTTTTCTTTGCCGATTTTTTCAATAGCCCGACCAGCTTCCTGTAAAATCGTGCCGTCGCGTGTTTGCCGATGAAGTGTTAAAAAATTAGCTACCAGCTCTTTTATTTTTTCTAAAATAGTTTGCTCTTCAATTTCTTTCGCTAATTTTTCCACTTCTCGCCAGGCAATTGTTCGGTGTTTTTCATTTTTTTCTTCCAATTCCAACCGCTGAAACAGGCGTTTTTCCGCCGACAATTCGCCTTCCAGCTGGCCCAAATCACGAAATAGCTCATCTTTGCGGGCGCGCAAAGTTCGCAACTGTTCCTCAATTGTCAAAAGTTCGCGACTTTGCTTGTCCGCTCCTTGCGAATTTTCCAAGACCTGGCGCGCCCGCGCCAAATCGTGTTCGGTTTTTTTCAATTCCTCGCTCGGCAATTTTTTTTCTTCCGCCAGCTCAGCGCGCTCGCGATTGATGTAAACACTCTCGCGGCGAAAATATTCATGATAAAGCGCCACTAATTTCGCCCGTAGTTCGGCGGCTCTGGCAATTTTTTCCACCTGCTTTTTCAAAAATTTCAAATGGGGCGCGATTTCGCGGCGCAATGATTCCACTGATTTTATATTCTCATTGGTTTTTTCCAGCTTGCGCTCACTTTCCTGTTTTTTGTAATGATAAATTTTTAAGCCCAAAGCGTCTTCAATCATCAGCCGTCGTTCTTTCATATTAGCGTTCAAAACTCGATCGGCTTCGCCTTGAGAAATAATATGATGACCAGATGGCCCAATATGAGCGCCAGCCAGCAATTCCAAAATATCACGCAACCGCACTTGACTGCTGTTGACCGAATATTCATTAACACCGTCGCGATGCACCACGCGCTCCAAAATCGCTTCGTCAAAATCAATGTTCAGAAGTTTTTGACTATTATCAAAAATTAGTTTAACAGCTGCTCGATTTTGACGAGGCAGTTTAGCGGTGCCATTCCAAATCAAGTCCTCGCCCCTTTTACCACGCATGGACTTGAACGACTGCTCGCCCAAAACAAAACGAAACGCTTCGGCGACATTTGATTTGCCGCTGCCATTTGGCCCGACAATCGCCGTAATCGGCGCGGTAAAATTCAGCTCGCTCTTTTTAGCGAACGACTTAAATCCCACCAATTCTAATGACTTCAACTTCACCCTCTAATTTTAACACTTGGACGCAAAGAAAAAAGGTGTGCCATTCGCACACCTCAGTTTTTCCCCGCAAATCTACTACCAAGTATCAGGGAGTGTCCCTCCTCTGCTCAAAAAACTCAGTCCCCCATACTCATCGAAAATGGCTGTGAGATCCCACTTTCTGGCATTTTTTTGTCGTCCGGAGTGCCAAAATGTGACAGTAACACGTGTCCCATTTTCAGGAAGAACGTTCGAATTAACAAAGGCCGTCATTCTTCGTCCTTTCGAGAGAGCGACCATAAAATCATCATGCTCCTTACTGCCGACATTGAAGCACTTGGCCAATGACTCCGACCATTCCTCCACATCACCCCGAAAATCATCATCGTTTGCAGAATCGTGCAACAGAGCGACAAAGAAATACGGGCCTAACGAGACGGCTTTTAAAAAACCCGGAGAGATTCTGCATCTTTTGTCTTCCGTCAACCGCTTGAGCATGGACTTGCCTAGTATTACAGTACATTTTTTTATCATAATTTATCCTTTCGGAAGAGCTTATTTTGGCCTGGTTTTGGTTTAAGCGGAATTGCACCGCTGTTTCTAACATTGAATACTATCATCTTCCGCAAAAATGTCAACCTACAATAACTTGTGCCGATCGGTTATACTTATTGTATGGGAGTTTTAGAGCAAAGTTCTAGAAAAAGAACGAGAAATAAAAATCTACAGAAAATAGTTCTCCAGACGGTTGCAGCGGCCGGATTTTTGAGTGTAGCGCTGCTTGCGCCCAATGCCTTGCAAGCATTAAGACAAGTTGGTCTA
>MHSF01000023.1:43348-72229 GCA_001822695.1 Candidatus Taylorbacteria bacterium RIFCSPLOWO2_02_FULL_44_35 | reverse complement strand
AAGACCATAACGCTTGGCGTCGCCGTCACCTCCGGCCTGTTTTGGTTGTCTTTGGACCACATTTTTATAAATATGTTCTCAACCGTTGATGGCCTCACGCCTCTTTTAAATTTTAGTTGGTCGGCGTTTCTCAACACCGAGCTGCCGGTCCAGTTTATCGTCGTTTTGTCTTCGGGTATCATTTTGTGGCTGGCTTGGGATATTTTGTCGGTAGTCACAGTCGTTGTGCATAAACCATTGCGCCTTTTTCGGCAAAGTGCGGTATAATTATTTTGTCAGTAGTCGAAATATTACCAGTTTAATTTTTTAAAAACTATGAAAAATTTGCATTTGGTCGCTTGGATTCTCCTAGTGGTCGGTGGTCTAAATTGGCTTTTGGTCGGTTTAGGGGGTAGTGGTTGGGATTTGGTTTCTTATCTGGGTGGCACCCTATCTTCACTTGTCTATATTTTGGTTGGTCTGTCGGCGGTCTACGAAATCGCCACTCACAAGAAGAACTGCAAGAATTGTGAGAAGTCAACCTCGCCGGCCCAGTAGTATTTTTCTTAATTTCAAAAAATTCGACCCGAGGCGTTTGCTCCGGGCCGAATTTTTGCTATATTTACTAAATGAACTCTGCCGAAATTCGCCGAAGATTTTTGAATTTTTTTGAAAAACGGGGACATAAAATCATCCCTTCAGCTTCTTTGATAACGCCTGATGAAAAAGGTATTACCAACACCACATTATTCAACAGTGCCGGTATGCAGCCCCTGATCCCGTATCTTTTGGGCAAACCACACCCGCTTGGCAGGCGTTTAGCCAATGTTCAAAAATGCTTGCGTACCGTGGATATTGATGAAGTTGGCGATGCCATTCACAACACTTTTTTTGAAATGCTCGGCAATTGGTCACTGGGCGACCCCGATGCTGCGAACGGGATCGGGGCAGGTTATTTCAAAGAAGAAGCGATTAGTTGGAGTTATGAACTTTTGACCTCAAAAAAAGAAGGTTTCGGTTTGGACCCAAAACATCTTTATGTAACGGTTTTTGAAGGTGATGAAAATTCACCGAAAGATTTGGAAGCGTTTGAAATTTGGGAAAAATATCTGCCGGAAAATCGTATTTATTTTTTGCCCGCCAAATCCAATTGGTGGGAGGCCGGCGACAATGGTCCCTGCGGTCCGGATACGGAAATGTTTTATGATGTAACGAAAAAGGGGTTGGGTGACTTAACCAAGGCAGAATTTATTCAAGCCGATGAAAAACGGCAAGTGGTGGAAGTTTGGAACGATGTTTTTATGGAATACGAAAAACGCGACGGTAAGGTTATTGGCAAATTGCCGCAAAAAAATGTGGACACTGGTGCTGGTTTGGAAAGATTGGCAATGGTCTTACAAGGAGTAGATAATATCTATGATACTGACCTTTTCTTGCCGTTGATGGCGGAAGTAAAGAAATTAAGCGGCGACACTCGAGACCAAAGAATTACTGCCGATCATTTGCGTGCCGCCGCTTTCCTTATTGCTGATGGCGTTAGGCCTTCAAACACCGACCGCGGTTATATTCTTCGACGGCTTATCAGAAAAGCGGTAGCAAAAACCGTCGGCAAAATAGTAAATTTGGATAATTGGCCAACGACGACAAAAGAAATTATTCAGGGAGAAATAGAAAAATTTTCCAAAATCATCAATCAAGGCGTTAAGGAATTTGAAAAAATTGCCACGGGTAAAAAAGAAATTTCCGGCCAAGACGCCTTTTTACTGTTTTCTTCTCATGGTTTGCCCATTGATTTAATCGTTGAATTGGCTAAAGACAAAAAAATAACGGTTGATGTCATAGGTTTTGAGGTCAAATTTGAAAAACATCAAAAATTATCACGCAGTGGCGCCGAGCAGAAATTTAAGGGCGGTTTGGCGGATGAAAGCGAGCAAGTTATTAAATATCATACTGCCACTCATTTGCTTCATCAGGCGCTTCACGAGGTCTTGGGTGACAAAGTGTCGCAGAAGGGTAGTAACATAACTGCCGAGCGGTTGCGTTTTGATTTTGTTCATCCGGCGAAAATGACTGATGAAGAAAAAAAGAAAGTAGAGAAAATTGTGAATCAGAAAATTGCCGAGGATTTGCCCGTTCAGAAAATTGTTTTGCCGAAGGAGGAAGCGCTAAAAACCGGCGCTTACCATTCTTTCAACGAAAAATACGGCGCCGAAATTAGTATTTATTTTATCGGTGAAAATCTGGCGAACGCTTTTTCCAAAGAATTCTGCGGCGGGCCGCATGTCACCAATACCGGCGTTTTGGGTAGATTTAAAATTATCAAAGAGGAAGCGGTGGCCGCCGGAGTTCGGAGGATTAAAGCGGTTTTGGGATGACAAAACTCGTTGAAGGCGCGGGTTTGGCGGGGGCTTGCGAGCCCGACTGGGGCGAGCACGAGGAATTTTTTAGTAAAAAAATATCCGTGCCCCGACAAACCTATGCCGAAAAAGAGTTTTGTAACTCATAATGAATTTCAAAATTATAAAAAGAAAGAAAAATTCGCTGGCGCGAGCTGGTATTTTGGAAACGCCACATGGCAACATTGAAACGCCAGCTTTTGTCGCAGTTGGCACAAAGGCCACGGTGAAAGCCGTTACCCCAGAGCAACTACAAGCGCTTGGCGCGCAGGTTGTTTTGGCAAACACTTATCATTTGTATTTACAACCCGGCGCCGAGCGAATAGAAAAAGCTGATGGTTTGGGAAAATTTATGAATTGGCCGGGACCGACCATGACCGACTCCGGCGGTTTTCAGGTGTTTTCGCTCGGCGTGGCTTTCGGAAATAAAACTAGCAAAATTGCGAGTTCAAATTTTCGCGGGACTGGCAGATTTTCATCGCTTTACCCTTCCCCGCAGGGCGGGGCGGGCTCCGACGCGACTGAAAATTTGCCAGTCCCGCTTCAATTATCCAATCTAGCTAAAATAGACGAAGACGGCGTGACTTTCCGCTCGCATTTAGATGGCAGCGAGCATCGTTTTACGCCAGAAAAATCTATTGAGATTCAACAAAAAATTGGCGCGGATATCATTTTTGCTTTTGATGAATGCACCTCGCCCGAAGCGTCTTATGAATATCAAAAAGAGGCAATGGCACGCACTCATCATTGGGCAACGCGATGTCTATCAAAACACCAGGAACTAAAAGGCGAGGCGGCACTCGGAAATTTTTATACGCGTCGGAGCCCACCCTGCCCTGCGGGGAAGGGTAAAGCGGAAAAAATTTCCGAGTGCCGCCAAAGCCTTACCAACCAGCAAATGCTTTTTGGTATCGTCCAAGGCGGCAGATACGAAGACTTGCGAAAAGAAAGCGTGCGAGAAATTTCTGCGCTTGGTTTTGATGGTTTTGGCATTGGCGGTTCGTTTGAGAAAAAAGATATTGCCACGGCGGTGCGCTGGGTTAATGAAATCTTACCGGAGGAAAAACCGCGCCACTTGCTCGGTATTGGCGAGCCGGAGGATTTAATCGCGGCCATTGAAAACGGCTGCGACTTGTTTGATTGCGTGGCGCCAACCCGAATGGCGCGCAACGGCACGCTTTACACCAAAGGCGGCCGCATCAATATCACTAATGCCAAGTTTGCCGATGATTTTTTCCCAATTGAAAAAGATTGCGGCTGTTACACCTGCCAAAACTTCAGCCGTGCCTATCTCGCTCACTTGTTCCGTGCCAAAGAAATTTTAGCCAGCACTTTGGCTTCCATTCATAATCTTTATTATATAATTAATTTAGTAAAAACCGCCCGCCAGAAAATTTTAGAAGATAAATAAAAGAAAAAGCCCCGCTGAAGCAGGGCTTGCTATTGGCCACCATGTTCAGGATAAAAACCGTCATCAGACCACAGGTCATTATCATGGCGCACTCCGCCGGGGAGATCTCGCTTTCACCACTCGAAAGCAGGAAGGGCTCCTTTGATTTCTGCCCGCTGAATTGCGAACTCAAGGTTTTCTAATCCGAATGGTTTAGGCAGAAATTCTGCCCCAACCTTCCCAGCTTCAATGGCCCGGTATCTGCCTGACATCAAGATGATCGGACCGCGGAATCCGACAGTTTTTCTGGCGAAATCAATGATCTCTAGCCCCTCATCCGGAGCCGGTAGGTCGCAGTCTGTCAGAATCATCTCGATTGTTTCGAGTCGTTCCTGAATAATTTGGCAAGCAGCACCTTTGTCGGCTACCACAACTGCGTTGTGGCCCAAACTTTGAAGAGCTTCTGCCACCGTGTCTCTGGCGAATTTATTATCCTCTACCAATAACACTTTCATGTTGACACTTCCTTTCCGTTGGTTGTTTCCACTGCTCTGTTATATTGATAGCACGGGACAGTTTTTCTGTCAATTAAAATATGAATTCGGTTTTCTGCTATAATCTCAATATGGCGAAAACAATTGTTGGCGTGTTGCGTGGCGGACCGTCCAGCGAATATGAAGTGTCATTGCAAACCGGCGCCAGCGTTTTGAAAAATCTGAACCGCGAGCGCTATGAACCGCGCGATATTTTCATTACTAAAAACGGCGTTTGGCATATGGACGGTTTTCAGCGTGGCGAGGATTACATTCTTCATCGCCTTGATGTCGTTTTCAACGCTTTGCACGGCGAATACGGCGAAGACGGTAAAGTTCAGAGAATTCTGGAACATTTCGGTGTGCCTTTCACCGGCTCGCGTTCCTTACCTTCGGCTATGGCAATGAATAAAGTGATGACGAAAAACTCAATGGTCAATCTGCCGCTAAAAATGCCCCGCCACATTGTTATTGAAAATTCGGACGAAGATTTGGAAAAAAAGATTATGGAAATTTGGCGGACTTTCATTCAGCCATCGGTGGTCAAGCCAATGGCGCTCGGTTCGTCGGTCGGCGTCGGCATCGCCCGAGATTTTCCGACTTTACACGGGTTAATTCTCGGCGCTTTGGAAAAATCCGACGCGGCATTGGTGGAAGAATATATCCGGGGCAGGGAAGCGACTTGCGGCGTGGTGGAAAATTTTCGGGGCGATGAAATTTATCAGCTATTGCCAGTGGAAATAATTCCGCCGGCGGAAAAAGATTTTTTTGATTATGAAGCGAAGTATTCGGGCGCTTCCCGCGAAATTTGTCCGGGCAATTTTTTGCCGGAAGAAAAAGTGGCAATTCAGCAAGCGGCGGCGCTGGTTCATCAAACTCTTGGGCTCGGCCATTACTCGCGCTCGGATTTTATCGTCTCGCCGAAGCGCGGCATTTATTTCTTGGAAGTGAACACTCTGCCGGGACTTACCAACGAATCGCTTTTGCCAAAATCCCTCGCCGCCATCGGTTGCTCTCTGCCCGATTTTCTGGAACACTTGATAACTCTCGCATTAAGCCGGTAGTGGGCCGTTAGCTCAATTGGTAGAGCGCCACATTTGCAATGTGGGGGTAGCGAGTTCGAATCTCGCACGGTCCAAAATTACTTGTAATTTTGCTTAATTTTTCCTCAAATTTTTATCCCCAAAAGGGCTTTCAAATAGGGAGGTTTTCTGCTATGATGGAGAAGTTAAAAACTAGAAAAAAATGGCGAAAAATAAGGGTTACACAGCCGAGGCAATAACGGTCTTGGAGGGTTTGGAACCGGTCAGAAAACGACCGGGTATGTATATTGGTACGACTGGGCCAGACGGCTTACATCATCTCATCACCGAAATTTTTGATAACTCCCGCGACGAAGCGATGGGCGGTTTTGCCAATGACATTGAAATCGTTTTGTTGCCGAAAAATCGGGTGCGGGTGGTGGACAATGGCCGCGGTGTGCCGGTGGACATTCACAAGCAAAGCAAGGTTTCGGCTCTGGAAACCATTATGACCACGCTTCACGCTGGCGGCAAATTTGACGACAAAAGTTACAAAGTGTCCGGCGGTTTGCACGGCGTCGGCGCTTCGGTGGTCAACGCTCTGTCAATTTTTTGCGAAGTGATTGTTCATCGCGATGGCGGGGCTTATTACCAAGAATACAAACAAGGCAAACGTAAGGCGGCCGTCAAAAAAATCGGCAAGTCAAACCTACACGGCACTATTGTTACTTTCGAACCCGACCCGGAAATATTTAAGGAGGGAATTAATTTTGATTTCCAGCATGTCGTCAGCCATATGCGCCAGCAGGCCTATTTGGTAAAAGGTTTGCGGATTTCTGTTATTGACGCTCGAGCATTTCCCGAGCCGTTGGATTTAGCCGATGTTTTTTATTTCCGAGAACTAAATTTAGACTTGCCGTCGCAGACCTTTTATTTTGAAGGCGGTTTGGTTTCGCTGATTGCTTTTTACAACAAACTTTTCAAGCCGATTCATAAAAATATTTTTTACATTGAGAAGGGCGGCGCGGGCACAGAATCGGTAGAAGTGGCTTTGCAATATGTAGACGACATTGCCTCGCGCATTCTGCCTTTCGCCAATAATATCTATAATTCGGAAGGCGGCACTCATTTGACCGGTTTCAAAACCGCGCTGACCCGGACATTGAACAATTACGCCAAGAATAATAATTTGATTAGAAACGGCGATGATAGTTTTACTGGCGACGATGTCTTGGAAGGTTTGACGGCGGCGATTTCAATTAAATTGCGCGAAGTGCAATTTGAAGGCCAAACCAAAACCAAACTTGGCAGCGTGGAAGCCCAAAGCGCGGTCTCGGCGATTTTCGGCGACGCCCTAGCTGCTTTTTTGGAAGAGAAGCCAGATGACGCGCGGGCGATTATCAACAAGGTAACATTGGCTTTGAAGGCGCGCAAAGCGGCGAAAGCAGCCAAGGACTCCGTGTTGCGTAAGGGTGCGTTGGAAGGCATGACTTTGCCTGGCAAATTGGCCGATTGCCAAACTGACGACCCAGCCGAATCGGAATTGTTTGTGGTGGAAGGCGATTCGGCCGGAGGTTGTTTTGTTGGCGAGACTAAGGTTGCGCTTTTTGATAGCAGGGAGATTACTTTTAAGGAATTAATAAAGGAGCAAGAAGCTGGTAAAAAAAATTATTGCTATACGATTGATAAAAATGGCAATGTCACCACGGCCCCTATTGAGAATCTTCGCAAGACAAAAAAGAATACTGAATTAGTTAAGATTACCCTTGATAACAAAAAAGAAATTATCTGTACACCGGATCACAAATTTATGCTCCGTGATGGAAATTTTAAGGAAGCAATAAAATTGACACCAAAAGATTCACTTATGCCGTTTAGAAAAAAAATATCAGAAATTGGTGGTCGGATTACTATTAAAGGTTATGAAATGGTTTATGACCCAGTAGATAATTTTTGGATTTTTACTCACTTACTTAGCGACAAATATAATTTAGGACTTGGCTTATATGAAAAAAAACCGAATACTCACATTCATCATAAAGATTTCAATAAATTAAATAATAACCCGAGCAATTTAATGAGAATGACAAAAGAAGAACACCTTTTGTATCACATTAAGCATTTAGACAAAACTATTCATCGGCCAGATGTTAAAGAAAGAATAGCGAAGTTGCACCGCACAAAGGAATTTAGGGAAAAAATTCGTCAAGCAATGTTAAAACCTGAAATGCGAACAATGCTTTCTGCGCGTGCCAAAAAACAATGGGAAAACGAAGAGTATAAAAAATTTATGACCGGGAAATTTTTGGAATTTTATGAGACCAATGCTGAATATCGCAAGGAAAATAATCGTCGTCTTAATTTGGCTCAAAAAGAATATTGGGGCAAAGCAGAGAATCGATTGAAACAATCGCAGAAAACACGCTTGTATTTTGAAAATCATCCAGAGCAAAAAGTTTTTCTTAATAATTTTGCCGTTAAGCAGTGGGCTGATAATCAGCTAAGGGAATGGCGCAAAAAAATAACGCAAAAGCAATGGACAAAAAATTTTCGTGCGAAAAGAAAAAAGGCCTACGATAAAACTTATCTGGGTAAAGCTCTAAAAGTATTTCATGACACATTTATTGAATCAAAAAAAGTCGATTATGAACGATACGAAAAAATAAGAAGAGAAACAAACAACAAGAATTTAATTCGTTGGCAAACTATTGTAGATAGATTTTTTGATGGCGAGCCGAAAAAATTTGAAGAAGCGGTTGTAAATTTCAACCATAGGATTAAAAAAATTGTCAGATTAAAAGAAAGAAGTGATGTTTATGATTTAGAAGTCAAGGGGACTCATAATTTTGCTCTAGCTGCCGGTGTCTTTGTTCATAATAGTGCCAAGACTGGCCGTGATCGGCGGATTCAAGCAATTTTGCCTCTGCGGGGCAAAATTTTGAACATTGAACGGGCGCGGTTGGACAAAATGTTGGCTTCCGAACAAATTAGAAATCTGGTGGTGGCGTTAGGCACTGCCATCGGTGACACTTTTGATTTGGCGCGTCTGCGTTATCACAAAATAATTATTGCCACTGACGCCGATGTGGACGGCGCTCACATTAGGACTTTGCTTTTGACTCTTTTTTACCGCCACTTCCGACCATTGATTGACGGCGGCTTTATTTATATTGCTCAACCGCCGCTTTACAAAATCAAAAAAGGCAAAGAATTTTTCTACGCCTACTCCGACGATGAAAAAAATAAAATAATCGGCAAAAGTGTAAAAATTGAAGAGGTTGAAACTGATGTTCCTGAAGCTAGTGAAGCTAATACAGCTAGGGAAGCTCGCATTTCCCTTCAAAGGTATAAGGGTCTCGGCGAAATGAACGCCGAAGAATTGTGGGAAACGACGATGGATCCGGCGCGGCGGATTCTGAAAAAAGTCAACGTGGAAGACGCTCAAGAGGCCGATAAGGTCTTTGACATCTTGATGGGCGAAGATGTTTCGGCGCGCAAATCTTTCATTCAATCCAACGCTAAGCTTGCCACTTTGGATATTTAATTAAAAATCTGCTATATTTTTTCCGAGGGCCTATAGTATAGCGGTAGAATGTCCCGATGTACATCGGGAAGGTTGGGGTTAATAGATTTATGGGAATTTTTTACATTTTACAAAGTGATAAAACTGGAAGATATTATGTCGGTTGCACCAGAAACTTGGTACAACGATTATTTGATCACAATCAAGGGAAAACAAAATCCCTTTTGGGCCACATACCGCTGAAAGTCGTATTTTTTAAGAAATTCGGTACATTTATTGAAGCCAGAAGAATGGAATTAAAAATTAAGAGTTTTAAAAGCAGAAAGATAATTGAAAATATTATAAGAGATCAAGAAATAAAAATGGGCCGTTAGCTCAGCTGGTAGAGCGTCCCCATGGCATGGGGAAGGCCAGCGGTTCAAATCCGCTACGGTCCATTCGGCAGAATGCCCCGATGTACATCGGGGAGGTCGGGGTTCGACTCCCCGTAGGTCCAAACCAGACAGGAAAAGTCAACAAGTCGTGGTTCGCCTCGCCTCGCTTCGCTCGGCGAAGCGAGGCGGATAGCTTTCGCTTGCAAAATCCTTTCTGGTGGTGTTTGTCTTTTCAATCAAAAAAAGCGTCCCGACAGGGTCGGAACGCTCGGGATTTGGACGGAATTCAGGGAAATTTTTCACCCTTGAGTCGCCGCCACCAACGTTCTATGCAATTAAATCTTCTAGGGTAAACCCGAACTTGTTGGTCTTTACCGCACAAGGAACAAAAAGGATTGTGACAGATGACCGCGATTTCGCATTCAACCGTGAGTCCAATCGGCATTCTGTCTGGCTGGCGCATCCTGATTACCTTAGTAACGTGCAGACTGCGGCACTCCCGACATCTTTGGCTCAACAATCTGAAGAACCGGTGGCCAAGATAGACAATCGTTATCACCAGCACTAACCCAGACACTGGCCAGAACCAACTACCCAAACCTAACAGGGGAATCAAGGTACTGACAACCAGCAGGGCGACAATCGCCGCCCAAGTTTGAAAAAGTAGTTTATCCATAAATTACCTCTCTGCCAGAAAGTTACCGCGTCTTTCAAAAAATATCAACTAACCGCAGACGAATTTCCGGCGGCTGGCGAAAATAGGATTTCTCTAAAGTTGCCGCGAGATTAAGCGACTTACCCACTCTTACCGGTTGGCTGAAACTCTCGGTGGTTTGAAAAAAACCAATGGCTTTTATCGCTTCACCGACGCTATTTTCAAAAACTATTTCCAAATGATTTCCCTCTTTGCCAAACTGGCGCACCACTTTTGGCGAAACATTTTTTAACAAAAAAATCGGCTTGGGATTACCCACGCCAAACGGCGCGAGTTTTTCCACCAGGCCGTAAGTGTCAGTGTCGACTTCATCCAGAGCCAGCGCCGCGTCAGCCAAAAATTCTCCGCCGGCAGCCACCGCCTGTGGTGATAAACGCCCAAAAGCCCGATCCAACTCCTCTTCCAGAATGTGAATCTTTTCTTCAATCACCGTAAAACCGCCGGACAAAGAATGCCCGCCAAATTCCACAAAAACCTCGCGCGCTTCGGTCATCAATTCCATTACATTAACACCGTCTGACCGGCAAGAGCCCTTGAGTATCGCATTGTCATCTCTCCCCCATAAAAAAACCGGCTTGCCGTGTTCCTCTTTCAAAACATTCGCCACCAAACCAAGCAGCGCCGGCCGCCAATCGGGATTACCGATAACAATCACTCGCCTCTCGCTTGGGCGCGCCAGCATAATTTTTCTGACTTCTTTGGTAATTGCCGCCACTACACCTTTTCTTTCCTGATTGATTTTGTCCAGATGCGTCGCCAATCGACTGGCCTCAACTTCGTCAGCGACCACCAAAAGTTTGAAAGCGTCGAGTGGTTGTCCCATTCGGGAAGCGGCGTTGAGGCGTGGCGTAATCATAAAACCGACATCGTCTTCCGTCAGAAATCGTTGATTAATTTTTAACCGGCGCAAAAGTTGCTGCAAACCAAGCCGCGGCGATTTGCGAAGAACGAGCAAACCATAATGAGCCAATGCCCGATTCTCGCCGACCAGCGGCACCATATCGGAAAGTGTCGCTATACCCACCATATCAAGAAGCCACTTCTCCCAGCCTTCCGTTGGAAATTGTTGGTTTTTGGTTGTTGGTTGGCGTCGCATTTGAGTGAGTAATGCCTGGACGAGCTTAAATGCGACGCCAGCGCCGCAAAGATTTTTATCGGGGTAGCGACAATCTTTTTGTTTGGGATTCAAAATTGCCAGCGCCGACGGAATTTCTCCATTTGGTTCATGGTGGTCAGTAATAATTACATCAATGTCTCGTTCTTTCGCCCGAGCCACTTCTTCAACATCAGCCATGCCGCAGTCAATGGTGATGAGGAGTTTCGCTCCCGCCTTGCTGAGTTCTTCCACCGCCTCCAGATTCAAACCAAAACCTTCGTTGCTACGGTGGGGGATATAATTTTCAAAATTTTTGTAGCCGATTTTTTTGAAAAAATCGTGAAGGACAACCGCCCCCGGTATGCCGTCGGCATCGTAATCACTCCAAATCACGATTTTTTCGCCCAATTCAATCTCCCGTAATATTTTCGCCACTGCTTCTGTCATCCCTTTCATTAAAAAAGGATCGTGAATGTCTTTTTCATAATCAACCCGCAAAAATTTTTCTGCTTCTTCTTTGGTTTTGAAACCGCGCTGAAAAAGCAACCGATCAAGCAAATTTCCGGCCGTGATTTCTTCCTTGATTTTCCATTGCTTCACGAAAGTATTTTAACACGATATACTCTGACTATGACTGATTGCGTATTTTGCAAAATCGTGAAGAGAGAAATTCCAGCTGAAATTGTCTATGAGGACAAGGATTTTTTGGCGTTTTTGGATATTCATCCGCAATCGCCCGGTCACACCTTAATTATTCCCAAAAAACACTATCGCTGGGTTTGGGATGTTCCTAACGCCGGCGATTTTTTTGGAGTTGCCAAAAAAATCGCCGTTGCCCAACAAAAGGTCTTCAACACCGATTGGATTCTAAGCAAGATAATCGGCGATGAAGTGCAACACGCTCATATCTGGATTTTTCCCAACGCTCAAGTCGGGGATGATAAAAATAATCTAAAAGCCAATGCTGAAAAAATCCGCGCTTATTTTGGGAATTGAGACCTCCTGCGATGAAACAGCGTTGGCGCTGATTGAAGGAGAAAAAATTCTCGCCAACATTACCCTGTCGCAAGCAAAAATCCACGAGCAATACGGCGGTGTTTTTCCGATGCTGGCGAAAAGAGAGCACGCAAAAAATTTGCTCCCTATTTTTGAAAAGATTTTAGAGGAGAGCAAATTAAAAATTCCTAATTCCCAATTTCTAATTTCTAACAAAGTTGAAGAAAAAGTCAGAAAGATTTTAGAAAGAGAGTCAGAACTTTTAGAACAATTTCTAGAATTTGTGCCGACCATTGAGAAACCGCCCATTGATGCCATCGCCATAACCGAAGGACCCGGTCTGGAACCGGCCCTTTGGGTCGGCATCAATTTCGCCGAAGCGCTTGCCACCGTTTGGCATATTCCGGTCATTCCCATTAACCATATGGAAGGACATATAGTTTCGGCATTGCTATGCCGAAAAGTTCCAAGTTCCAAGTTCCAAGTTCCAAACAAATTTCAAATTACAAAAATAGAATTCCCAGCGATTGCCCTACTCATATCTGGTGGCCATACCGAATTGGTCCTGCTCAAAAATTGGTTTGATTATAAAATTATCGGCGCCACCAAAGACGATGCCGCCGGCGAAGCGTTTGATAAAACGGCACGGATTCTCGGCCTACCTTACCCGGGCGGCCCACAAATTTCCGCTTTGGCTGAATCTGCCAGAAAAACTGAAAGCTATCAGCTAAAAGCTAAAAGCTATTCCCTGCCCCGTCCCATGCTGAAAAGTAGCGATTTGAATTTCTCTTTTTCTGGACTGAAAACCGCGGTGCTCTACTTAGTAAAAAAATTGGGCGCGCTCAGCGCTGACGATAAAAAAACCATTGCCCGCGAATTTGAAGACGCTGTCACCGAAGTATTGGTGGTTAAAACAAAAAAAGCACTGGCTCAATTCGGCGCCCGAACTCTGATAATCGGCGGCGGAGTGTCGGCTAACAAAAATATCCGGGGCGCTTTTGAAAAACTAGCGGCGGACAACGGCTTCAAATTATTTATTTCCACTTACGAACTTGCCACCGACAATGCTTTAATGATTGCCTTCGCCGGTTTGCTTCGTTTAAGAGCTAATAAAACCAGAACCGGCAAAAAAATCATGGCCCGAGGCAACTTAAAAATCAGCTGACGGGTGGTTTTTTATTTGGTAAAATTCTAATATGACTTTCCAAAACTTAATGTTGGCGCTGGCGGGCGGAATGATTCCCGCTTTGATTTGGTTGTGGTTCTGGCTGCGCGAAGACCGCTTGCACCCCGAGCCGAGAATTTTAATCCTCACCGCTTTCCTAGCCGGCATGCTGGCAGTACCTTTGGTTATTCCTTTTGAAAAAGCCGCCAGCGATTATTTTGGCGACAGCTCGCTGGTTTTTATTATTTGGGCGATTGTGGAAGAACTCGCTAAATTTGGCGTCGCTTGGACAATTGTTTTGCGGCGCAAGGAAGTAGACGAACCGATTGACGCCTTGATTTACATGATTACCGTCGCCCTCGGCTTTTCGGCTATTGAAAATTCGCTTTTTATCTTAGCGCCGATTACCAGCGGCGACCCGATTGGCGCGCTGGTAATCGGCGACTTACGCTTCATCGGCGCGACCTTGCTCCATATAATTTCTTCATCGGCAATCGGCGCCGCCATCGCCTTGTCTTTTTATCAAAGCGCCAGAATTAAAAAAGGATTCGTCATCACTGGAGTTATCCTCTCCATCGTCTTGCATGCCATTTTCAATTTGCTTATAATTAAGAGCGTTGATAATGGTGGCACGTTTTTCGTTTTCCTGTCAGTCTGGATTGCCGTTGCTGTTTTGATGATAGTTTTTGAAAAGGTAAAATCATTAGCAATTAAACATTACTAATTTTTTATTATAAACATGGCAAAAGACAAACGATCTTTTTTTGAACGGCTTACTGGCGCGGTTAATGTTCCCGCCGAGAGCGAAGAGCGCGAGGTTAGTGTTACCACTGCCGACGAAAAACTAAGCGAGTGGCTAGAAGAAGAAAACGGTGACGGTCAACTGGCGGTTGATGTTTATCAAACACCCGACGACATTTTCATCCGGGCAATGGTGGCTGGCGTCAAACCGGAGGACTTAGATATTTCCATCACTCGCGATATGATTACCATCAAGGGCTTGCGCGAGAGCACGCACGAAATCTCCGAGGATAACTTTTTTTTCAAGGAACTTTACTGGGGCTCGTTTTCACGAACCATTCTTTTACCGCAAGAAGTGGAAGTGGAAGAATCAGAAGCCAGCGAAAAGAACGGCCTACTGACTCTCCGCTTGCCCAAAGTAGACAAAGGCCGGCAAACCAAACTCCGGGTCAAATCCTCCTAGAAATTTTTTAGAATTAGAAACCGCGAAAATTAAAAAACAGGTGCTAGCCGAAACTATCACCTGTGAAGAACTACAGAGAAATTACTGAGCCGCGCCTTGCGCCGGCAGAATCAGGTAGAATACCAGATGTAAAATGAGTGTCTAAAGAAAGGGGGACCTTTCATCCCGATGGTTTGGTTTGCGAGAAAGTTGAAAATCTGGCGGTGATTTTGGGCGATTTACTCGGAGAGCACATTAAAGAATTGAACCGAGGATAATTTTATGGCGCTGATTGAAATCAAAAAGCTCGGCAAGATTTACGACGGCGGAGAAAATGAAACCCGCGCTCTTTCCGGCGTTGATTTGATGATTGAACGAGGCGATTTCGTGGCGGTGATGGGTCCGTCGGGTTCAGGCAAATCAACCTTGCTCCACATTTTGGGTTTTTTGGATGATTACACTTCGGGCCAATACCTTTTTGACGGCCAGGAAGTCAGTAAATATTCACCGGAAGAAGTGGCAAGATTGCGCAATCAAAAATTCGGCTTCGTTTTTCAGGCATTTAATTTACTGCCGCGAACTAGTGTTTTGGAGAATATTAAAATGCCTCTGGTCTATTCCGATGTGCCGGAAAAAGAGTGGAATAATTTGGCGCGACAAGCGATTGAAGCGGTCAGTTTAACTCATCGAGCATTTCACGAGCCATCGCAACTTTCTGGCGGGGAAAAACAAAGAGTGGCAATTGCCCGGGCCTTGGTCAATAATCCGGAAGTGATTTTTGCCGATGAGCCGACTGGCAATTTGGATTCCAAATCGGGCAAAGCGGTGATGGACATCATTTGGCAACTTAACACCCAACAAAAAAAGACGGTCATTTTAATTACTCACGAGACCTATACCACCGAGCATGCTCGCCGTGTCATTCATTTGCTAGACGGTGAAATAGAAAGTGTTCAATTGGTCGCCAATCGTCGCGGCGAAGGCAATTTTGAAAAATAAAATGATTATAGATTAAGAAATGGCGTCGCAAGCAAGCTTTTTACGAGGTGGGGCAAGGGCTGGTCAGTAAAAAGCTTGCTAAGAAAGACATTTCTTAATCCAAATAATATGTTTGTGAAATACAGTTTAAAAACAGCGAGCAAAGGACTGCAAACTAATCGGAGTCGTTCGCTTTTGACGATTTTGGGTATCGTCATTGGCATTACTGCCATTATGCTCGTGATATCTCTGGGCCGCGGCGCCCAGGATTTGATTTTGAATCAGATTCAAAGTATCGGTTCCAAGACCATTGTTGTTGTGCCCGGTCGGCATCCGACCGGTATTTCCGATTCGCTGTCTACTTTCACCGATTCCATAAAAAATAAAGATGTGGAGGACTTGAAGAAAAAATCTAATGTGCCCCATTTGACCAGAATAATGCCGATTGTTTTTGGTCCGGTGGTTGCCACTAAAGGAAACAAGATAAACCAGACAACGGTTTTTGGCGTCAATAATTTTTTTGCCGAGATTTATAATATTTATCCGGAAGATGGCCGATTGTTTATGGACGAAGAAGTCGTTTCCAAGTCCGCTGTGGTGATTATTGGCTCCAAAGTTAAAGATGAATTGTTTGAGCCCGGCGAAGTGGCGCTGGGTCAAAAAATTCGGGTTAAAAATCAGACCTTGCGAATTGTCGGCGTTTTGCCAAATAAAGGTCAGTTTTCTTTTATTAGTTTTGATAACTCCCTGATTATGCCTTACACCACCGCCCAGCAATATATTTTCGGCATCAAATATTTTAATCGGTTGGTAATTGAAACAGATACAGAAGCCAATATCGCCGCCACCGTTGCCGACATTGAAACCACTTTGCGCAATAACCACAACATTACCGACCCGGACAAAGATGATTTTTTTGTTGAGACCCAAGCTCAAGCGATGGAAATGGTCAGCACTATCACCAACGCCCTGACTTTGTTCTTGGCGGCGGTGGCGGCAATCTCGCTAGTGGTTGGCGGGGTGGGGATTATGAATATTATGCTGGTGTCGGTAACCGAAAGGACTAGGGAAATTGGTTTGCGCAAGGCCGTTGGCGCCACCAATCGCAGTATCTTGACGCAATTTCTTTTGGAATCAGTGATGCTGACCAGCATTGGCGGTGTTGTTGGTATTGTTCTCGGCACTGGTTTATCATTTGTAATTTCATTGATTTTGTCTAAGTTCGTCGGACTAGATTGGGCCTTTTCGTTCCCCATAATGGCGGTATTCCTCGGGCTCGGTGTTTCCGGCGCCGTCGGTTTGGTTTTCGGTATTTATCCAGCGCGCCAGGCGGCGCGCAAAAGCCCAATGGAAGCGTTGAGGTATGAATAATTTGGAAATTTTGGTAAGATAACAATAATGACCTACGATTTTTCTAATTTCAAAAAAAGGACGAAGGAAATTGACGAACATCTCAAGAAAGAATTTGCCGGCATTCGAACCGGCCGGGCGGCGCCGGCGATTTTGGATGGTGTTTTAGTGGAATCCTACGGCGCTAAATTATCCATAAAAGAACTCGGTAGTGTCACCGTAGAAGATGCGTGGACTTTGAAAATTTCGCCTTGGGATGCGACTCAAGCGAAAAATATTGAAAAGGCGATTACTGCCGCCAATCTTGGTTTGTCGGTATCGGCCGGCGACGGAGGTGTTCGGGTGTTTTTTCCGGAACTGACCGCCGAGCGACGCGGAGCGATTTTGAAAGTAGCCAAAGAAAAATTGGAACAAGCCAAGGTGTCATTGCGTCAAGAGCGCGATCACATTTGGAAAGATATTCAGGATAAAGAAAAGGCCGGTGGTATGGGTGAAGACGAAAAATTCCGCTTGAAAAACGAATTACAAAAAGAGACCGATACCGCCAACAAAAATTTTGACGAACAGTTTGCCAAGAAAGAAAAAGAAATCTTAAATTAAAAACAAAAATGCCGAGTGATACAAAAATCGCCTTGTTTAAGGGCAAACAAATCAGGAAATTTCTTTATCAAAAAGAGTGGTGGTTTGTGATTGTGGATGTTATTTCTGTTTTGACTGATTCAGTGCAGCCGGATGGTTATATAAAAGATATGCGTCGTCGGGATCCGGAACTATCCAAAGGGTGGGGGCAAATTGCCACCCCCCTTTCAATAGATACAGCGGGTGGGCCACAGAAAGTGCTTTGCGCCAATACCGAAGGTATTTTCCGCATCATTCAATCTGTTCCATCGCCCAAAGCCGAGCCGTTTAAGAGGTGGTTAGCAAAAGTCGGTTATGAAAGAATTCAGGAAATTGAAAATCCGGAATTGGCCACCAAACGAACTAGAACTCTTTACAAACTCAAGGGCTATCCCGATAGCTGGATTGAAAAACGAATGCGTGGCATTGCTATTCGTGAAGAATTAACTGATGAGTGGCAAAAACGAGGGGCGGCCAGACAGAGGGACTATGAAATTTTAACCGCCGAAATTTCCAAAGCGACTTTTGGTGTTGTCCCAAGTGAATATAAAAAATTAAAGGGTTTGAGACGGGAAAATTTGCGTGACCATATGAATGACTTGGAATTGATTTTTACAATGCTTGGTGAACGCGCTACAACTGAAATTCATCGCGACGAGGATTCGCAAGGCATACCGAAATTGAAAGCTGATGCCAAAACTGGTGGCGATATTGCTGGTGGGGCGAGAAAGCAATTGGAAAAGCGTCTTGGTCGGACGATTATTTCAAAAAAGAATTTCCGGCTTCTAAAATGAACTTTGTTTTATTTATCATTGTGCTGGGAGCGCTGATTTTTGTCCATGAACTGGGGCATTTTTTGGTTGCCAAAAAATGCGGTATGCGGGTGGACGAATTTGGTCTTGGTTTTCCGCCGCGAGTGTTTGGTAAAAAAATTGACGAGACAACTTATTCCATAAATTGGATTCCTTTCGGCGGCTTCGTCAAGATTTTCGGTGAAAATCCGCCGGATAATCCCGAGGCCGAGTGTTTGGAAACGGGAGAAGAAAGAAGTTTTAATAAAAAAAATCGCGGTCTACAAGCCGCGGTGTTAATTGCCGGCGTGTCATTTAATATTATTTTCGCTTGGTTGGTGATTTCTGCTAGTTTTGTCTCTGGTTTTCCGGCGCCAGTCGGCTATTATCAAGATTTACCGGTGGAAAATCCGCGATTGATTTTGACCCAAGTATTGACCAATTCTCCCGCCAGCCAAGCGGGATTGCGGTCGGGCGATGCGATTGTTTCAGTTGCCGCCAATGATAGCGTGCTTCCAGATTTGACCGCCGATTCGGTTTCGGATTTTATGAATCAACATCAAGACAGGGAAATTTTGATTGGTTACGAACGAGGCAATGAAAAAGGTGAAGTCAGAGTCGTGCCGGTTGCCGGACTTGTCGCCGAACGCGCGGCGATTGGCGTGGGTTTGGATTTAATCGGTACGGTTAAACTGCCTTTTTTCCGAGCTCTTTGGGAAAGCGCCAAGACCACCGGTGTTTTACTTGTAGAAATTACCAAAGGTCTCGGTAAATTTTTCTATAAGGTCTTTATTTTCCAAGCTGATTTTTCTGAAGTGGCGGGACCAATTGGCATTGCTGGTTTAGTCGGTACGGCGGCGAGTTTAGGTTTTGCCAATTTACTGGGTTTTGTCGCTTTTATTTCACTCAATTTAGCGGTGATTAATCTTTTGCCACTTCCGGCGCTGGACGGCGGCCGCTTGCTATTTGTCGCTATTGAAACGGTTCGCCGTCGGCCGCTTAATCCAAAAATCGTTAACTATCTAAACGGCATCGGTTTTGCCTTGCTGTTGATTTTAATGTTGGTTATCACTTACAAAGACATAATCAAATTATTTTAATGGCAGAGATTTTTAGAGCCAATGATATTCGCGGTTTGTATCTTTCGGAAATCAATAAGGCACTAGCTTTTAAAGTGGGTGAGGCGCTGGCCAATATTTTTGCCGACGGCATTGTTGTAATTGCTCACGACGCTCGGCGGGGAGCTAAAGTTTTGACCGAAGCGTTGGTGGAAGGTTTTCAGCGTGGCTGGAAAGAGCAAAGAAAAATTCACGCTCTAAAAATCATTGGCCTCGCCACTACTCCGATGTTTTATTTCTTCGTCAATCGTTTCAAGGCCAGTGGCGGAGTGATGGTAACCGCTTCGCACAACCCGCCAGAATACAATGGCTTCAAAATCGTCAAAGAAGGCGCGGTTGTTTTAAGTCCGGCTATTATTAAAGAATCTATTAGAAATTAGTAATTAGAAATTAGAAATTTCTGCCATGGACTATTTTAAAATTTACGCAGATTTTTTAAAAAAGTTTTTGAAGGTCCAACGGCCGCTGTTTGCTGTACTAGACGCCTTTAATGGTGTCGCTGGCGTTGTTGCTAAGGGGGTTTTTGCCGACTATCCGTTAGTTCAGCTCACTTATCTCAATGATTTGCCCGACGGCAATTTTCCGGCGCACGGACCGAATCCATTGCTGGCTGGCGCGCTCAAGGAACTTTGCCAAAAAGTTGTCAAACAAAAAGCTGATTTGGGCGTGGCCTTTGACGCCGACGGTGATCGGGCGTTGTTTGTGGATAATCTTGGCCGACTGGTGCCCGCTTACGGGAGCGCTTATTTGATTTTTAGAAACCGCCGGTTGCCGTTCGTGGTGGACGAACTGCTGTTTAAGGTTTTTCAGCATCTTGGTTTGATTGATTTAAAAAACATTATTCCGTCGCGGGTTGGCTACGCTTTTATCCGGACGGCGATGCGACAATCAAATGCTTCCAGTACCGCCGAATACTCCGGTCACTATTGTTTTGAGGAAACCTTTCAAGCCGATTCGGCGCTGTTTACTTTCATTCAAGTGTTAAATAATTTGTCGGCGCAGAGGCAAACTTTGGCCGAATTTTATGACAGCTTGCCGGCTTTCGCCGTTGATATGGAGAATTTTAAGTTCAAAGCGGCAACGGATTGGTTGGCAATTAGAAAAAAATTCGTTGGCCATTTTAGAGGCAAGGCCAAAGAAGTCGCCGAGCGCGATGGTTTGACTTTTGATTTTGGCGATTCTTGGCTTAATATCCGTTTGTCTAATAACGAGCCGCTATTGCGTTTTACCGCTGGCGCGAAAACTTTTAGTGTTGTTGCAGAACTTTTGAAAGAGAGCCGAGGTTTTCCACAATGGATTTGACAAAAAAAATGGGCATGGTAAGATACCAGCGTGAGTGCGGCTAATAAAAGTTAGCCCAAAAAACGAATGTCTGCGTAAGTCCCCCAACCGCAAGGTTTCGGGGGATTTGCGTTTTTATGTCTGTCCTATACAATTATTCTGTTGTCCCCAAAAGCGGCCGGCGGTTGCACTCACATAAGACATTAGTTTTGGAGCTAGCACTCCGCCGGCCGCTTTTGGGGGCCCGTTAGAGTTTTTACTTCGCAAACCAAATCAACTGAAATTACATTTGTGTTAAAAAATACATTGTTATTTACACATGTTACCAACAAAAAACTCTAACGGGAGAAAAATCTTAGAAAACGTATCGCTCAAAGAGTTGACGACTTTCAAAGTGGGCGGCCGCGCCCGCTATTTTTGCGTGGCCAAGAATTTGGCAAAAGTGACGGAGGCAATGGATTTCGCCAAGAAAAACAAATTACCGGTTTTTATTCTGGGCTGCGGTTCTAATATTTTGGTTTCTAACAAAGGATTTTCTGGTTTGGTTGTGAAAATGGACATTCTTGGTGTGGAATTTGTTGAAAAAGCCGGCGGCAAAGTAGAGATAATTGCCGGCGCCGGCGAAAACTGGGACGATTTAGTGCGTCTGACGGTGGAAAAAAATCTCCACGGTTTGGAAAACCTGTCGCTGATTCCCGGCTCGGTCGGCGCCGCGCCGGTCCAAAACATCGGCGCTTACGGCGTTGAAGTTGCCAGCGTAATTTCTTTTGTTGAAATTTTTGACAGAAAAACAGCAGAAGCAAAAATTTTAAATAAAGAAGCTTGTCGGTTTAATTATCGCCAAAGTATTTTCCAAACACCAGCTGGTAAGAATTTCATTATTGTCCGCATTGGTTTTTTATTAAATAAATCAAAGAGAAAAAAACCGTTCAAAACCGATTACCCCGATGTTCAAGAATGGTTGAAGCGGGAAAAAATTTCCGCGCCGACTATTGCCGACATTCGGCGGGGAATCGTGGAAATCCGGACGAAAAAATTACCTAATCTTGCCGAAGTTGGGACAGCCGGCTCGTTTTTTAAAAATCCAATTATCTCTGATGCCCAGTTCAAAAAATTTAAGGTTATGTTTCCGGACTTGCCCGGCGTGGCTGTGGGCAAGAATAAAGTAAAAATTTTTCTGGCTTGGGTTTTGGATAAAATGTGCGGTCTAAAAGGTTTTTCAATTGGCAAAGTTGGACTCCATAAAAATCAGCCGTTGGTGATTGTTAATTATGGCGGAGCGACAGCGGGAGAAATAAAATCATTTGCCGAAAAAATTGCCATCATTGTTAAAGAAAAAACCGGACTGGCAATTAAGCGGGAAGTGGAGTATGTTGGTTGATATGAAAAATTGGCGAGAGTTTTTCAAAGGCAAAAAAGTTACCCAGATGGGTTTGGGGCTTTTGGGGCGTGGGCTGAGGGATGCCGATTTTTTGGTGCGGCATGGCGCGGAAGTTTTGGTGACGGATTTGAAATCAGAAAAAGAACTTACACCGTCTTTGAAAAAATTGAAAAAAGTTTGTGGATATGTGATATCCACATCTGATGTGGATATCACATATCCACAAGCAAAAATAAGGTTTGTTTTGGGGAAACATAAATTGGAGGATTTTAGAAACAGAGATTTTATTTTGAAAGCCGCCGGTGTGCCGCTAAACTCGCCTTACATTGCTGAAGCGCGAAGAAACAAAATTCCGATTGAAATGGACGCTTCATTGTTTTTTAAACTAATGCCCGATGGTGTGACTTTTATCGGCATCACTGGTACTCGCGGTAAAACCACAACCGCTTATTTGATTTATGAAATCATCAAGAGGTTTTTAAAGGTCAGACCTCAAACAGCAAAGGGGGGTCTGACCTCTTCCAGACCAAAAGTTTTGTTGGCCGGTAACATCAAAGATACGGCGACCTTGCCTCTTTTGGAAAAAGTTCGCGCTGGCGATTTTGTTGTAGCGGAATTGGACTCATGGCAACTTCAAGGTTTCGGTGATTCAAAAATTTCGCCGCACATTTCGGTATTCACGACTTTTTTGCCGGACCATCTGAATTATTATGGTGGTGATATGGGAAAATATTTTCAAGATAAGGCAAACATTTTTAAATATCAGAAAAATGAAGATGTTTTTATTTTGGGTGAGCAGATTACAAGGTTGAACCTTAAAAATGAGAAAGGTTCAACCTTTAAGAATTTAAAAAGCAAGAAAATTGTTGTCCGAGCCACTGACTTGCCCAAAAATTGGAAATTAAAAATCCTCGGCGAATACAATCGCGCCAATGCCGCCTGCGCCCTCGCTGTCGCTCGGGCGCTGAAAATCCCCGACGGAATTTCCAGAAAAGCCATAGAAAATTTCGGCGGCGTCCAGGGCCGTTTGGAATTTATTAGAGAAATAAATGGTGTCAAAATTTACAACGATACTTGCGCTACCACACCGGACGCTACAATGGCCGCTCTCCGCGCGCTAAATCAAGTCAGATTTGATGAGACATCAAATCTGACTTGGAAAAACAAAATTATTTTAATTTTGGGCGGTTCTGACAAGGGATTGGATATGATGGAATTGGTGGAGGAGATTCCGAAGTATTGCAAAGCGGTTGTTTTGTTGCCGGGGACAGGAACAGATAAAATAAGTTCCAAGTTCCAAGTTCCAAGTTCCAAACAATTATCAATTACCAAAGTTCAAAAATTAGAAGAAGCGATAAGAAGGGCAATAAAGATATCGGAAAGAGGCGATACCATTTTATTTTCCCCCGCTTTCGCGTCGTTTGGACAATTTGTTAATGAATATGACAGGGGAGAGCAGTTTAATGAAATAGTCAAAAAACTTGCGTAAAAAGCAGGGTTGTGTTATGATGTCGCCAGTTGTAAGTAAACGGAAAAACCAAAAAAACACCCCAGTAGTAGAGCAAAGCTCACTACGGGGCAAGCAGAAAACGAAAGGCAAATCATGCTCATTAACAAAGATGGTTCGGTTAAATCCGAGCTTCTTAGCTTGGTGCGGATGCAGGGGATTGCGGTTCTCGAAGGCGTAGAACCTGCGGAACTCAATAAAACATTTCAGCAGGAGTGGGTAAGAGCCAAAGATGGCGTTTTGCGCGCTCAACTTGGCGGACGGTTCCCAACAGATGAGGAACTTGCTTTGCTCCGGGATCTTGGTGTGACGGCAATTCACATCAACCCATGCTTGCAGTATGACGGCACACTACTTCTCGGCGCAACGATGAAGGCAATCGCTCGGCGGATGAAATTCACCGCTGATGAGTACACTTTTCTACAACGGGAGCCACCCACGATTTACTTTCTTGGGAGCGAGCGGCTGGTTGACGATGACTTGGAGGGAATTAAAGCAGTACCGGCGATCTTGGAAGAGACGGGGTTTACGCTTTACGCCAATTACCGTGTCGAGGCGGATTGTGGCATTTGGCCAGCCAACGAGTCTGAGGTTTTCAAATGGCTAAAACGATGGGGGAGTTATCATAATGGGTGGTGGTTAGGTCGTAGCTGTGGAGTTGTATCTGCTCCGCTGTTTCCGAAGCCAGATGGCGGCATGCGGAATCCAAACACCGCGGAAACGGTTAGGTGTTGGCTCGGCTATCGTCCAAAGCCAGGTTACTACCTAGTTGTCTCTTCCCAGCCATTCTGCGAAAACCAAAAGATGGCAGTGGAACGGGCTGTCAAGGAAGCGGGCAAAGAGGGTTACACCTTTGATGTCTGCGGACCGGAAGCGCCTCTGCTCCCACTCTCGCGCTGGTTGGATAATCTCGCCAAACAGCTTTGGGAAGAAGTCCAATTTCTTCCCAAGTAGGTTTTTATTCCAGTTTTCACAGCGTCTTGACTTCGGTCGGGACGCTTTTTCTTTTTTTGTAAAAATAAAATTGCCCCGCAGGATGCGGGGCGATGAAAAACTTTGGCTAGTTATGAACGACCATAACGCCGTTGCGCTTGAGTTTGTCAGCGGGCGATTTTTTCATCGCCCGTTCATAGCTCCACCAGAGGAACTTTCCATCCTTGTCCTTGTCGGCGAAGGTGTCATTGTCGTCGGTGCGAACATTGCCGATTCCGCGATTGAGACACTGGCACCGAACCAATTCAACAATGTTGAGTTTTTTGCGTCCGACGCGGTAGCTTTCTCGCGGATAGCATCCCAATCTTTCATAGAACGCAAGCGCTCCAAGTTCCGTCTCTGACGCCTCACTCCAGTGCGGGCCAATGCCAAGTGTTACAAAGGCGCGAAGATTTACTCGGTTCCTACCAATGAATTCTTTAAGGACAGCGCCAACGACCGAAAAATATGGGCGGGTAGGCGTGCCCCTAAGGGCTCCTCGGTCAACAAGCGATTTGTAACCGCAGTGGGTGCAGATTACCCGCCGGCCATCGGTGACTATGAGAACAGGACAATCGGCTGACGAGAGCCAAAAAGCAGAACCTTTTGGTACATCGCAACCGTCGGCATTTACGCCACGGTGTATTGACACGCCTTCTCGCTCGGCCCACTCCTTATACTCAGAATCATCCATCATAGACTCGTAGTCGCTGAACTCTTGAGTCAATATTGGCACTGGCGCCTCTGACTTGATTTCCTCACGGAGATCCGGCGAAGCACAGATTTGTGCGTTGAATTCGGATGGCCTTGGTGCGTAAAGCGTTTTGATGCCCGCCTCTCGCGCCACCCGGTCCACTAGGATGTAGACGGGAGGCAAAACTCGCGCTTTGAGAACATTTTCCAGCACGAGTGGTTTTATGCTCCAATCCGTCTTGCCACCGTTGCGGCCAAAGAGACGGACTTCAACATTATCAAAAGGTCTGATGATTTTGGTCGGTTCCACTATTTTTATTTTGGTTTTCATTGTTTTTCTTTTGTTGAACGGTTTTCTGCGAAAATTCTATACCACAACAAGATAGTTGTCAAGTTCAAAAATTTTTGCTAATCTATCTTTTGTGATTGTAGATAATCTTAATAAATTCGAAAATATTCATTTCATCGGCATCGGCGGCATTGGCGTGTCGGCCATTGCGCGGCTTTTGCTTGCCGAAGGCAAGGCGGTGAGCGGTTCAGATGTCGCTGATTCTAAATTGATTGATGAATTAAGGAGAATTGGAGCAAAAGTCCGAATTTTAAATAAGCAAAAAATTGGCGATATTCCAAAAAATACCGATTTAATAATCTATAGCACGGCAATTGAAGTGGCTGCTCCGAAGTTTTTTAAAGCAATGAAACGATTGGCGACGCCGTCAATTTCTTATGCCGAAGCCCTAAGTTTAATTTCGGCTGACAAATTTACCATTGCTATTTCCGGCACTCACGGCAAAACGACGACGACCGGTATGGTGGCGAAAATTTTGATGGACGCCGATTTTGACCCGACGGTTATTATCGGCAGTATTTTGAAAGAGGTAAATTCAAATTTTGTCGCGGGGAAGAGTAAATATCTAGTGGTTGAAATGGACGAATATCAAAGAAAGTTTCTGACAATTTTTCCAAAGATTTTGATAGTGAATAACATTGACGAAGACCATTTGGATTATTTTAAAAATCTTGCCGACATTCAGGATGCTTTTACCAAGTTTGCCGCTAGAGTTCCCAAAGATGGTGTAATCATTACGGATTTTGAGCATCCCAATGTTGTTCCGGTGGTTCGCGCCGCCCGCGCCATTATGATTGATTATAATTCTGTGCCGATTGATAATTTACGATTAAAATTTCCAGGAGAACATAATCGCCAAAACGCGCGGGCGGCTCTAGCGGTTGCCGGCGCTCTCGGCATTAATTTTCAAAAAGCGATTTTGTCTCTGAATAGTTTTTCTGGCACTTGGCGGCGTTTTGAGCATAAAGGTAAAACCCAAAAAGGGGCATTGGTTTATGATGATTACGCTCATAATCCGCAAAAAATTCAAGCCGCGTTGGCCGGAGCTAGAGAATTTTTTCCAAAAAAAAGATTAATTGCCGTTTTTCAGCCCCATCTTTATTCACGGACCAGAACATTATTAAAACCACTTTCAAATTCTTTTGCCGATGCGGATATGGTGGTTTTGTCGCCGATTTTTTCAGCTAGGGAAGCGCCAGACCCAAAAATTTCTTCTGAAATTTTGCTGAAAGAAATACTCAAAAATTATAAAGACAAAATTTTGCGGCATATCGCAAAGTTTGAAGACATCACTGATTTCCTAAACACGGAAGGTGGTGCCGGGGATGTTATTTTAACAATCGGGGCAGGGGACATTTATAAAATTGCTGAAGATTTAGTAGGCGAAAAGAATCATGACAAATAAACTTTACATTGTGGCGACGCCGATTGGAAATTTGGAGGACATTACCCTGCGGGCTTTGCGCATTTTGAAAAAAGTTGATTTGATTTTTGCCGAGGACACGCGGGTGGCTAAAAAATTGCTGGCGCATTTTGGCATTGGAACGCCGATAGCCAAACGGCACACTCGCGATGAACAAAAAGCGGCGGAGGAAATTATTGTGGAATTGGAAGCAGGTAAAAATATCGCTTTAATTTCTGACGCCGGCACGCCCGGGATTTCCGACCCCGGCGCGTTTATTATTCAAAAAGTGCGAGAGTGGGGAAAAAAGGTTCGACCTTTCGTCAAGATTGAAGCGGTGCCGGGCCCTTCGGCTTTGGCGGCGGCGATTTCCGTCGCCGGCATTTCAGCGAATGAGTTTTTGTTTTTAGGTTTTTTGCCGCACAAAAAAGGCCGCGAAACCTTATTCAAGGAAATCGCCGCCTCGGAAAGAGCTGTTGTTTTTTATGAATCGCCGCATCGGATTTTGAAAACTTTGGAATCACTCAAAAAATTCTCTCCGGAAAAGAAAATTACGATTTGCCGCGAATTGACCAAAATTTACGAAGAAGTAATTGGCGGCACCGCCGTTGACCTTTTGGAATTTTTTGAAAAGTATCCAGAGAAAGTGCGCGGGGAGTTTGTGGTTATTGTGTCGAATAAGTAAAAACCCCGCCGTTTTTTGGACGGTGGGGCGCGCTATTTCATAATTTTGACTTCTTCTC
Source organism: Candidatus Taylorbacteria bacterium RIFCSPLOWO2_02_FULL_44_35 (assembly GCA_001822695.1). Classification (GTDB taxonomy): domain Bacteria; phylum Patescibacteriota; class Minisyncoccia; order Phycocordibacterales; family DSPV01; genus 2-02-FULL-44-35. Next base: position 44,674 of record MHSF01000023.1, on the reverse strand, counting down.
CTTGAATATCGGTTGGAATCACGAGACATTCCCTTTTACCGCTAAGCCCGGTGTGTGTTGTCCCAATCAGATTGAATTCCAGGACACAATTCGGTTTTTTGGTTTTTCCAACTGGTCTTCCGTTAATTATTTCCATTAACCAGCGAAAACGAACACCAATCCACCTGATTTTGCCTTTCGCGACATCTTCCTGGTCTAAACACACCTCGCCTGGGATACCCAGGTATTGGCAATTAGGGTTGTCTATCTCAATCAGTCCGCCCAAAAATTCACGAAGAAGTTCCATGGTTAGTTGTGTCTTCATACATAATTTCAGTTTGGAACTTTACCGGCTCGTATCATATCATGGACTGAGATATAATAACACTCATGTTTAAACCCAAAACAATTTTGCTGCTCGGCATCTGGCTAATTTCAATTCCTTTTTTTGGTATTCCCACATCATGGCGCTCGCTTTTGCTTTATGCGACCGGTTTTATTTTGATTGCTAATTATTTTTTAAGAAAGAAAACAGTGGCGCCAGTTGAAACGGAGCACAGCAAGGATGCTGGCGCCGGCGCGACTTTTGTGGAAAATGGCCAACAATAAGGAAGCGATAATTCTGGCAGTTTGGGTTTTGGTTTTAGCGAGCGGGTTCGCCGCTTTTTATTTTATCCTACCCGCATACTATCCAATTCAATTCGCTAGTGCCGAAAAGCCATTGGTCGCTTCGACCATCGTTCACCTCAAGACCCCGTCGCCTCTGAAAGCTATCTATCTGACCAGTTGGACGGCCGGTTCAATTGCCCGACGGGGGAAATTGATTGATTTGATTGATGCCACCGAACTCAATGCCATAGTCATTGATATTAAAGATTACACTGGTCGGGTTTCTTTTCCCATCGACCATCCAGTGTTCAAGGCAATTGGCTCATCGGAAAAAAGAATTACCGACATCAAGACCTTAATAAAACAACTGCACGATAAAAATATTTACATCATTGGTCGGATTTCTGTTTTTCAGGATTTATATTTAGTTAGTAAATATCCGGAATGGGCGGTGAAAAAAGACAGCGAACGGACGGTGGTTTGGCAGGATTACAAAGGTTTGAGTTGGTTGGACGTTGGTGCCCCGGGCGTTTGGGATTACATTGTCTTGTTAGCTAAAGAGTCATACGCACTAGGTTTTGACGAATTAAATTTTGATTATATTCGTTTTCCTTCCGACGGCAATATGAAAGACATTTATTATCCTTGGAGTGACGGTTATGAAAAGCCGGAAGTATTGCGCGAGTTTTTTTCCTATCTGCACGACAAACTAAAATTGGTGGGCGCTGTTTTGTCGGC
>MHSF01000023.1:1256-43335 GCA_001822695.1 Candidatus Taylorbacteria bacterium RIFCSPLOWO2_02_FULL_44_35 | reverse complement strand
TGATTTATTTGGTATGACGACGACCAATACTGATGACTTAAACATTGGCCAGGTTTTGGAAGTGGCTTTGCCGTATTTTGATTATATTGCCCCGATGGTTTATCCGTCGCATTATCCGCCGACTTTTATCGGGCTTGGCAATCCGGCGGCGCATCCTTATGAAGTGGTTCGTTATTCACTAAACGCGGCTTATGAGCGTTCTTCTTCTACCCCGCAAAAAATCCGGCCATGGTTGCAAGATTTTAATTTAGGCGCGGTTTATACGGCCGAGATGGTGAGGAAGCAAATCCAAGCGACCTATGATGCAGGTTTTAATTCTTGGATGCTTTGGGATGCGGCTAATCATTACACACCGGCGGCACTTTTGGGCGAGGCGACAATGACAAATTGATTATGATATAATTAAAATATTATGAAAAATCTTTTGGCGGCGGTGCCGCAATCAGTGACGGATATCATAAACAAGATTGAAGACAACGTTGTCAATCCAATTTTACTTTTGCTTTTTGCCGTTGCCCTGCTGGTTTTTATCTGGGGCGCTTTTACCTATATCGTCCACGCCGACGATTCAACCAAAAGAAGCGAAGGCGGCAAAGGAATGATTTACGGCGTCATTGGAATGTTCATAATGTTCTCGGTTTTTGGCATCATCAATTTGATTGCCGCGACAGTGCAGGGATTGTAAAAATTACAAAAAGTAATTTTCAGCAGATACTGGCGATAGCGGATATCTGCCAAGTTTTAATTTTTTCTGGTTTCCTTTTAACCTAGAAATATGCTAAAATAATGTGGTATGGCAAAGGAAAAAGATGAATCAACGGCGCCCGTTAAAAGCGAGCGCGGTGTCGTTTTAAGGAATATCAGCACCGAGATGAAGGAGTCCTATTTGGACTATGCTATGTCGGTGATAACTATGCGCGCTTTACCCGACACGCGCGATGGTTTGAAACCGGTGCACCGGCGGATTCTGTTCGCGATGCAAGAACTAGGCTTGACCAGCTCGGCCAGATTTCGGAAATCAGCGGCGGTGGTAGGCGATGTGTTGGGCAAATATCATCCGCACGGCGACGCGGCCGTCTATGAATCGTTGGTGAAAATGACCCAGCCGTTTTCTTTGCGCTACCCGCTGGCTATGGGCCAGGGAAACTGGGGCTCGATTGATGGCGATTCAGCCGCCGCAATGAGATATACCGAGACAAAAATGTCCCGTCTTTCCGGTGAAATGTTGCGTGATTTGGAAAAAGAGACGGTAGATTGGCGGGCTAATTACGACAACACCAAGAAAGAGCCGATGGTTTTGCCGGCGGCTTTTCCCAATTTAATTTTGAACGGCACGCTTGGCATTGCCGTCGGTATGGCCTCCAACATTCCGCCGCACAATTTGCGTGAAGTTTGCGGGGCGGTGATTCATTTGATTGACAACAAAGGGGCGACAACCGAAGATTTACTTCAATTCATCAAAGGACCGGATTTTCCCACCGGCGGCGTGGTTTTTGGGGAAAAAGACATCCATCACGCTTACGGCAACGGCAAAGGCGGGGTAGTGGTGCGTGGCGAAGCGGAAATTACCGAAAACAAAGCCGGCAGTTTTCAAATTATCATCACTTCCATTCCTTACCGCGTCAACAAAGCCGACTTGATTGAATCAATCGCCAACTTGGTGCGGGAGAAAAAACTGGAAGGCATCAAGGCCTTGCGGGACGAATCGGCCAAGGACTTGCGGATTGCCATTGATTTGAAACAAGGCAGTCAACCGCAAGCGGTCTTAAATTATCTTTACAAACATACCCAGCTGGAAGAGGCCTTTCATTTCAACATGGTGGCGTTGCAAGATGGCGTGCCTCAAACTTTATCACTCAAATCTTTGTTGGAGGATTTTATCAAGCATCGCCAAGTGGTGGTGCGTCGCCGAACCGAGTTTGATTTGCGCAAAGCTGAAGAACGGGAGCATATTTTGCTCGGTCTTAAAAAAGCTCTTGATCACATTGACCGGATTATTAAATTGATTCGCGCCGCTAAAGACGTGCCCACCGCCCACGCTGATTTGGAAAAAGAATTTAAATTCTCCGACTTGCAGGCCACGGCGATTTTGGAAATGAAACTTCAAAAATTGGCCGGCTTAGAACGTCAGAAAATTGAAGATGAACTTAAAGCAGTGATAGAATTGATTAAAACTCTCAAAGAGTTATTGGCTAGCCCCAAGAAAATTTTGGGTGTCATCAGGGGCGAGCTTAAAGAAATTTCGGAAAAATACGGAGACGAGCGGTTGACCAAAATTGTCAAGCATGAAGCCAAAACCTTTTCGTTGGAAGACACTATTCCCGATGAAGAAAGTGTTTTGGTTTTGACGATGGGGGGGTATGTCAAGCGCACTGACCCAGGTGAATATCGCAGACAAAAACGCGGCGGTATCGGAGTGATGGATTTAGATACCAAAGAAGAGGATTTCGTTTCTATTTTCCTGACCGCTTCTACCCACAATGATTTGTTGTTTTTTACCGACAAAGGCAAAGTTTACCAAATAAAAATGTATGAGATTCCGGAGGGCAGACGCGCCACCAAAGGCAAATCCATTATGAATTTCCTGTCATTAGCAGCTGATGAAAGAGTCACTTCCATTTTGCCCATGCCCAAAGAATTGAAAAAGTCGGCGTTGGCAACGCTCTTGGTGACTAAGAATGGCATTGCCAAAAAGGTGGATGCTGCCAGTTTCCATGATGTTCGCCGTTCCGGTATTATTGCTATCCGACTAGATGCCGGCGACGCCCTGCAATCGGTCTTTTTCATTGACAAAAGCGACCAAGTGATTGCCGCTAGCGCCAAAGGTCAATCAATTCGTTTCAAAGAATCGGATATTCGGCTAATGGGCCGGGCGGCCGGCGGGGTGCGGGCGATGCGTCTTAAAAAAGGCGATATGATTGTCGGCGCCGACGCCATTAGAAAAGATGTTGCCAACCCGCGGTTTTTGGTGGTGATGGAAAATGGCTACGGCAAAACGACCGCCTTGAAAGAATACAAAGTTCAAAAGCGCGGTGGTTCCGGCATTAAGACGGCGAAAATCACGGGCAAGACCGGCGCTCTAATGGCGGCGAAAGTCGTTTCTGACGCCGAAGAAGAGTTGGTGGCGATTTCCAAAAAGAGCCAGGTAATTCGGGTTGATATTAAAGAAATTCCATCGCTTAGTCGGCAAACCCAAGGCGTGCGGATTATGAAATTGCGCGAGGGCGATAGTATAGCTTCGCTGGTATGTTTGTAACTTTTTGGAAATCACAAATGTGGTGTATAATTATGATGTATAATAAAAAAGATTTCCCCGTAGCTTGCTACGAGGTAGTTGATAAGGTAAACCCCGTTAGAAATCTTTTCTAAAGATTTCTAACTGGTTAAATACTCATTAAAGTTATGGAAAAAGCAGAAAAAATTAAGGTGAAATCGGTGGTGCCGTTTGGTAACGCCCCGTTCTTTGAGAAAATCGGTTTTACCGTGGTCTCGGTCGGTATATTTTTAGCGCCGATTTTTTTTATTCCCTCTATCAATTTCCCTTTTCAATTCAGCAAGGCTTTGCTGATTGTTTTGGCGACATTGTTGGCTTCCGTTTGTTTTATTCTGGCTCGGCTTAAAGAAGGGGCGATTCAGTTGCCGGAAAAAATTTTTATGGCCAGCGCGGTTTTTCTGGTTTTGGCGAATTTCTTAGCGGCAATTTTTTCCGGCAATGTCGCTTGGTCTATGGTGGGGCAAGGTTTTGAAGTAGCGACTTTCGTTTCTATTTTTGTAATGGTAATGCTTTTAATTGTTGCCGCCGCATTATTCCAATCGCGCGACCGGATTTTTTTGAGCTATGCCGCTTTTCTGGTCGCCGCGCTGATAATCTTTGTTTTTCAGACAATTCGTTTGATCTTTCCCGCTTGGCTGACTTTCGGCGGAATTTTTTCCGGTAACACCTCCAGTTTAATCGGTCGCTTTAACGACTTAGGCATCGTTTTCGGCGCAGTGACATTACTGTCGTTGGTGACGACGGAGCTTTTAGCGCTGAGCAAATTTTTCCGGTTTTGTCTCTATATCGTTCTAGTCATTGCTTTGCTGGCGTTGGCCGTGGTGAATTTCTCTACCATTTGGTTAGCGGTCGCTTCGTTCGCGCTCATTTTGTTCGTCTATCTGCTGGCGATCAGGCGGACTGCTATTAACCAAAATGGCGCCCAGCCGGTTGCAAGTGTTGCTCCAGAGTCGGTTAACAAACGCAAAATTTCTTACGCCGCGCTGGCGGTACTGGTAGTCGCTTCGATTTTTATCGCCGACAATTTTACTCAAAGCAAACCGCTCGGTTCCAGAATCGCTGGCACCCTAAACATCGCACAATTTGAAGTACGGCCGTCTTGGCAGGCAACCTTTGATGTTTCTCTAAGAAGCTTGACCGCCGACCCGGTTTTCGGTGTTGGTCAAAATAGGTTTGCTTATGAATGGTTAAGACATAAACCGCCAGCCATTAATAATACGATTTTCTGGAACACCGATTTTAATTTTGGCATTGGTTTGATTCCGTCAACAGTGGTCACTACCGGCGTTCTCGGTTTTCTCGCTTGGATAATCTTTCTGGCCCTGTTCCTTTACTCCGGCTTCCGGGCGATTTTCTTTATCGACGGCGACCCGTTTAATCGTTATCTTACCGTTTCTTCTTTCGCGACAGCAGCTTACCTCTGGGTGTTCAGCGTCTTTTATATTCCCAGCGTCGTGATTTTCGCTTTGACTTTTTTCTTTACCGGCTTGTTTTTGGCCTCGCTTCATCAAGACAAAAATTTCAAGAACCGGGCGTTTGGTTTTGTCTTCTCCAGCCATCCCAAGAAAAGTTTCCTTGCCACGCTGGTTTTGGTGATTCTTTTGGTTGTGATCGTTACCACTGGCGCTGTTGTTGCGCGGAAATTTGCCGCCCTCGTCAATTTTCAAAAGGCCTTATTGGTGTTTAACACCAAGGGCGATATTGTCGCCACCGAGGCCGGTCTGAAAAGAGCAATCAACTTGAATGAAATTGATATCTACAATCGTTTTCTCGCTGAATTGTATTTAGTGAAAATCAGCAATTTGTTTTCTCGCAATGTCGCCGATTTGAATACCGAAGCCGCTAAGGCGGAGTTTCAGGCATCTTTCGGCGAAGCGATAAAATATGCCAAGCGGGCGATTGAACTTAATGATAGCGATTACCAAAATTGGGTGGAGGCCGGCCGGGTTTATGCCATAGTGGTGCCGATAAAGATTGCCGGTGCTTACGAAAGCGCTTTGAGCAATTACAACAAAGCGCTGGAATTAAATCCTCGAAGCCCGTTGCTTTACTTGACGCTAGCGCGGCTTGCCTTGGCGAATAATGACAGCAAAAAAGCCAGAACGCTTATTAACCAAGTCCTTGAACTTAAATCAGATTACACTGACGCAATTTTTCTGCTGGCCCAAATTGACGTCGACGAAGGCAATTTGAACGAGGCCATCAAGTCGGTGGAAAAGATCGCCGAACTCGCGCCCAACGACCCAACAGTTTTTTTTCAGCTTGGCTTGCTCAATTACAATGATAAGAATTACAAAAAAGCCGTCGAAGGGTTGGAAAGGGCGGTGACTCTTTTATCCAACTATGCCAACGCCCGCTACTTCCTCGGTTTGAGCTATTACCAGATTGGCAAGAACAATGAAGCTGTCAAACAATTCGCAGAAATTCAGAAAACCAATCCGGGAAATCAAGAAATTGATTTGATTTTGAAAAATCTGAAAGCCGGCCGGGCGCCGTTCACCAATGCCAAGGCGCCGGTGGATAATAAACCGGAAAGCCGCGCTAAACCGCCGATTGAGGAACCAACGCCGAAGGAATAAAGACCGATGGTTAAAAAATTTTTTAATTTGCTCGGCAAAGAATTTGTCGGACTCCACGAAGCCGCTTATCTTTTGGCGTTTTTTACTTTTCTTTCCCAATTGCTCGGTTTGATTCGCGATCGCATGCTGGCTGGCACTTTTGGCGCTTCGGCGGCGCTGGACGCTTACTACGCCGCTTTCCGAATTCCCGATTTGATCTTTGTCGCGGTTGCTTCCATCGTTTCGGTTTCCATTTTGGTGCCGTTTATTATTGAGCGATTGCAAAAAAGTGAGACCGAAGCGCGGGAATTTCTGGACGCGATTTTTTCTTTTTTCGCGGTTTTAATGGTGGCGGTGAGCATCGTGGCTTTTTTCTTGGCGCCCACCTTGCTCGCCCTGATTTTTCCAAAAATAATCGGCGGCGCTTACGGCGCCGAGCTCGTTGTTATGACCCACTGGTTGTTGCTTTCACCGATTCTGCTTGGTTTCTCCAATCTTTTGGCTTCGGTCACGCAAGCTAAACATCGTTTCTTTTCTTATGCCATTAGCCCGATTCTTTACAATGCCGGCATAATTTTCGGTTTGCTGGTTTTCTATCCACTGTTTGGTTTGAGCGGCTTGGCGTTGGGCGTGGTGCTTGGCGCTTTATGTCACTTGGTTGTCCAAATAATTTCGGTGGGCCGGCTTTTTCCGCGTTTCCGTCCGTTATTCAATTTTAAAATTATTAAGCGAGTGGTGGGTTTGTCTTTTTCCCGAACCTTAGCGCTCTCGGCGAGTCAAATTGCTTCGCTGGCGCTCATTGCCTTCGCCGCTTATTTGGCGGTCGGTTCGGTTTCAGTTTTCAACTTTTCCTGGAATTTACAATCGGTGCCATTAGCTATCGTCGGGGCGAGTTATACCGTGGCGCTTTTCCCAACCATCAGCCGGCTGTTCGGCGCCGGCGAAAAGGAAAAATTTCTCAAAGAAATGACCACGGCTGCCCGCCACATCACTTTTTGGTCATTGCCGATCGTCGTTCTTTTTATAGTTTTACGCGCCCAAATTGTCAGAACTGTTTTGGGCTCGGGCAACTTTGATTGGTCCGATACCCGATTGACGGCCGCCGCTTTGGCGTTTTTCTCCATTTCCATCCTTGCCCAATCGTTGATTTTGCTTTTCGTCCGCGGTTATTACGCCGGGGGTAATACCAAAAAACCGCTGATTATAAATTTATTCTCGGCGGCGCTGATTGTAATTTTTGCTTTCGGTTTTCTCTGGCTGTTCAAACGCTGGGAATTTTTTCGGTATTTCGTGGAAAGCTTGCTAAGAGTAGACAATGTTGCCGGCGCCGAGGTTTTGATGTTGCCGCTAGGTTTTTCAGTGGCGCAAATCATCAACGCGGCAATTTTCTGGTTTTACTTTGCCCGCCGTTTTCCGACTTTCTCACCAATCGTTACCAGAACTTTTTTTGAAGTGTTTTCCACCTCGGTCATTATGGGCTTCATCGTCTATCGCTCGCTTAATGTTTTTGACAAAATCTTTAATCTCAATACCTTGCCCGGAGTTTTCCTGCAAGGTTTGCTTTCTGGTTTCATCGGCATTGCTGTCGGCATAATCATTTTAATTCTGCTCAAAAATCGGGAAATCAAAGAGGTTTGGCTCACCCTTCATCACAAAATTTGGAAAGCCAAAATCATCGCCCCCGAACCGGAGAGTTTGTAATTTTTATGGAGAAATCGAAGAAATTTCTTTCTGCACTAACTTTTGCGATCGCAGAAATTAGTGCAGTTGCTTTTATTTATCAAATCGGCAATAATGGTTTGGGTTCTTTGAATCCGGAAAGGATTGTATGAAAAAAAGGAAAAGTGCCACCAAGAAACTCCCTCCTTCTCCCGAAGAAGTTGAGCGAATTCTGAAAGGGACAAACTGGGACGAATACTGGAGGGAAGTTCAAGAAGAAGTGAATCGAGAGATTGACGCCCTTAACTTGGCAATGGCGAAATCAATGGCAAAAGCAAGGGATAAAGTTTTTCTTTCGGTCTGAAGCTAAAGCAGCTTCCCGTCGGGGGCTGCTTTTTTGTTACCATGCCTCTTTGCCTTCAGGGGAACCCCAATCAATTACAGGATGTTTGTTGGCGGTAGTTATTTTTTCTACCAGTTCTACTGGATCACTATTACTTTTTTCGTTTTTATTTTTCATTGGTCAATCACTCAAACACTTTTTCCAAATCAGCGAGTTTAGTTTTGGCGAGGCCGATAACTTTGTCGGCGGCGCCGTAGTAGATAAAAATCACGCCGTTGCGGACGACAACTCCGCAAGGAAAAACAACATTGGGCACCAGACCTTCTTTTTCATAAGTCATTTCGGGTTCAAAAATTGGCGCGGTCGTTCGCGCCAAAACTTTGGTGGGGTCTTTTTTGTCCAAAAGAATCGCGCCGACGCGATAAGTGTGATGATTTTTGGAAATACCGTGATATAACACAATCCAGCCGATTTTACTTTCGATCGCCGGCGCGTTGATGCCAATTCGTTCGCTATCCCACATAAATTTGCGCGGCGAGATAATGGGGGTGATGGTCTTAACACATTCAGTTGTAAAATCTAAAGAAGGAATCGGGTCAATACAAATATCCAAGCCAACACGATGAAAAACCAAATAATTTTTACCAACTTTCTTAGGAAAAAGGAAAGCGTCTTTATCGTCGACGCCGAAAGGACTGATTATCACCGGTTTGGCCCACCAACGCCAATCTTTCGCAAGGAAATTTTTAACAGAAATTGAAGTGGCGGCAACACGCGGCAAATTTACCCCGTCAAAAGCGGTGTAGAGCATATAAATGGTGTTGTCAATTAAAGTCAGCCGCGGGTCCTCGCAACCGGAATTGCCCGGCTGTTTTTTTATTTCAAACGGCTGTCGCGGAGTATAAACTGGTTCGGCAGAACGCTCATCAATTTTTTCACCATCTTTACTCGAAGTGTAGCCAAAGACCGAAGTATTATCTTCCGCTTGGGCGCGGTAAAGCAAATGGATTTTACCTTCAAGTTCAATGGCGCCGGGATTAAAGACGGCTTTGGCTTCCCAAGGAAAATTTTTGCGCGGTTCCAGAATTGGGGCGCCGCCGACCCGAACGACCAAATCATTGTCTGGTTTCAGCGCCGCTAATAAATTTTCCAGTTTGACTTCGGCTGTGGCTGAGACCGTGTCGGCGGCGCCGTAAAAAATCTTAAGCGTTTCTCCTTCCAAAATCGCGCCTGACGGGAAAACGATATTATTGACATAACCGTCGGTCTCGTATTTTTCCTGTGGCACCAGAAACGGGCCTTTTGTTCGGCCGATAATCCGGCGCGGATTTTCCAAGTCCAAAAGCAGGGCCTCAACACCAAATAGCGCTTCGCCGCCGAAATAATTCTGGATGTGAGAGTAGAGCAACAGCCAGCCGTCCTTGGTTTTAATCGGCGGTGCGCCGACTTCCACATGGTCGGCCGGCGAACGGCGCGGGTCAATGGCGTGTTCGTCTAAATTTTTTACCCAGTCATTCCAAAACTCCGTTGACCAAATATCCGTTTCTTTATCAAAGAAAGCGAAAGCGATTTTTGCCGGCGGTCGGTCGGTATTGACGGAAAAAACCGCCGCCAATTTGCCGCCAATTTTTTCAGGAAATAACGCCATGCCCTTGGCGTTGAAGGGAGTAACAAGATGCCTTTCCAGAATCTTGAAGTCCTTAGTTTTTACCACCGCGGTCTTGATACCTTCTGAACGAAAAGGGAATTCAGACAAGGCGGTGTAGAAAATATAGTAAGTATCGCCCAGTTTGGTAATCCTCGGGTCTTCACAACCGAATCGTTCCCAGGGCGCTTCGGGCGTGATTAAGGGCCGACGGTTTTCAAAATGAGAATCGTCGACGCTTTCGGCAAGGCCAATGACCGAAAGCTTTTCCGGAAAGTTGGGAACCTGGTGGTTGGCGGAAAGGGCGCGATAAACCGCCAGGGTCTTTTTGCCTTCTTTAACTGCCGAGCAATTGAAAGTGCCCGACGCTTCCCACGGGCGTTCGCTAATCGGCGCGATTATCGGATTGTGTTTGGAACGGCGAACGGTGAACATTTTTATTTTTAATTTAAATTTTTACATTACGCATTACCATTTTAATTTCCGCATCCTTCCTTAAATCATTCAAGAATTTATCAAATGGCGCCGAGGCGACGCAGGAGACCTTGTCGGCGCCGCCGTAATAAACAAACAATTCGCCGTCCTTAACCGCCGCGCCGCAGGAATAAACCACGCCGGTTTTGAAACCTTCATTTTCGTAGGGCATGTCCGGTTCTAAAATCGGCCGGCGGGAACGATATAAAACTTGGGTCGGGTCTTTTTCGTCCAAAATCATCGCGCCGATTTTGTAGCGGTTGCAATCACGATAATCCATGGCGTGATAAAGTAAAAGCCAGCCGTAAGGCGTTTTAATCGGCGGTGGTCCGGCGCCACGTATTAAATTGTCCCAAGTGTATGTCCGGCCGGTCCCGCCGAATCGACTTTCAATAAATTCGCCGCTTTTGAAATTCAAATCATCAAGATAACTGATAGAAATCACGGGTGAAACACTGTTGAGCAAAACAAATTTGCCGTTAATTTTTTCCGGAAACAACACCCAGTTCTTGTGAATTTGTCCGGGCGGCGAGATTAGAATCGGCTTTTTCCAATGCCAGCGCTGATTTTTGAAGTCCGCCAATCTAATTGAGGATAATGCCAGTCGCACTGAGCCCCAACCGTCAAAGGCGGTGTAAATCATATAAACCGTATTGTCGATTAAAGTAAGTCGCGGGTCCTCGCAACCGCCGTTGCCGCCTCCACCGGACGCGTAAGCGAAGAAAGGCCGGTTGGTAATTGGTCGGCTACCGGCGCGAACGCCTTCAAATTTTTCTCTTGGCCGATAAGCCGGCTCGGGCTCGCGCTCCAAAAAATTTACGCCATTGGTGGAAGCGACATGGCCAATTGAAGAAACGCTGTTATGACCCACCGCGCGGTAGAGCAGATGAACCCTGCCACCTTCATAAAGTGCCGCCGGATTAAAAGTCGCTTCGCTTTCCCAATGATTTTTATCGTCCGGAGCAATGATCGGATTTTCGGCTTTTCTGACCAAACCGCCCTTGGTCCCGGTTATTTTTCCAATGATAGGAAAACGGGGCAAAGTAATAGTCAACAAACCTTGGTCGCCAAACCACCAATAGAGATCAATCCGGTCTTTAAGGAAAACACCACCGAGCGCCGCCGATTTTTTCTTGGCGCCAGCTACGAAATTTTGCTCAAATAGCGGCCATTCACTGCGCCAAATCATTTGCTCGGGATCGTTCAAGGAAAAAACCGCGGCGCCGATTTGGAGCTGGTAGCTTTCGTTTTTGGCGAAAGAGGCGTCGTAGATGACATAAATACCGCCAGCTTCTTTCTCCACCGCCAAGACGGTTAGCGGGCCATTGTCAAAGAAACCACTGCGCGGCGACAAAGCGACCGCCCTGCTGGTTTCCCAAGTTTTTAAATCCCTGGAGTAGGCGACACGAATAGCTTGGCTGCCGTAGTAAAAAACATTTTTGCCTTGCCATTTGAAGTTTGGTACCAAATAACCGGACTCGGGAATTTTATCGGTTTCAATTTCTTTCCACCTCTTTAAATCGGTGGATTCGGCAGCGCGAGCAACCAAACCTTTATTGGTTTTCTCGACATAAGTTAAAAACCAGCCGCCGCGCTTTTTGGAAATTTTGAAATCGTGACAATTTTTCGCTTCCAACGGCGATTTTTTGAAATTCGTTAAAACCACTTTTTCGCAGACATTACCGAAATCGACGCCGTCGCGACTGCCGGCGAAACAAAGCAACGATTCTTGCTCGGTCAGCAGTTGGTAAAAAATAAATGGTTGGCCGTCGCAAGCCGCGACGGCCAGCGGCCGTTTTTTGAGTGAAGATTTTTTTGGAGAAATATCGCGTGTCATTAAGGCAAAACTAAAAAAACAAGCCGCTATTTTAAGCGAGAATTTGACTATGATATTATACCTTTTATTATTTAGTTTTTTACGATTTATCCACAGGTGTTTTGTTGGGTAAAAGGATAGAATTTATCTATGGAGACGGAAATGTATAAAGTAAAAACACTGGCATTCGAAGGTTCGTTAGAACTTTTGCTTAATTTGATTGAAAAGCGAAAACTTTTAATCAACGAAATCTCGCTGGCCGAAGTGGCGGACGATTTTATCGCTTATGTCAAAGGCTTGGAAAAATTTCCAATAGCGGAAAGCGCCAATTTTATTTTAGTCGCTTCCACTTTGGTCTTGATTAAATCAAAATCACTTTTACCGACGCTTGATTTAACCGATGAAGAAGAAAGTAATGTGGCTGAATTGGAACAACGGCTTAAAATTTACCAGCGAACGCGCGAGTTGAGTCGTAAGGTTGATGTTTTGTTCGGCAAACATCGGATTTTTTTACCGAAGCCGCTGGAACGAGCACCGATTTTTTCGCCGGATAGTCGCCTAACAGTTGTTTTTGCCGTCAAACTCATCAGAGAAATTTTGAAAAATTTGCCCAAGCCGGAAGTATTGGCGCGGGCGGTAGTGGAAAAGATGATTAGTTTGGAAGAGATGATTGAAAATTTGACCAAACGGGTAAACACTTGTCTGAAAATGAGTTTTCGCGAATTTACCAAAGTCGGTAGCGAAGAAAAAGTTAATATCATCATCGGTTTTTTGGCGATGTTGGAATTAGTCAAGCGAGGCGCGATTGCCGTAACTCAAGATAAAAATTTCGGCGATATTGAAATGGAAACGGAAAATCTCGGCGTACCGAAGTATTAAACTTTTAACTTGGGTATTTGCTTCCACAATATCGTTTAACAGAGCCACATTTTACCCTATTGACAACCTACCAAATATTTGCTAGCATATTGGCAGTAATTTTGAACCTTGAAATTGAGTTATTGGTTGCGGAATATGGCCTGTTTCTTAATGAAATAGTTCGTGTTCCGCAACTAAATGTCAGCCGATAAGGTCTCACATCGAGGCACACGGTATACGCGTTTTGTTGCGGCTAACAAAAAATGAATACTACCCCCGAAATGTTTGCCGAACTTGTGGCGCAGATTGCCCGTCGGTTTCCTCGGAATGATGACGCGGAAGCCCTGAAAGGAGCGCTTCGATCATCTGAACATCCCTTCTGGTCCGATCTGGTCAAACACTTCGGCCAGAAAATCAAATCCGTCCTCCGTTCTATCGGCAAAGTGGTGGCGGTTCCGGCGACGGAAGCCAAACCCACCGCCGACTGCTTCACGAACCAAACGCGGTATTACTACCGCGACGCTGACTTGGACAAGTTTCTGCCCACAAACCAGTCCGCCCAGGATGCGAGTCAGTTCGAGATCTACGAGCTGACGGGGATCGCGACCTTCAAGCAAGTGGCCGAGAGTATCCTTACCTTTTCCAAAACTCCCAAAGGAACGCAGCTACACCTCACTTCCTGCCATTGAGGCGCTCATTGAGCGCCAAGAAAGCGGAGAGGATGTTGGTCTTCGGACCGATGGTTGGAACAACTCCTTCTTTGTGGAAAACAAAAACGGAAGCGTCTCGGTTGTCGATGTGCGCCGGGTTGGTAGGAGGTGGCCTGTCGGCCTGGCCTCGTTTGGCGCCGGCGGGTGGGGTGTTGTTGACCGGTTTTTCCTCCGCAACTTTCTTGGGATCCTTTGACCCTTTGGTCTCCTGGACACTTCTTGACCCCGTTCCGATGTGTATCGGAACGGGGTCTTTTCTTTATTTACAAAAATTATTTTTACGCTTATACTTTCGTTTGTGAAAAAACCACAGCAAAAACGGTTGTCATGGGATAAATATTTTATCGGCATTATGCGTTCGGTTGGCGCTCGAGCAACTTGCGCTCGAGGCCGGACCGGTTGCGTTATCGTTAAAGATAAAAGAATTATTTCTACCGGCTATGTTGGCGCTCCCGCTGGTTGTGGCCATTGCGATAAGGTTGGGCACGAAATGCATACAGTTATTAATGATGACGGAACGCAATCTCGCCATTGTATTCGGACTACTCATGCCGAACAAAATGCCATTGCCCAAGCGGCCCGATCTGGTGTCAGCACCGCCGAAGCAGTTTTGTATTGCCAGATGTGTCCTTGTTATACTTGCGCCAAAATAATTATCAACGCTGGCATTAAACGAGTGGTGGCCGAAAATGATTATCATGCTGGCAAAAGAAGCAAGGAAATTTTCAAGGAAGCTGGCGTAAAATTTAAACAACTTAACAACAAAATGCAGACCTATTCGGATATGTAATATGGCAAAAACAATTTTAGGGCTGGTGGGGCCGATTGCCAGCGGCAAAGACACGGTCAAAAAATATTTGGAGAAAAAATACAGCGCGCTCGGTTGCCGCTTTTCCTCAATTTTGCGTGATGTTTTAGAACGGATTAATTTACCCAATAGTCGCGAAAATATGCAAGGGCTTTCCACGATTTTGCGGCAAAGATTTGGTGAAGATATTTTGGCCAAAGCCATTGCCGCTGATACTATTAAATTAAAAAGTAATATCGTAGTGGTGGATGGCGTCCGACGAATGGCAGACATAAGATTTTTGAAAAAGGTCCAAGGTTTCGTCTTGGTGGCGGTTAATGCCAACCCAGAAATTCGTTTTGAACGATTAGTTAAGCGGGGTGAAAATGCCGGCGACGCTAAGAAAACTTACAACCAATTTCTCAAAGACCATCAATACGAAACCGAGTTGGCTGTTCCAGTGCTAATGAAAAAAGCCAAATACAAATTAAACAACAACGGCCCGTTGACCGATTTGCACAAACAAATTGATAAATTGATTGCCCAGTTCTAATATTCTAAAATATCGAGATACACTAACCAACAGCGATCGCTGTTTTCAGGTGTATGGGGGTTTATTTAGATAAAGCGGCAGTAAATTTTGAAATTGTAATTATAATTGTTTTTATCGTTTTTCATGTGAGGTTCTTCTTTTTCCAAAGTCCATTTATTTTGGACAATAGTTGGGAAAAAAGCGTCGCCGGGTCCATTGTAATTTACCTCGGTAATATATAATTTTTCCGCTAGCGGTAGCATTTGTCGGTAGACACTGGCACCACCGATGACAAAAATTTCTTCATCACCAATTATTTTCATCGCTTCCCCTATGCTATTTACCGTTTCCACGCCGGAAAATTTTTTATTCTTTTTGTCTGTCAAAACAATATTTTTTCGGCCGGGCAAGGGCTTGCCGATTTTTTCTAAGATGGAGATAAAAGTGTTTTCACCCATTAAAACCGTTTTGCCTTTGGTGGTTTGGGCGAAGTATTTCAAATCTGCTGGTAAATTCCAAGGCAAAGAATTTTTCAGGCCGATGACATTATTTTTGCCGACAGCGGCGATGATATTGATTGCCGGTTTGTTCATAAAATAAAAAGCTCTAGCGGGTTTGCCCGTCGAGCTTTGGTTTTCACACAATCATTTTCGCCTTGATGGGCGGATGATGCTGATAATTTTCCAGCTTGATATCCTCCATCGTGAACTGAGCCAACTCTTTGATTTTCGGATTGAGCCAAAGTTTCGGCAAGCGCAATGGTTTGCGTTTGAGCTGTTCCTTTACTGCCTTGAAATGGGCGCGATAAATATGGGCATCATTCAAGGTTAGCACGCATTCGTAAGGTTTCATATCAACTACTTGCGCCACCATTGAAAGCAAAAGGGCATAAGAAGCGATATTGAACGGCACACCCAGAAACATATCACAACTGCGTTGGAGCATATGAAGCGATAATTTGCCCTTGGCGGCGAAAAATTGAAAAATCATATGACAGGGCGGTAATGCCATTTCATCTAATTCGCCCGGATTCCAAGCGGTTACTACCAAGCGGCGGTTGTAGGGGTCGGCGCGGAGCTTTTTGATTAAGTCGGCGATTTGATCAACGGCGCCGCCTTTTGGTTTTTTCCAATTTCGCCATTGAACGCCATAGATGCGGCCGAGGTCGCCGGAAAATTTTGCTTTGGGTTTCCAATACGGCGCTTCAGCGTTATCGGTCCAAATTGTTTTTTCCTTGCCGGCGATTTCCTTTAAGCGATTATCGTTTAAACGGCCGTTTTTGCCGCCCTCCAAAAACCAAAGCAATTCGCTTTTTACCAAACTGAAAGCTAATTGCTTAGTAGTGACAGCCGGGAATCCCTTTTCCAGATTGAAACGCATTTGAATGGCGAACAAACCGCGCGTCCAGCCGTTGCGGCCCTTGCGGTCTGCTCCTCCCTCCATTATTTTTTTAAGAACATCATTGTATATTTTCATAACTAAAGAAATCATACACTTTGTTTATCAAAACACAATCTCGCATATAGTTGTGTTTGTTGATGTATTTGCTTCAAATTTAAATTTTTTTACATACACCAATAAACAGCGGTCGTTGTTTTCGTGTGTATGGTAGTTCATTCGGATAATTTGAATAACTCGAGTAATTTTTTGTCGTTTTCAATTTCATCAACAACAAGATAAAGCAGGTCCTTGCCGACTTTGAAATCCGCCTTGAGCAAAGCGATCAAATCTTCACAATCGTAGGGATAAACCCAGACGCTTTTTTGGAGCTGGTTAAAGCCGATGGCTCGCAGGGTATTACGGATTTTTTCCCGCAGATATTTTCTTTTTTCTGGAATATCAAAAATGAGCACGCGCCACTTTTTGTCCCAGCGTTTGGGGCGAGGAAGTCGGTATTCGCGCTTTTCTAATTCACGAAGTTTTGTTTCTCCTTTGGAGGTCAATTTTAGAAAACCTTTTTCATCGCGGACGAGTAGACCACATTCAATTAATCGATTGCGGGAACGGGCAATAACTTCGCGCTGACGGCGATGCGGTTTCCAGCCCAAGAGCTTGAGCGCTTGCAAAGCATTGGGTGCGAGCAGAGCAACACTAAGCAGACCAGCTACGGCAATGCTTTGCAGAATTGCTTTTTGGATTTTGTCGCGTTTTGCAGTTCTCGCGACTTTTCCTTCCAAAATCCCCATACACACATCTTATGCTATCGCTGTTTTTGCGTGTATATTGACCCTGTTAGAGAATTGTTTTCTAATGGGGTTGATGGGGTTGACAAGAGATGTGTGATTGTGATAATGTTGTGGATAGAAAAAAGGCGTCACCTGCCGTAGAGTGGTGAAAAAGTTTGCGAAACCTCAAAAAGACTGTATGAAAAAAATAACAAAACAATCAAAAACCGTAGGTTTAAGAGCTTTTGGAATTATCCGCTACGTTTTGACCGATTCCTGCGGGGAGAGGATAATCCCACTGATATTGGAGGATTGGGATTAAGAACGCTCAGGGAGATTTTTGCTCAAATCCAGTTGTTCTTAGAAGTGAATTATGTATTTGGGTTTGCGAAAGCATTGTCGCTACTGCGAAAGTCATGTCCTGGTTTGGTTTGGTCATATCACTTTGGGGTACTAGAAAATCTGTCCCTGGACGCAGAACTCTTTCCGAAATACAAAGACGATTTTACAACGATTTTGCCAAGAGGGGATTTTGTATGGGCCTGTGGGGATGGATTTGTTTCGGCAAGAAGAAAAAAGAACCGGCCTAGGCAAAAATGGGTTGCTGTTCCAAAAGTTTGTAGCAGTTTAGTGGGTTCTCCCTTGGCGCACACCATTAACTGCTCTCGCAAACGAATAACCCTTTTCCTTAAGCTCTTTGCTCAAGAGCAAGAAGAGCGTGGCATTCGGGTCTATTCCATCAATTTTGTTTTGTAACTAGCAATTTCATTAAATGAGCCGCCCTCCAACATAGGGCGGCTTTTCTTTTTGCGCGAAAAGCTATAAGCTAGAAGTTGTCGGTTATAAACTTTTCAATGAAAGACACCCAAATAAAAAAACTAATTGAGGCCGAGAGGAAGCGGCAGAAGAGAGTGATAAATTTAATCGCCTCGGAGAATTATGTTTCCAAGGATGTTTTGGAGGCGCTTGGAAGCGAGCTCACTAATAAATACGCCGAAGGGTATCCGGGCGCGCGGTATTATGGCGGCAATGAGGTTATGGATAAAGTGGAACGATTGGCGCAGGAGCGGGCGCTTGAACTTTTTAAACTCTCGCCCGATGAATGGGCGGTGAATGTCCAACCGCTTTCCGGTTCGCCGGCTAATCTTGCCGTTTATCTTGCCTTATGCCCTCCTTCCAGAAATCCAGATTCCAGTTTCCAGCCAGCCAGAGTTATGGGAATGACACTTGCTCATGGCGGGCATCTTACGCATGGACACAAAGTGTCGGCGACGGGGAAGTTTTGGACACAAGTTCCTTATGGTGTGGATGAAAAAACGGAGGTCTTGGATTACGAAAAGATAAAAGAGATTGCGACGCGAGAAAAACCGGCGATTATTGTTGCCGGCTACACTGCTTATCCGCGGATTATTGATTTTAAAAAGTTTAGAGAGATTGCTGACTTTTGCGGTGCGTATCTGATGGTAGATATGTCGCATTTCGCGGGATTGGTCGCGGGAGGAGTTTATCCGAGTCCATTTGAATATGCGGATGTGGTGACGACTACTACACATAAAACCTTACGGGGTCCGCGTGCGGCAATGATATTTTCACGCAGAGACCCGCCCAACATGATTGGTCGGGCAGGCGCAAGGGAATTGCCGAAAAAGATAGACAAAGCCGTGTTCCCCGGCCTTCAGGGCGGACCGCACTTAAATCAAATTGCCGCGGTTGCCGTGGCTTTGGCAGAAGCCGCCAGACCGGAGTTTAAAAAATACACCAAGCAGGTTGTGAAAAACGCCGCCGCGCTCGCGGGAGAGCTCGCGCGGCTTGGCTGGCGCATTGTTTCCGGCGGCACCGACACTCACTTACTTTTGGTTGATGTGTGGATGAACGGCAAAGGAATCGGTGGCAAAGAAGCGAGCGAACGGCTTGAGAAAGCGGGTATCATCGTCAACAAAAACACCATTCCTTTTGACACCCGCTCACCGGTTGACCCTTCCGGCATCCGCCTCGGCACGCCGGCGGAAACCACTCGCGGTAAGCAAGAAAAAGATTTTACGGAGATTGCCAAGAAAATTAATGAGGTCTTGCGAAAATGAAACGGGGAAAATTTATAGTTGTTGACGGCGGTGAGGGGAGCGGGAAGACCGCGATTTTGAAATGGTTTGCTGAAACGTCGTTTGGAAAAAAGTTTTTGCTTACCTACGAACCAGGCGGGACGGAATTTGCCGACAAAATTCGGACGCTGGTTTTGTCAAAAGAGGCGAAAGAATCCGGAGCGGAAACGCAATTCGGTCTTATGTGGGCGGCCCGGGCTGACCATTTGCAGCATAAAATTTTACCGGCTTTGGCAAGAGGCAAAAATGTTATTTGTGATCGTTTTGATTCTTCTACTTACGCTTACCAAATTTGCGCCCAAGGCGCGCGGAATTTAAAGGATTTGTTTTGGCAAACGCGGGAAATTTATTTGCGAGAGGCAGCTCCGGATTTTTACATTTTCTTTGATGTCAAACCAGAAATCGGCTTGGCGCGCGTTGCTTTGCGGAGAGTAAAGAAAACCCATTTTGACGAGCGCAAACTGGCTTTTCACAAACGGGTTCACTCTGGTTTTCTTGAGTTTTCCAAAAATGTGCCGCATAAAATAATTGACGCCAATCAAAATATTGACAAAGTTAGGAATGACTTCCTGAAAATAATTTCCGATTTGACAAGAAATTAGACCGGCGTAGGATTTAAAACTGTTCCCCCATGACAAACATAAGGCAAAGGGGGACTGGTAGACGCCTGGCTCAGACCAGGTAGTGCTGGTCCCACCAGCGCAGGAGAGGTAAAACTCTCCTTATACCCCGATTCTTATCGGGGAACGCCCTGGGGCGACAAAGCCGCGATTCTCTTCCACTTCCTTCGGGATTTAAGGAATGAGAACGCGGCTTCCTCTTTTATTTACGCATTTCTCTATTGCTAAATATCCTTATTTAAAGCCATATTTCGTATTTTTGCTTGACTTTTATGGCGCAATTATGGTAGTATTTCGGGCAGTTAAATGAACTTTGAAAGTGCTTAATTGGTTGCGGAATACAACCCGTTTTTTTGATGAAATGGTTTGTTTTCCGCAACTAACGATCAGCCGATAAGCTCTCGCTACGAGATGACACGGTCCGCCGTTATTGCGGTTTCAACGAATGAACATAATTACAATCGGTCAGCAGTTTGAGATGGGGAAACTTGTCGCTGAAAAGCTTGGCGCAATGAAGGCAGACGGGGAGGAAATTCAGTCTATCATCGAGTCATCCGACCACCCCCTCTGGTCCGACTTGGTCAAACACTTTAGTCAGAAAGCTGGAATTCTGGTCATCGTCGACCGCACCACCCCTTTCAACCCCGCCGAGTTTATCGGTAGTGGTTGGACCATAGACGAGGAAGACAAGCGGTCGCTCGCTCTCACAGAGGTGGATTTCAGCAAAATTCGTCTTGAGACGATGCTCAAAAAAGATGAGATCAGTATCAACGGGGAGGAGAAGCTGAAGCGTCTCAAGAAAGCGGGCCACATTTGTCTGAACGCCAAGGTTTTCGAGACTCTCTGGAATGATAAAACTCTTATTCCAGAAAGTTGGAAGAAAAAGACGAATGACAATACGACCTATATTTTCTTTGACGGCACAATTCTTCGTAGTCCGTACGGTAACCGTTCTGTGTTGTCTCTGGACTGGTCTGGTGGCGAGTGGCACTGGTATTACCGCTGGCTTGACCGCGCTTGGTACGACTACTACCCTTCGGCGGTCTGCCCGCAAGTTAGTCCTCAGAACTAGGTCGTTTAGGTCTTTTGAATCCTTTGAATTTAGTTCTCGGCCCCGTGTTTTCGAACGCGGGGTCTTTTTTATGCTAAAATTATCTGCGGCAGTAGGTGAATACGCGGGAGATTACGGTTTTCCGCTACCGAATCCAGTATCCATACATCGTGAGTATCCACAACTAAGGTTTTGGATAGAGTGGTGTATGAAGACACTTCAAAAAATGAAGTTACTTGGTGTAAAGTGTTAGGGCATTATGATGCCGAATACGATTCAATCCCAAGATCGCGAAAGCTTCGAGGGGTGGTGGAACAGAAGACACTTTATACGATTCTTCGTAATCCGAACGGTAACCGTTATGTGTTGTATCTGTACTGGAATGATGGCAAGTGGCACTGGAATTACAACTGGCTTGACAACGATTGGAACGACTACAACCCTTCGGCGGTCTGCCCGCCAGTATCCTCATTTCTCTCCCGCTTTTGCGGGAGAGTTTTGTTTTATAATCTGATTATGCCAACCGCCAAGCTGGCGGCCGATTTCAGAAAGTTGTTCTGATAAGGTGATATATTTCTTGTTATCCAGTGATTTGATTTCCCACGCTATCCGTAGCAGACCTTTTAAAGTATCTAGTTTTATTATTGCCCGCCGAACCCAAGGTGATTTTTCAGTTTTGGCGGCAAATGCCGCGGTCGAAATTGACTCAAAAATTTCAATGAAAAGAACATCAATCTTTATACCTAGAGAATAGCGCGTCGTTTTTGGAAAAAGTTTCAATATTTCCTGCCAGAGTTTGTATGCCGATAAAGTTTTTTCCACCACTGGCAAAAAGCGTTGGGGGGGGTAACCTTTATAGAATGAATGGGATTCAATTCAACCATAGTTACGAGGATATCATTTCTTCAGAAAATTTGCTCGGCGCTTGGCAAGAATTCGTGAAAGGAAAAAGAAAAAAGCTGGATGTGCAGGAATTTAGTTTGCGTCTGATGGATAATGTCATTTCGCTTCATAATGATTTGCGAGCAAAAACCTATCGCCACGGTAGGTTACCGAGCTTTCAGAATTTCTGACCCGAAGCCAAGAAACATACACAAAGCAAGTGCTCGCAACCGCTTACTTCATCGTGCTGTTTACCGAAAACTTTACCCATTCTTTGACCAGACATTTATTGCCGATTCTTTTTCCTGCCGAAACGAAAAGGGAACTCACAAAACCATCAACCGTTTTCGTAGATTTGTTTGGAAAGTCAGCAAAAACAACACCAAGACCTGCTGGATTTTGAAATACGACATCAGAAAATTCTTTGCCAGTATTGACCACGGAATCTTATTACGAATTTTACGCAAGCGAATTTTTGAACATGGTTAGGAGTGAATTTTCAAGATGATAGTTACCCACCTGGTTATTGACCCCGTTAGAAGCAGAAGTCCGCTGCGAGCCCTCGTATCAGGCGGCCCGCGGCTTCCTTTTTATTTATGTATTTTCCCCTTGCCAAGATACCTTTATTTAAAGCCATATTTCGTATTTTTGCTTGACTTTTATGGCGCAATTATGGTAGTATTTCGGGCAGAAATTTGGGGCGGTGTTTGTTAGAATAATCCATAATTCAATGAACCTTGAAATCTTGCCGCGGTCATAGCCAAAAGTCCCTCACCTTTTCTGGGGATTTCTGGCTATGACCACAACGGCCTAGCATTCACTTCTGGAAGAGGTGAATAAACCACAACTAGCAGTTGAACGAAAGGCAATTATATTATGAAATATCCCGATATTACCCTCGGCCGCGTGGAAGCGGTCTGGAACAAACTCGGCGGGGAGGAAGGGGTTGACCGTTTTCTCCGCAATGAACTCTCGGTTTCGGAACCGACCCGTTCGTGGCTCGAGGAAGACGGTGTCATCTACTTCAGTGTCACCTCCGACGGCACGACCGGCGAAGACTGGATCAAGCGTCTGGAAGGCAACTGTTTCCGCGTCAGAAACTACGCCAAGCAGGTGCTCCGTTCGCCGGACTTCAAGCCGACCAATGGCATGACGACTGAAGTCGCCGTTCTCAAGGGCATGCTCTTCGAGGACAACGATCGGATCACGAAGAAGATTCGCGCCGAGGCCGACAAGCGCAAGCTCTCGAAGCCGAACGCCGAACTGGTCTGCCTCATCCGTGAGAAGTTCACGGACAAGGAGATCGCAGCCATGGGGCTGATCTGGATCGTTGCCATGCACGAACCCGTGCACGACTCTGACGGCGACCCGCGTCTGCTCAGCGCGAGTCGTGGCGGCACTGGTCAGTGGCTTGACGCGGACGACGACTTCCGCCCCGACAACTAGTGGAATCATGGGAGTGGGTTTGCGTTTGCCGTGTCGCAAGTTAGAGCTAAGTCCTAGGACCCTTTGCGCTAGCCCTCTGTCCCTTGACTTAAGTTTTTTCACACTCTCGCCCGTGTCAAGCAGGCGAGAGTTTTTGTATACTAAGCCACGGTAGTAGGCCAATCCGAAAGGGACTATGGTTTCTTTCCGCCGAATCCAGTATCCGCGCGTTGAGAGCGTTTGTGTTTAAGAATTCAAACGGAGTGACACGCGTAAAATAAAAAAAATGAAGATACTTGGTGCAAGATACTAAGGCATTGTGATGCCGAATGCGATACAACCCCGAGAGTATTCAAGGGGTGGTGAAATGGGAGGCATTCTGCACATTTCTGACGGCGACCCGAATCTGCTCAGCGCGAATCGTAACGACAATGGTCAGTGGCTTAACGCTTACTACGACAACCCCGACAACAAGTGGAATCATGAGAATGGGTTTGCGTTTGCCGTGTCGCAACTCTCTTCATTTCTCCCCCGTTTGCCCTCGGGCAATTCTGGGGGAGTTTTCTCTTAAGTATTTTTGTAGTTGGCCATTCCAACCGCCGAGCATTTTACCGGCATCATTTAAAATTTCTGAAAGCCCGACGATTTTTTTATCATCCAAAGATTTTGTTTCCCACACAATCATAAGGAGAACTTTTGCTGTATCCAATTTTCTTATAGCTAATCGCAGCCACGGCAGTTTTTCCTCTTTTGGCAAAAAGGTGGCAGTTACCGCGGCTTCAATACTTTCAATCAAAAGTTTATCTATACGATTACCAATGGAATATTTCTGGGTCTTTGGCAAAAGTTCAAGGCACTGGTGCCAAAGAAAATATCCTTGTTTAAGTTTCTCCACCACTGGCAAAAAGCGTTGGGGGGGGGTAACCTTTATAGAATGAGTGGGATTCAATTCAACCATAGCTACGAGGATATCATTTCTTTGGAAGACTTGCTCGGCGCTTGGAGAGAATTTGTGAAAGGAAAAAGAAAAAAGCTGGATGTGCAGGAATTTAGTTTGCGTCTGATGGATAATGTCATTTCGCTTCATAATGATTTGCGAGCAAAAACCTATCGCCACGGTAGTTACCGAGCTTTCAGAATTTCTGACCCGAAGCCAAGAAATATTCACAAGGCAAGTGTTCGCGACCGCTTGCTTCATCGAGCCGTATATCGAAAACTTTATCCATTTTTTGACCAAACTTTCATTGCCGATTCTTTTTCCTGCCGAAACGAAAAAGGAACTCACAAAGCTATCAATCGTTTTCGTACATTTGTCTGGAAAGTTAGCAAAAACAATACAAAATCCTGTTGGGTTTTGAAATGCGACATCAGGAAGTTTTTTGCCAATATTGACCACGGAATCTTATTGCGAATTTTACGCAAGCGAATTTTTGATGAAGAAATTATTCAACTTCTCGCTGAAATCATCAACAGTTTTTACACCGCTGGTTTTTACGGAAGAGGTTTGCCACTCGGCAATTTAACTTCGCAATTATTCGCCAACATTTACCTTAACGAATTTGACCAATTTATGAAGCATAAGATAAAAGCGAAATTTTACATCCGCTACGCCGATGATTTTGTTGTTTTTTCGGAAAGTAGGACTTGGCTTGAGGAAATTTTGTTCCAAATGAAAAACTTTTTGCGGGACACACTAAAACTGGAAATTAATATTGATAAAATCTTTATCAAAACTGTTGCTTCGGGCGCGGATTTTTTGGGTTGGGTTCATTTTCCCAACCACCGAGTTTTGCGGATGACAACAAAAAGAAGAATGTTTAAGCGTTTGGTAGAAAATCCGAAACAGGAATCAATCACTTCTTACCTCGGGCTTTTGAAGTGTGGAAATTGTTATCAATTAACGGAAACCATCCTTGATTTCTGGGGAGCAAAACAGATTGTGTGCTAAAATGGTTTTATGATTCAGGAAAAGCTCACAGATTTAATTAAGGGGGCATTAAAGAATTTAGATATTGAAGCGAGGGGAATCTTGCTTGAACACCCGGCGGATTTGGCGCATGGGGATTATTCTACAAATGTGGCGTTGGTGTATGCCAAAGAACTCAAGATGAAGCCGAGAGAGGTGGCGGAAAAGATTGTTGCGGAGATTAAGAATAAAGGCGAAACCCCGCCGTGGCGGGGTTTCGCCTTTTTAGAAAGGACAGAAATCGCGGGTGCAGGGTTCATAAATTTTTACCTGTCGTCGAGATTTTTTGCCGACTCGCTGGCTGAAATTTTCGCCCAAGGCGAAAATTTCAGCAAAAACCAAACGCTCGCTGGCAAAAAGGTGATGGTGGAATACACCAACCCTAATCCGTTCAAGGAATTTCATATTGGCCACTTAATGAGCAACGCCGTCGGCGAATCAATCGCGCGGCTTATTGAATTTTCCGGCGCGAAAGTAGTCCGCGCCTGTTGGCAAGGCGATGTCGGACTTCATGTGGCGAAGGCGATTTGGGGAGTTTTGAAGAACAATTTTCAATTTTCAATTTTCAATTTTCAAAATGATGCCGTTGCTCTGTTGGGGCAAGCTTATGTTATGGGATCGGCCGCTTATGAAAAAGACCCCGAAGCCAAGATAGAAATTGATGATTTGAATAAGAAAATTTTTGAAAAGTCAGACCCGGAAGTGAACAAACTCTACGAAGAAGGGCGGAAGATAAGTTTGGCGCACTTTGAGGAAATCTATAAAAAGCTTGGCACGAAGTTTGATTACTACTTTTTTGAGAGCCAAGAAGGGCGTGAGGGCGAGAAAATTGTCGCCGAGTTTTTGAAGAAGGGGGTGTTTGAGAAAAGCGAAAACGCCGTTATCTTCCGAGGAGAAAAATTTGGGCTGCACACCAGAGTTTTTATCACTTCACAAGGACTCCCAACCTACGAGGCCAAGGAGCTTGGGCTAAACAGAGCGAAGTTTGAAAAAGAGCCGGATATAAACCAGTCAGTTATTGTTACCGCCAACGAGCAGAGCGACTATTTCAAGGTAGTACTCAAAGCGATGGAGGAGGTGATGCCGGTGATTGCAGAAAAGACAAAGCATATTTCCCACGGTCTGCTGCGGTTCGCTTCCGGCAAAATGTCGTCGCGGTTAGGCAATGTCGTTACCGGTGAGTCGCTGATTAGCACGGTGGAGAATTTAGTGGCGGAAAAAGTGGCGGAGCGAGATTTACCGGCGATAGAGAAGCAAAAAATTGCCGAACAAGTTAGCGTCGGCGCAATTAAGTATTCCATTTTGAAGCAGAATATCGGTGCCGATATTATTTACGATTTTGAAAAATCCATTTCTTTTAAAGGCGATTCGGGGTCGTATTTGCAATACACCTACGCTCGGGCGAGGTCGGTGTTAGCAAAAACCGAAGAAATAAAGGTTCAACCTTTAAAGACCCAAAAAAAATTCTCCAAGGTTGAACCTTTGAGTCCGAAGATTTTAGAACGGTCACTTTATCGCTTTCCGGAAGTGGCGGCGCGGGCGGCGGCGGAATACGAACCGCATTATGTCGCCACTTATCTTATTGAATTAGCCAGCGCTTTCAATAATTTTTACGCCCACAATCAAATTATTAATTCTAAAGAAGAGAATTATCGTCTTGCCTTAACCCGCGCCGTTTCCATCGTTTTAAAAAACGGCCTTTGGTTATTGGGTATTCAGGCACCGGAAAAAATGTAAAAATATCAGGTTTTCTGCTCGGATGTTTTTTGTGCTAGCATATTGATTGAATGAAAATCGTTATCGCTACGGGCATATACCCGCCGGAAATCGGAGGACCGGCCCAATACGCCAAAAATTTGAAGGTGGAATTTGAGGCGCAAGGACACAACGTTAAAATTTTGACTTATCAATTGGAGAAAAATTTGCCAATGGTGGTTCGCCATATTTGGTTTTTCTTGCGTTGCTTCCTGTTTTTTCCTAGATCTGATTTAGTAGTGGCGTTGGACACTTTTAGCGTGGCCATGCCGGCAGTGGCGGCGGCGCGATTTTTGGGCAAAAAAATTATTATCCGCACCGGTGGTGATTTTTTGTGGGAATGGTATGTGGAGCGGACCGGCGATTTGGTTCTACTCAAAAATTTCTACCGAACACGGTTGGACAAGTTGAATTTAAAAGAGAGAATTGTTTTCAAACTCTCGTGTTGGACGGTACGAAACGCCAGCCGCTTGATTTTTAGCACCGATTGGCAAAGAAAAATTTGGTTGCCGGTTTATGGTTTTGATGAAGCGAAAACTACGATCGTAGAAAATTATTATGGGCAAAAAGAGCCGTCTTTTCCACCAACGGAAAAGAATTATATCGCTGGCGCGAGGCCGCTCAAATGGAAAAACGCCAAACGATTGGCGGCGGCTTTTGAGAAAACCAAAATCAAAAACGCGGCGATTGTTTATGATGACACTACTAAGCCGTTTGATAAATTTATGGAGAAAGTGGCTCATTGTTATGCCGTGATTTTGGCGTCACTCGGCGATGTCAGCCCCAATTTGATTTTAGACGCCATTCGTCATAATAAGCCGTTTATTTTAACCAGAGAAACCGGACTTTACGAACGCTTGAGAAATGTTGGTCTTTTTGTGGACCCGGAAAATACCAATGACATTGCCGAAAAGATTTCATATTTAGCTGAAGAAAAAAATTACGAACAGTGCCGGCAAAAGATTGAAAATTTCAATTGGACTCACACTTGGCGCGACATTGCCAACGAATTTTTAGCTGTTTATTCTGAATTGCATAATGGCGCAACGGGCAAGACGGACAAACTTCTGATGATTTCTACCGATAGGAAGATTTTTGAAGAGGGCAGTGCCGTCCAGGCGCGGATGATTGAATATGGCAAGCTTTTTGGCGAAATACATATAATAATTTTCAACAAGAAAAATTCCCAATTCTCCCGATTTTTGTTTACAAAAATCGAGGATCCTCGATTTTGCAAAGCAAAATCGGGACAGATCTCCAAAAATGTTTTTGTGTATCCCACCAGTTCATTTTCAAAATTTTTCTATGTTTTTGACGCCATTCGCCTCGGTAAATCAGTCATTAGAAATTGGGGATTAGAAATTAGAAATTGTCTGATTACCTGTCAGGACCCGTTTGAAACCGGTTTAGTTGGTTGGCGATTGGCGAAAAAATTTAAGATTCCACTAAAATTGCAAATTCACACCGACCTTGGCAGTCCTTTTTTTACCAGCTTGAAACTTGGCTGGCGCTTGGCATTTTTAAATTTTTTGCGTTTTCAGTTGGCAAAGTTTTTACTGCCCAGGGCCGATAAAATCAGGGTTGTTTCAAACAGAATTAAAAATTTTCTCCAGCCCCATCTAAAAATTGCCGAAGATAAAATTGAGATTAGACCCATAAAAATTGATGGAGAAAAAATCAAAAATACCACCATTTCGCCGGAAAATGATTTGCGAAAAAAATATCCCCAGTTTAATTTTATCGCTTTAGCCGCCGGTCGTTTGGAGCCGGAGAAAAATTTTAGCTTATTGCTTGACGCTTGGCGGGCAGTGGTTAAAAAATTTCCCCATGTTGGTCTCGTCATCGTCGGTTCCGGCTCCCTCCTCGGTGTCTTAAAGTTACAAGTTATACGTTACAAGTTACAAGATAGTATTATTTTTGAAAAATGGTTGGATAATTTGGCACCTTATTACAAAACCGCCGATGTTTTTTTGAACACTTCTTTGTACGAGGGTTATGGTTTGACAATGGCGGAAGCGCGAGCCGCCGGTCTATCGGTAATTTCCACTGATGTCGGCGCGGCCCGGGAACTAGGTTGCGAAATTATTGGCTTTGATAGTGCAAAGTTTGCCGAAAAAATTATTGAAAAAATTGAATCGAAAAAATGAAAATATGAAACTTTTGATTATTACTCAAAAAGTGGACAGGAACGACGCGGTGCTCGGTTTTTTTCACCGCTGGCTTTTGGAGTTCGCGAAAAATTTTGAAAAAATCACCGTGATTTGTTTGAAACGCGGCGAGTATTCTTTGCCACCTAATATAAAAGTTCTTTCTCTCGGCAAAGAAAGTTACAAGTTACAAGTTACAAGTTACAAGTTTATCCAAAGATTCAAATACCTTTTTAATTTCTACAAATATATTTGCCGCGAACGAAAAAATTATGACACGGTTTTTGTCCATATGAATCAGGAATATGTTTTGCTTGGCGGATTGGTTTGGAAAATTTTAGGCAAGAGAATCGTGTTTTGGTATAACCACACTTGCGGTAATTTTTTGACTAAAACGGCAATGTTTATATCTGATGTCGTTTGTCACACTTCGCCATTCGCTTATACTGCCGGCACAAAAAAATCTCGGCGGATGCCGGCCGGTATAGATACGGAATTTTTTAAACCGGATGAAAAAATAAATCGTCAGCCGAAAAGCATAATGTACATCGGCCGAATCGCGCCGTTAAAAAAAGTTGATGTTTTAATTGGGGCGGCAAGGATTTTGGACGAGGAGGGTGTAGATTTTGTTTTGGATATTTACGGCGCCGCGGCCGCGAAAGATAGCGGCTATTTTGAGCGGCTTAAAGGAATTTCAGTGGTGCTTCAGAAGAAAGGCAAACTTTTCTTCCGCGGCGCCGTGCCGAACGAACAAACGCCAGCGATTTTCAATGCCTATCTTGTATCAGTGAATCTGACACCTAAAGGCAATTACGACAAAACGGTTTTGGAAGGCATGGCTTGCGGCACTTTGCCTTTGGTTTCTAGTCCAGCTTTTGATAATCTTATTCCGCCGGCATTTCGCTTCGAGGAAAATGATAACCGCGATTTGGTGAAGAAAATCAAATTCACGCTCTCTCTACCCGAAACCTTATTGGTAAAATATCGAAATCAATTCCGGCAAGAAATTGTCCAAAATCATAATCTTGTTTTGCTTGCCAGCCGTTTAATTTCAGTTTTCAAAGAGCAAAAATCGTGATAGCTTATGATTATGATAAAACTTTCCGATTTGGATTTTGCCGATTTTATTGACCAAAAAATTAAAGCGATCGCCGCTACCGGTGGTTTTGTTTTGGATGTCGGCGGCGGAGAGAGATTTCAGAAATGGCTGGCGCCTTACCGGCCACTTTTTCGCGGTTGCCGATTTCAAACAATGGATTATGACAAACAAACGGGCGCTGATGTAATCGGCGATATCCACAAAATTCCGCTAACTGATAATTCTGTTGATTCGGTAATTTGCCACTCGGTTTTGGAACACGTGGAAAATCCGCTTCAAGCGATGAAGGAAATTGAACGAATTTTGAAACCAAACGGTCGGGCTTTTGTTCATGTGCCGTCGATTTATCCTTACCACGCCAGAAAAGGCTCCTACCAAGATTTGTGGCGAATTTTTGACGACACCATTCTGGTTTTATTTCAAGGTTTCAAGGAAGTAGAATTCGTCAAGCGCGGCGGTTATTTCAAGGCGCTGTTTTTCTTTCTGCCGTTTCAGCATAAAATTCGTTTTATTATTGACCCGTTGTCTACTTTTTTGGATAAGTTATTTAGGACGAAACAAAGACACACCACTGCCGGTTATTATATTTATGCGGTTAAATAAATTGCAAAAATCTTTCTTGGCACAGGTTTGTCGGAGCACGGATATTTTTTTACTAAAAAATTCCTCGTGCTCGCGCCAGCCGTGCTCGCAAGTCTCCACCAAACCTGCGCCTTCAACGATTTTTGCAATTTTACATTTATGAAAATTATTTATATTGCCAATACGCGTTTGCCGACCGAAAAGGCCCACGGTCTAGCGACAATGAAAATTTGCGAGGCTTTCGCTCGCACTGGCGCATCAGTGGAACTTGTGGTGCCAAAACTTTGGCGTCGCTCGGGCGACCCGTTTTTGTTTTACGGTGTCAAGCCCAATTTCAAAATCAACAAAATTTTTTGTTTTGATTTTCTGCCTTTTCTGCCGCGCTGGCTGGAATGGTTAACTTTTTTCCTGCAAATGATTTCTTTTTCTCTTTTTACCATCCTTTATTTTTTGTTCAAAAAAAGAGATCGGGTCGAAGCGGTTTTTTTCTCTCATGATTATATGCCATTGTTTTTCGTTTCTTTGGTGGCCTCAAAGATTTTCTATGACATCCATCATTTTCCCGGGAAAAATTTTATGTATCGGCGGGTAATGAATAAATCCTTCGGTTTTGCCGTGCAAACCCGTTGGAAAATAGAAGCATTGAGAAAAGATTTTGGAATTCCTGAGAAGCGTGTGGTTTATTGGCCCAACGGCACTGATGTGGAAAAGTTTTCAGCAGTAATTCCCAAAAACGAGGTCAGGAAAAAATTGGGCTTGCCAATTGACGAGAAAATCGTCCTTTATACCGGCGCTTTGTTTAATTGGAAGGGGGTGGAAACTTTGATTTTGGCGATTGACAAAATTTCTCCAGTGGCAAAAGTTTACCTCGTGGGCGGCGCGACTGCCGATGTTGAAGATTTAAAGAAACGCCTGCCGGAAGCCAATGATGAAAGAGTTGTTTTTGTTCCTTTTCAGCCTCATGAACTGATGCCATTTTGGTGCCAAGCGGCTGATGTTTTAGTTTTACCCAATACCGGCAAACAGAAAGTTTCGCTTTATTACACTTCGCCGATGAAACTTTTTGAATATATCTCTTCCGGCACGCCTCTGGTGGTTTCCAATATCCCGTCCATTGCCGAGATTGTTGATGATGGTTCGGCTTTTCTGGCGGAAGCTGATAATCCCATGTCTTTTGCCGAGAAAGTAAATTTGGCGCTTAGTGATGCCGAGGCGGCGAAAGAGAAAGCGGCGCGGGCGGTGGAAAAAAGCAAATTTTACACTTGGGACAATCGGGCAGTTAAAATTTTAACTCACATCAATCACTTGGGAGCTCAACTCCCAAGTAAAAAAAGGATTTTGGTAATTCCGCAACTAACTAGAATTGGCGATTTGGTCGCCGCCACGGCGGTTTTTGATGCCATTAAAAAAACTTTTCCTGATTGTCGTCTCGCCGTTTTGGCGGCAACGCAAGCGGCGGGTATTGTCAGACAAAATCCCGATATAGATGAATTAATTATTTATGATTCAGTAAACCGATTTAGTTTGATGAAAAAAATCAGGAAAGGGAAATTTGATGTTGGTATTTCTTTGTCCGGTACCGCCCGCAGTTCGCTTTTGATGTTTTTCGGTTTAATTCCCACAAGAATTAAGTTGGCTAGGAAAAACCGGCCTTGGGCCGAATGGCTGACGGATTGGCTGGCGAATATCAGGGAATTTTATCCTCACTCAACAGATTTGGTGGCTTTTTATTTGAAAATGCTTAGGCATATCGGCGTAGATAAAAATGATGGAAAAAAGAAAGTTGTTATTTTTCCGGAAGCCGAAACTAAAGTTGCCGAATTTTTTCGCGGCGCCGATTTTACCGAGAGTGACAAAATCATAGGCCTAAGTATTACCGCCGGTTATAACAAAACCAAAGAGTGGGGGATTGAAAATTTCGCTTTGCTAATGGAAAAAATATCAACCGCTTACCAAAATGTTAAGTTTGTCGTGGTGGGCGCGAAGAGCGATAAAAATAAGATTGCGGATTTAAGAAAATTAACCAAAATTATTTTTGCCGAAGCGACCGATTTTTCATTGGAAGAATTGCCGACGATTATAAAAAAATGTTCGGTTTTCATTTGTGGCAATACCGGCCCGATGCATATTGCCGATGCTCTCGAAGTGCCATTAGTGGTGATTAACGGCCCGGTTGATACGAAAGAATTGGTACCGCGTCAAAGCCGCCACATTCTTGTTTTACCCGAGCCACCCGTGCCGCCGACCATTTTCGCTTTTAAAAAAGCTGGTTCACTGGAACTCACCAAAAAAGCTTTGGATAATACAACAGTAAAAGATGTTTTCAGGGCGTTTCAAAAAATTTTTGTTTAAACAGGATTGGTATCTAAAAAAATGGGTACACTGCATCCGGAATGGCGTCTGACTTACGGTTTGGATGATATTATCGGGGAGATGTGCGGAAAATATCATTTATCATCATCTTGATTTGCTGGATGCCAATTTTCTTTTATGTTTCTTCCGAAAGAGACGACCTCGCTGTTTGCGAAAAAATTTTTCGGTTGACTTTAATTCCGGCAAGGTTTATCTTAGAGAGTAGACAAAACGGCAAAACGCCGTTTTTTGGGACCGAACTTTAACATTATTATGATTATGAAGGTTTACTTTCACGAATTCAACGTTCTGATGGGCGATAGGGTTTATTTGCCCAATGTTTCCGGTATGTTGAGAGCTTACGCGGAAACCTTGCCACAAATTGCAGGAAACTACGAGTTCATGCCTTTTCTTTTTGTGCGGAGTCAGCCAAGTAAAATCATAGCAGCTTGGGATAACCCGGCTGTCTTGGCTTTTTCTTCATCAATGTGGAATCATGAACTGAATCTGGCGTTGGCGAAACAAGCCCGCCAACTTAATCCAAAAGTGTTGATTGTTTTCGGCGGGCCGCATATTCCAGCTGAAACGAAAACCTTTTTGGAACAAAATCCATTCGTTGATGTGGC
Organism: Candidatus Taylorbacteria bacterium RIFCSPLOWO2_02_FULL_44_35; assembly: GCA_001822695.1. Classification (GTDB taxonomy): domain Bacteria; phylum Patescibacteriota; class Minisyncoccia; order Phycocordibacterales; family DSPV01; genus 2-02-FULL-44-35. Next base: position 9,910 of record MHSF01000023.1, on the reverse strand, counting down.
GGTTCTAAGCGAAGGCGAAGTCACTTTTGCCGAAGTGCTTACCGCTTTTCTTGACGGAAGGGATTTTTCAAAAGTGGATGGCTTGGTCTACCGTCACCCGGTGACCGGCGAAATCATTCGAACCAGAGGTCGGGAGCTGGTGGATATCAATCAATTGCCCTCGCCGTATTTAGCGGGGTTTTATGATGATTTTCTGAATCATCGGGAAGGGATTCAGTACCAAATGATTCTGGAAACCAACCGTGGTTGCCCGTTTCATTGCGCCTTTTGCTACTGGGGTAATGGCATTGTCAAAGTTAGGACATTCGAAATGACGCGGCTTGAGCGGGAAATCCAGTGGCTGGCGGAAAAGAAAGTATCGTATGTTTTTGGCGCCGATGCTAATTTCGGCATGTTGCTGAGAGATCGCCAGATCGCAGAGTTATTCGTTGCTGCCAAACAGCAATGGGATTTCCCTAAGTCCTTTCGTGTCTGTTTTGGAAAGAATGCTACGGATAGAGTTTTTGAAACGGCGAAAGTGCTTGAGGCAAATGGATTGTTAAAAAGCGTTACGGTTTCTTTTCAAAGTACCGATCCCACAACTCTCGCTAATATTGGTCGGAGTAACATAAAGATTAGCACTTATCGGGAACTGCTAAAACGCTATCGGCGTGATAAAATGCCGGTCTACACGGAACTGATTCTTGGTTTGCCCGGCGAAACCTATGAAAGTTTCAAACGCGGCATCGAGGAAGTTCTTAGAGCTGGTCTTTATGACCAGGTCGAGATTTACCTTTGTCAAGTATTACCGAACACCAGAATGGCTGACCCAGATTATGTCTTAGAGAATGGTATCCAGACGAAGCGGCTTGAATTGGTTGAGCAACACGCTCTTCGGAGGAGGTTGGGTGAAGTGGTTGAATACGAAGAAATAGTAGTAGCAACCAAATCAATGCCACCAGCCGATTGGCAACGAGCAGTTGTGTTTGCCTGGCTAGTGCGAACCGTTCACGGTCTTAAGCTCGGTTTCCTTGTCGCTCTTTATTTGTTCAATCGATTCGGAATTAAATACACCGAGTTACTCGAACATTTAATTGAAAAGGGAATGGACGCTGAACATTTCCCGACATTTGCTGGAGAGTTTAGTCATTTTACCAGTCACATTAGAGATATTTTGTCCGGCAAACCGCAATTCGTCTTTCTGGACGAATTCGGTGAGATTTCCTGGCAAATTGAAGAAGCTACCTTCTTGAGAATTTCCGGTAGATTAGCGCAGTTCTATCAGGAGTTTGAAATTCTCGTTTCCGAACTCTTGGAAAGAAGGGGAATAGCTTTTGACGCCGTTGAGGTATCGGAGGTAATTCTCTATCAGTCTGTTCGAATGGCCAGTTGGGATTCCCAGAAGCAAAGAGAGTTTCAATTCTCCCGCAGTCTGCCGGAGTATTTCGATTGTTTGCTCCGTGATGTTCCAGCGACCATAGAAATGAAGTCTCAGACTTTGTTCGTAGAAACAGTGGATTATCTTGGTGACAAGAAAGAATTCGCTCGCCAAGTCGTCTGGTTTGGTCGGCACGATGGCCGAGCTCTTCTAAAACCAGTCAGTTGGCGCTAGTTGCCTTGCCGTTCCATCGGGGCGCTTCCATAGGAAGCGCCCTTTTATTTTACTATCACTCGGTACCTTAAGGAGTTTAGCATTTTGTAAAAGAGGGTTTTTAGACCACCATATAATCGAGGGGTTTTTCCTTGCATTAAATTCAGCAGTTTTATTTTACCTCGCCATTTGTAAATTTTTTTTGGTGGAATAATATTGGCACCGTATCTTTTAGCGACAACGGTTCTTTCTCTAGCAAATTCCGATTGTTTCGTCATAGTGTGTGAACCGTTCCATAATCGGAAGGCACCCAAAGTGAAAGGCAGATATTTTGTTTTACCAATTTTAAAAATCCTGAACCACTGGTCTAAATCTACGCAATATTTGAGGGTTTCGTCAAGCGGCCCGGTTTTGTCAAAAATTCTTCTAGTGAAAAAATTAAAGATAAAAGAGTTGCCATAGCCGCGCAAACTCTCAAAATTTTCATCTGGTCGCGGCCGCGGTTCAATGGTTGCCGGCCGACTGCCGTCCTCGTAAACTTTCAGAGTATCACCGTAAAAAAAATCAACATCGGGGTTACTATCAAAAGCTTTTGTCACTGCCTCAAAAACACCCGGAAAGTAATAATCGTCAGAATTCATCCAAGCCAAAATCTCACCCTTGGCCGATCGAAAACCCTCGTTGATAGTTGGTGTTTGACCTTTGTTTGGCCTGGTCCAGTGACGAAAAGAAACACCCCTGCATTTTACTGGAACAGCGCCGCTTTGCCAAAGTTGAGCGTATTTCTCAATGACTTTTTCGGTCGCGCCATTATCAGTTGAACCGTCATTGATGACGACATAATCAATATAAAAATCTCCCTCCTGAGATAAAACACTTTCTATAGTTTGTCCCAGAAACTGGGCTTGATTGTAAGTCGGGGTGACAATGTTTATTTTGACGGTCATATTGTGTCATCATTTGATAGCTTCTAAGTTCAAACTGATTGGATATTTGCCGTGCGCCAATTTTTTTGCCCAATCATTGAAGGGATAATCGGGCGCGGTATTGGGGTCCCAGCGGCGAACTTTCTTAAAGCCGGCGGCTAGGAACAAATCAGTCAAGTAACGTTCATTAAATATGCCGCAATGAAAATTGTACTCATAGTCCTGACCACCCATCAGCGGCGGCATAGTTAATTCCAGATTGTCACCCTTACCTGATTTATATATAGCAATCAGTTTATCAAAATCGGGTAAAGAAATTCTAAGGGTGCCGCCGGGTTTAAGTACGCGGTACCATTCACTTAAAACCCCGTGATATTTTAGGTAGGAAATGTGTTCCAAAATATGACAAGCATAAATTAAGTCGGCGGTATTTGATGGGAACATGGGTAGACGTTCGGCGCGACTCACGAAATGAATGTGTGGTAGAGGAATGGTATCAACATTAGTCCAACCCGGGCTGTTTTGATTGCCACAACCAATATGAACCAAGACCCGACCATCGGGAGTTTGGGGGAGTTGGGGTGGCCAGATAAAACGTTGCACTCGATTTTTAATTTTTTCGACAAACGAAATCGCTGCCAATTTAAACGGCCGTAGTTTACTTCTTACTTTTTTTATTAATTTTTTATTCATACATAAAAATATTATAACACTAAAAACCAAATTAAAAAAACAATTGAGAAGTTTTTCTTGAACTGCTATGATATTCGGCATTGTGAAGACCGTTTTTTTCAGCGTGTCCAATGTGGCGATTTTTCGTAATCTGACCTCTTTTCGGGGCTCGGTTTTGGATTTGCTTTCCCGCGATGAAAATATCAGGATAATTGTTTTAGTCAGAAGGGGCTCAAAATTACCGTTTGACTTTGCCGGGCACCCTAATATTGCAATTGAAGAAATAGAGGAAAATATCAAACGCAATTTGATTCAAAACGCTTTTTATTTTTTCTTTTCTTTTTTGATTTTTACCGATACCACGAAATTGGTTTCTTCCTATGGCGTGCGGGCCGATAAACCCCGGCCGCTTTGGCGTTTTTGGAATTACCCGTTGAAAATTTTTATTTCCAAAACCTTCGGTCAATCCAAATGGATTAAAAAAATTTTCGCGCCAAGAATTTATCTTTGGCTTTTCCCCGAACGGCTTTATAAAGGACTTTTTGAGAAATACCGTCCGGCTTTGGCGTTTTTGCCGAACATTTGCATTTGGCCTAACGACCTACAACTTTTAGTGGAGGCGAAAAGACAAGGAATTAAGACGGTCGGCATGCATGGCAATTGGGACCATTTCAGCAAATATTTTATTCCTTTCCAAACCGACCGAATGCTGGTGTGGTCCCAGCCAGTTAAAGAAGAAGCGGTGAAATTCCAAAGTTACGAACCGCAATCGGTAACAGTGGTGGGCGGACCGCACGTTGATTATTTTGTCGGCGAAGCCAGTAGGGAATCACGCGGGGATTTTTTGAAGCGATTAAATTTTCCGCTCGATTCAATCGTGATTTTATTCGCTTCCCAAGGCCCTTATTCTTTGGATGGCGCCGATTTGGTAGAAATGATTTTGAATTGGATTAGAGCGGGAGAATTAAACACCAAAATCAGATTGATTGTCCGACCGCATCCCAGCGGTATTATGGAGAAAGAAAAATACGAACGGTTTCGCGGCGACCCGTTAGTTTACTTTGATTCGGCTAAGGATTGTCAGCTATTGCCGGGGTTCAAACATTATATTAATGTTTTACGCCACGCCGATCTACTGGTAACCACTTATTCCACCGTCGGTCCCGATGGCGCGCTGATGGATCGGCCGGTAATTGTTGCCGGTTTTGACGGTTATAAACAACGGCCGATTTATCAGTCGGTGCGGCGGCATAAAAACTTTACTCACTATCAGTTGATTTCAAAAATCGGCGGCATTAAAATCGTGGAGCAGCGCGCGGAATTTTTGCCGGCTATTAAAAATTATCTCGCTCATCCGGAATGCGACGCGGCCGAAAGAGCCATTTTGCGGCATGAGGTTTTCGGTTTTACCGACGGCAAAAATTCCGCTCGGATTGTAAGTGAGATAAAAAAGAAACTTTATGACTAAAACGCCGAAAAAGGTTTCTAGTCCATTTATCCGCACTTTTTTGCGCGGTGAAATTTCCTACGGTTTTTGGGGCGGAATAACGACCGCCGGAGGTTTAATAAACACTTTTTTGGTCATTTCCGCTCTAACTATTTATCAATACGGCGTTTTTCAGCTGTTGCTTTCTTCTTACGCTTTGCTGGCGGTATTAATTGGTTTAGGTGGTGAAACCGTCAGAAACGACCTGCTGCGGTTGGTCGGCGAAGGCAAAGAGTCGGCCGCCAAAAAAATTTTTCTGGAAAATGCGGCTTTTCGTCTGACGGCCGGCATCATATTATGGGCATTTGTTTTTTTTAACGCCGATTTGTTTTCTTTCCGTTTCGGTCCGGAATTTATTTTTCACATCAAAATAATTTCTTTTTTATTTTTACATGACGCCCTGCTTTCTTCTTTGAGATTAGCTTTGGACGCGAGGAAACGTTTCCAAGAAATCGCCAGTCGGTCTTCCATCTCCAAGTTTATTCAACTGGGGTTAATGTCTTATTTCTTCTTTTTTTCCACTCTCGGGCTCAAAGAAGTGCTGATTGCTTTTGTCAGCGCTTATTTTATCGCCCTGATTTTCCTTTTACCGCCGTTCATTCGTTCTTATTCGCCTTGGCGTCATTTGACCGCCGTTGGCGAGAGTTTTCTCTATCGGGCTCTTAGTTCTTACGGCAAATGGGAAATCTTCCGGCCGGCAACGGCTAAATTTGGCAACTTTGCCCAAGTCTGGTTTACCAAGCTTTTCCTCGGAACCGAAGCCGTGGCGATTTTTTCGGTAGCTAAAACCATTGTCGGTACCATTGCCGGTTCTTTCCCAACAAAAACACTTTCTACCTTGGTGCCTTTGGAAATGGCTGATAAAGAGCACCTTCAAAAAATTTTTAATCAAGGTTTAAAATATCTTCTGGTTATTTCTTTATTATTTTGTCTAGCTGGGGTATTGTTTGTGCCGCCGCTAATTAATTTGTTTTTCTCCAAATACGCCGTATCTTTGCCTTACTTTTACTTTTTGCTTATCACTTTACCCATCAGCGCTTTCAGTGTAATCGCTTCAATTTTTCTGGTTGCTTTCCGCCAGCAGAAATTTTTGTTTTTCCAAAAAATCGCCTCGACATTAATCAGCATTCCATTTTATTTATTACTTTTACCGGTCTTTGGCCTTTGGGGTTTAGCTATTAATAGTTTGATTTTATCGCTCATTCTCAATGCCATAGTTTATTGGCAATTGCATTACCGAGTAAAGGATGTCCGTGTCAATTGGAATGCTTTGGCGCGTTTTGACAAGAATGACCTAGAGTTTGTAAAAAAAATGTGGCGGATGTCCGTTACTTTCGTTTTTGACAGGGTCAATCGTTAGATTCAGTTTTATAGGTGCCTTTTTTAATCTGCTCAACCCCAAACCAAATTGAATTCTTCTTGTCTCAAGACATCAAAAGTCAAGGGTTAGACGACCGAATACAAATAGTGATTAGTCGGGTGGAGTTTGAAACCGACTTTTTTGTAGAGTTCGTTAGCGGCAATACGATGGGAACCGCTGGTCAATTCAATCACTTCCACGCCGGTGGCTTTCGCCCAACGCATCAGGTCCAAAGTGATTTCCTTGCCAAAACCCTTGCCCCGCTCTTTTTCGTCCACCACCACATCTTCAATTACCGCCTGTTTTCGCAAAAGCGTGCGCCGAGAAAAAATCCAGCCGATACCAACCAACTTACCCTTCACAAACTTTTTACTAATATAGCCGTCCAAAACAGCTTTGTAAAAGTTATTTTCATTGACTTTTGCCGAAGCGTCCAATTGCCTCACCAACTCCAATAATCTAGGAAAGTCCACCGAAAAATTATTCCTGACAAATTTGGCAATATTCTTGTTGGAATCAAAAGCGATATCTTTCAATTTATTGATAGGTACAAATTTCATCATGCTGTTTTCTTTCTTGTTTAATTTCAACACACCTTTTGGTTCCACCAAAAAAGCGTGATTCAGAACCGCAAACTTTTTGCCTTGCCAAAAACCATTGCCCGGGAACCAGCCAATAAAAGTGGTATCGCAATCTACACCCAACTCTTCTTTGATTTCCCTCTTCATCGTCTGCTCCGATGTTTCGCCAGCGTCCATATAGCCGCCGGGAAAATCCCAATCGCCCTTGAACGGCTCTTCTTTTCTCTTAACAACCAAAACTTTTCCTTCTTTGATAATGATACCGGTCGCCGTTCCCTTAGGATTATTGAAACCGCAAAGTCCGCAAAAATTCTTCATTATTATTTTTGTTATCTTATATTAATAAAAACAGGTTTTGGAATAATAACATTACACTTGTTTCTACGCTTTCTACGCAAACTTATAGAGACCATTCTTAATTTGCTCCACGCCCTTTTTCTCGCTTTCCACACGCTTTTTCATCGCCTCGCTTTTTTTTGATTGTTCAATAAATTCTTTCCATTGGTCAGGCAAAAGACGAAGTAAAACATCTTCCGCGCCTACCAAATTTATTTTTCCTGACAACACAGCACTAATGTCTGAATGTTCTATCATTGCTTGAATTCTCGGTAAATGATAATTATTGGAAATGATATGAATGTTCCCGAAAATTTTGCCGTTTTCAATCATTTCCTTAATTGCCCTTAACTGCTCAAAAGTTGTTCCCGATTTATTTTCTTCCGTAATATTTTTTGCGGAGACCCCCAGTTCCAAGAGCTCGTCTTTAATTACTTTTGACGAGGTCAGACCTACCGGTAAAATATTTTTCAATTTGCCTTGTCCGCCGGAAGAAATTATTTGCGAATTTTTATTTTCTTTCCACAATTCCGCGCAGGCCACCACCCGCAAGCGATCATTCAAAACCCCAAAGTGTCCGGACTGATTCTCGCCCAAAGTCGTCCGCCAACGACCATCGGAATCCTTAAACAATCCACCGCCTAAAATTACAATGGTTTTCTTCTGAAGGAGCCAAATGCCGGTTTCTTTCTCGTCTCGGTCAAAGTGAAAACCGAATTTTTCAACCATTTTAACCGAGGCGAGATTGTCGCTTTTGATGACGGCTTTGACAAGCTTGCCGCGCAAGGTCTCAAGAGCCAGCAGTTCCCCGAGCATTTTTTTGCCAAGACCTTTACCGCGTTGTTCCGGCGCGATGGTCCACGATAGTTCAAAAACCTCACGGCCGTCTTTTTCTACTTCTCGATCTATCCGGCAAGTGCCAGCCGGTGTGCCGTTTTCCTCAAAGATGAAGAGTGTGCGGTTAGGATTAGCTAGTGACTTAGTCAGCCACCGCTCGTGTTCTGCCTGTTCTACTGGAGCAGTATTCAGCGACTGTTGCCGCGTCTTCGGGTCATTTCGCCATTCAAACAATCTCTGGCCGTCTTCTTTTGTTGCTTTTCTTAACATCTTTTTTCCTTTTTAACAATATCTTTCAACACCAGTGGTGTTCCCTTTTCCAAGTCGGTCTTCGCCTTTTTACCCAAGACCGACCTATAAAACTTCGGTAACAAGCCGTAACCAGGACGGATAGAGCGAACATTTTCCGCCGTGAACCGCTCGCCCTTTTTTATATCTTTTACAACAAAAAGCGATTTGCGAAAAATGATGTTTTCCTGTTCGCCTTTGCCCGGCCCATACTTAACTTTGCCCAGCGCTTGTTCAATATCTCTGATATCACTGACCAGATTTTTGAATTCTGCAGGTTCTAATGAGAACACCGCGTCTGGTCCGCCATCGGCGCGCCTAAGCGTTAAGTGTTTTTCAATAATCTTAGCGCCCAAAGCCACCGCCGCCACCGACACATGATTGCCGAGGGTGTGGTCGGATAAACCAACCTCCACCTTAAACCGCCGGGCAATGTCGGGGATTGTCAATAAATTCATTTCTTCCGGTTTCGCCGGATAAGAGCTAACACATTGTAAGATGGTAATATCAAGACAGCCATTTTGACGCAAAGTTCTCATTGCTAAACGAATTTCCGCCGTAGTTGCCATACCTTTGGACATAATAACCGGCTTTTTGG
>MHSF01000023.1:0-1247 GCA_001822695.1 Candidatus Taylorbacteria bacterium RIFCSPLOWO2_02_FULL_44_35 | reverse complement strand
TTTGGTTCTGCCAATTTTTTCCAAAAGCGGAATGTCCACCACTTCAAAAGAAGCGACTTTGTAAAAATCAACGCCAAGTTTTTCCATAAAGTCCACTGAGCTGGTATCAAAGACGCTGGAAAAAAACGCCAGACCGTGACTTTCGGCGCGGGCTTTCATTTTGGGAAACCATTCCCACGGCGTATATGCCTTTTGATAAAGAGAGTGAAGTGTTTGACCCTTCCAAGCATCGTTCACTTTCACCTGAAAATATTTTTTGTCGGAATTAATGGTGATGGTGTCGGCGGTGTAGGTTTGGGTTTTGACCGCATCCACACCCGCTTCCGCCGCCGCATCAATTAGCTTTAATGCTTCATCAAGTTTTTGATGATGATTGCCCGACAATTCGGCGATGATAAAAACCGATTTCATATCAATTACCTTACCTTAAACACACTGGTAATCAAACCGCCTCTAATATTTTCTCTAAGTTTTTTGCTTTCCAAGAGTTTTTTGATTTTCGGGAAAATTTTGGCGTAAGCGTTCAGTAATTTTTTAATATCTTTTTCGGCGTGAGCAAAACTCATATTATGCTGACCATACCAGAGAAAACCGGCTTGGATAATTTCCTGTTGTAAATATGTCTTGATTTCCAAATCGGAATAACCGTAAGCGCCAGAAATAGAAAAAACTTGCCAACAGGGTTTACCTTTTACTTTTATAAATTCAGCCAAACTATTTTTCTGTAAAAGCTTGTTAGCGCCGTCCTGTAAAATTTTGCCGATTTTCCAAATATGGGCGATAACTTTTTTCTTCTCCAGTTCTTTGATAGTGGCAATAGCCGCGGCAATGGACAACGCCTCGCCGCCTTGAGTGAAAGAATAAAAAATGTCTGCAATTTTTTCCATATATTCTTTTTTGCCGACCAAAGCCGAAATCGGCATACCATTAGCCATTGATTTGCCGAAGCAAGCCAGGTCCGGCGTTATGCCGTAATATTTTTGAGCTCCACCCAAACCCCAGCGAAAACCGGTAATCATTTCGTCAAAAATCAAAAGCGCCCCATTTTTGTGAGTTATTTCTTTGACTTTCTCCAAAAAACCCGCTTTCGGCTCTTCATAATTTTCTATTTCCATAATCACCGTCGCGATTTTGTCTGGATTTTCGGCAAAATTTTTTTCCAGCGAAGCCAAATCGTTATAGATAAATTTATGGCTCAATTTTTTGGTATCTTCCGGCACACCTAAATCTCTGGTGGTTGTGCCAAT
>MHSF01000022.1 GCA_001822695.1 Candidatus Taylorbacteria bacterium RIFCSPLOWO2_02_FULL_44_35 | reverse complement strand
GAAAAAAGCGAAAATTATCCGCTTGGCTTTTGAACGATATGCGAAAGGAAATCAAAGGTTAGAAGATATTTCAAACTTTTTGGCGAAGTCCGGCATAACTTCTCGAACCGGAAAGAAAATCCACAAAAATCGAACGACTTTTCTTCTTTCTAACCCTTTCTACACAGGATTATTTAACTACGCTGGTGAACTTCACGAAGGCAAGCACGAGCCAATCATTTCAAAGAAACTTTTTGATTCGGTGCAAGAAGTGATGAAACAACGCGGTCAGCCAGAACGAAAAGCAAAAAATGAACCTCAACCGTTTTGTGGTTTAATATCTTGCACCGAATGCGGAATGATGATAACTGGCGAATACAAGGTGAAGAAACAGAAAAATGGAAATGTACATAACTATACTTACTATCACTGCACGAAAAAAAATAAATTAGTGAAATGTTCTCAACCTTGTATTCGCGAGGAAGAATTAAATAATCAGTTATCATCACTCATTCAAAAAGTTTCTTTGCCACGAGATTGGGCGGAGGAACTGGAAAAAATGGCAAAAGATGATTTCAAAAACTCCGCCCAATCCGTGGGTGCTAGTGTGAAAGAGAAAGAAACAAAAATTTCTGTCATTTCAAAAAAACTAGAGCGACTTCTCAATGGATATTTAGAACAAGATATTGAAAAAGAAATTTATCGCGTAGAAAAAGGAAAATTGATTTTACAAAAGAAGTCGCTCGAAGAAGAAATAACCTCTCTTTCACACAAGCAGAATAATTGGCTCGAACCGCTATTGGATTGGCTAAAAGTCGCACAAAATCTAAACGGAATCGCACGGGATAACGACCTTTTTGCTAAAAAGGTCGTTGCCAAAGAAATCTTTGGCTCGAACCTGCTTCTTGGCGAAAAAACAGTGCGCGCTAGCGCGCCAAAAATTCTGAATTCGTTTGGAAAAATGGGGGGAAATCAGTGGGACGCGCTTCGCGCGTCCCACCTTTTGGCTTCTAAAAAACCTTTTAGTTCGTTTGCTGTGCGGGCAGGGAGAATCGAACTCCCGACATAACATTGGCAATGTTACGTTTTACCACTAAACTACACCCGCGATGTATTTTTCATCCGCCAAATCATGTGCTAACAAATCAATCCATCTCAATATTTTATGCTTTAAGTATGAACTAGAAACACCCAAATTGCAAACGCCAAACGAGAGTTTTCTCGTTTTATGTTTCCCTATTATTTTAATACTTTTATTAAAATCCTCATATTTTAGGCCACAATTTTGACACCAGTAATCTTTGCATACTTTTTCATTTAAATCTGGATAATACAATATCCATGCTTTGATTCTGGGTGTAGACAAGCCGCAAATATTCTTTAAAAACTGATAAAAAATTTTTATCATCAATGGTTCAGTATTGGCAACACAGCATCTATTTCTTGATAATTTATTCCCCTCACCCCAGTAAATCATCAGTGCCGCGATAAATAATGGATGATATTTAAGTTTCTTAAATTCAGCTTCTGCCTCGATTTCAGCTTCCCTATAAAGTTTTTTTAGGTGTTCGCCGCGTATTTTGTCTAGCTTGATAAGCCTTATTTTTGATTGTTCTTTAACCTTTTCAGCCAAATTTTTGGCTAAATCGTTTGACCATTTTTGATCTTTAAACCAATCAGAAAGTGTGCTTTTTGGAACACCCAATTCTGCTTTGATTTCGTTATAGCTTTTTCCAAATCTTCTCAAATTTATCGCGTTTTCTTTGTCTTTTCTCATTACCTAATCATACATTACATATGTATATGATGGAAGTCCGATTGTGGATAAAAAAATTTCGCCCTCGGCAGGATTCGAACCCACAATAACTGCTTCGAAGGCAGTTGTGATATCCATTTCACCACGAGGGCACCAAACAATCATACGCCAAATTAGCGGGAATGCCAAAAATATAATACAATTATTGAATGAAAAACTCGGAGCAAGGAACAATTTTTGCTATTCCAAAGGAAATAACTGAAGTCGCTAAGACCCTTGAGAAAGCGGACTTTGAGGCCTATTTAATCGGCGGTTGCGTGCGCGATTTATTACTTGATAAAAAGCCGAAGGATTGGGATTTTACGACCAATGCGACGCCGGAAGAAATAATGAAAATTTTTTCCAATACTTTTTATGAAAATGAATACGGTACGGTTGGCGTGATTAATGAAAATGTTTCGGATGAAACATTAAGGGTTGTAGAAGTAACACCTTACCGGTTGGAAGCGAAATATTCTAACAAGCGCCATCCTGATGCCGTCACTTTTGGTAAAAAATTGGATGATGACCTCAAGCGGCGCGACTTCACGATGAATGCTATTGCTTTGAAAATTGAGAAAGAGAACGACGCTGGTTGTGAGGTGTCCGTGATTGACCTTTTTGGCGGTCAAGAAGATTTAAAAACAGGAATTATTCGAGCGGTAGGGGAGCCGGCGGCGCGTTTTGCCGAAGACGCCCTGCGAATTTTGCGGGCGATTCGTCTGAGCGCCGAACTGGATTTCACTATTGAAGAAAAAACTGCCGAGGCAATCAAAGCTAATGCTCGACATTTAGAAAACATTTCCGCTGAGCGAATTCGTGATGAATTTTCCAGCATTTTGCTTTCTGATAATCCCCAAAAAGCCCTTATTTTAAGCCACAATTTATGTATCTTGCCTTTTGTTCTGCCGGAATTGGAAAAGGGGATTAGCGTCAAACAAAACAGCGCTCACGCTTATGATGTTTGGGAGCATTCGCTTCGCACTCTTCAACATGCCGCTAAAAGAAATTTTGTTTTTGAAGTTCGGCTAGCGGCGTTGCTTCACGATTTGGGCAAAATACCTGCACGTCGTTGGAGTGAAGAAAAAAAAGATTGGACTTTTTATGGTCACGATGTTGTTGGTGCGAAAATTGCGGCAAAAATTCTTTCGCGTTTGAAATTTCCCAAGAAAACCATTGATGATGTCGTTAAATTGGTGCGCTGGCATATGTTTTTTTCCGATACTGAAGTGATCACTTTGTCTTCAGTTCGGCGAATGATACGAAATGTCGGTCAAGAAAACATCTGGAAGTTGATGGATGTCCGCGCCGCTGACCGTATTGGCACCGGTCGGCCGAAAGAAAGCCCTTATCGCCTGCGTAAGTATCAAGCGATGGTGGAAGAAGCGTCGCGTGACCCGATTTCTGTCAGCATGCTAAAAATCGCCGGCGGGAAAATTATGGAGATTACTAATTTGAAACCAGGACCGAAAATCGGTTTTATTTTACACGCTTTATTAGAGGAGGTATTAGAAGATCCGAAGCTTAATACGGCTGAATATTTAGAAAATAGGGTGGGGGAGTTGGCAAAACTTTCCGATAATGAACTAAAAAAAGTTGGTCAAACAGCAAAAGACAAAAAAACAAAAGAGGAAGAAAAAATCGTCAAAGAAATACGGGATAAATACTGGGTAAAGTAGCCAAATTTGTTGAAGGCGTATGTTGAGCGGGGGCTTGCTCGCCCCGCCGAGGGCAGAGGGGCGAGCGCGACTGGCGCGAGCACGAGGAATTTTTCAGTAGAAAAATATCCGTGCCCCGCGAAACATATGCCGAGAAAAAATTTGGCTACTACATTACATTAAAAAACCGCCGTTGTCAGGAGTTTTTCCTTACATCGGCGGTTGTGGGTTGAAAGAGCCGCCGAGGTTGTCTTGAGGAATCAATATCCAAGTGGTTAAAAAGTGGTTTTAGTGTTTGGGGATATATGATATTTCTCATGAGGCAATCAGGGATGCCTTTCAAAAGAGAATTGCGCGGATTCTCCTTAAAGGAACTTGTGTGCCTCTTTGGTTAGAGAGCTAACCTTTCAAAGCACCCACTAACATTTTATTCTTTCTATAGGACATGTAAAGGACAAAATGTGGACAACTTGTCCTATAGAAAATTTTTGTCCTATAGAGTGTCCTATAGAGTGTCCTTTACAAAAAACCCTTACAGAACTTCAATAAAAATGGGGCAGTGGTCAGAACCAAAAATGTTAGACAGAATTTCCGACTTGTTGACTTTTGGTAAGAATTCTTTTGTAACGAAAAAATAATCTATTCGCCAACCGACATTACGGTCGCGGGCGAAGGTCTTCATATCCCAATAAGTGTAAGCGGCTTTTTCATTCGGATGGAAATAACGGAAAGTGTCAATGTAATTTTTTCTTTCCACTTCATCCAGCCATTTTCTTTCAATTGGCAGAAAACCAGTGTTATTTTCATTTTCTTTCGGTCTAGCCAAATCAATTTCTTGATGTGCCGTATTAATATCCCCACAAAAGATAATGTTAGGATGTTTTCTCCTTATTTTTTCAAGATATTTTAGAAAAGCGTCATAATAGCGCAGTTTGAAAGCCAATCGTTCCGGTCCACCGCCACCATTGGGGAAATAAACGTTTAAAAGCGCGAAACCCGCCCCTTTCTGGTCGGGCGGGCCCTCAAAAAACAAGCCCAAAAATCGGCCCTCTTGGTCTAATTCTTCCATGCCCAAGCCATATTCCACCTTTAATATTTTTAGTTGGTTGTTGGTAGTAGGTTGTTGGTCGTTGGTTTTAATATAAACCGCGATACCGCTGTAACCGCTTTTTGCTTTTGAATGGTCAAAATAGGCGTGATAACCGGGTGGCTGGCGAACGCCTTCTGGCAATTGGTCGGGGTGAGCTTTGGTTTCTTGTAGACAAAAAATGTCGGCATCGGCGTTAAGCAACCAATCAAAACCACCCTTTTTCACATTGGCTCGCAAACCATTCACATTCCAAGATATGATTTTCATATTGGTATTTTAACATTTTTCGGTAGTAAACATTAAGTTTGGCGACTTCTCACTTTCTATTCTTAGCATGGAAATTTTGATGGATTTCGCGGAGGTGTTTGTCGGTAACATGAGTGTAAATTTGGGTGGTCATAATGTTGGCGTGGCCGAGCAGAGCTTGGACCGAGCGCAAGTCGGCGCCATTGCGCAACAAATCAGTGGCGAAAAGATGGCGCAAGCTGTGGGGGACGACTTTCTTGGCGATGCCGGCTTTGATGGCGTAAAACTTGACGATTCTTTCCACCGAGCGCCGCGTCAGCGCTGCGTTTTTATTGCTTAAAAACAACGGCTCTTCCATATCTTTGCGCGCCATTAAATATCGCTGAATTGCCTCGCGGGCCGCTGGGGAAATGAAAACCAGCCGGATTTTTTCGCCTTTGCCGCGAATGGAAATTTCCGGCGCTTGCCAATTCAAATCGCGGGATAGGGAACAAAGCTCGGTAACTCGCAAACCTGTAGAAAACAAAAGTTCCAGAATCGCTTTGTCGCGCAAGGTTCGCAAATCGTTGCCTTCGGGCGCCGCCAGCAGTCGTTCCAATTCTTCTTGGGAAATCAAATCCAATTGGCGCTCGCCGACTCGCGCCAATTCAATCCGTTCCGCTGGGAGCGATGTTATTTTTCTTTTTACCAAATATTTTAAAAATGTTCGCAGGGCGATGAGGTAATAATTTTGAGTTTTGCTTTTCAAAGTGCCGCCAAGCGCGGGTTGCCTGTTTAACCACAACCTAAATCTACGCACCGATTCGTCGGTGATGTCGGCTGGTTTTCTGGCTTGGGAAAATTTCAAGAATCGTTCAAGATAGTGAGCGTAATTTTCTACCGTTTTCACACTTCGGCCTTTTTCAATTTCCAAATATTCCAAGAATTCCGTTTTCAGTTTAACCAGGGCTGCCAGTTCCATCCCAACATTATATCGTGTCGCAAAATGTTAGCAACAAAACCAAATTTTTCTAAACAAAACTCTTTCTCTGGTATTCCTTTGTCGAGACACGAAATTTTCCTACTGAAAAATTTCTCTGCTCCGCGCCAGTCGCGCTCCGCAAGCTCTCGCCAAAGAAACACCCTCAACGAGTTTTGTTTATTGTTTTTGGCTTTTTCCGCGGAAAATTTTATTGGATTGCAAAATCGCTTTAAAAAAATGTGGATTGATACCGCGTTTTTCCATATGCCGGACTATGGCATTTAAATCTTTCGGCAAACATTTACCGCCGAAACCTCTGGCGTCCTTGTAGATTAAAGACATCGCCCGGCTGATTCGGCCATCAAGGAGTAATAATTCTCTAACTTCATTGTAATCGCGTTTTTCTATTTTACACAAATCATAAAGTTCATCCCAAAACATTTTGAGAGTGGCTAAATGGGAATTTTCCGCGTATTTAATAATTTCTGCCGTAACGCTGTCGGTTTGGGCGTAATGAGGCGCCCAGCCGGCCACTTTTTGCCAGAGGCCGACCCAAATTTTTGTTTCTGCTCGTTCGCTGCCGAAGATGTGAAATTCGTGAAGTTTCATATCAGTTGGATGCGGATAACCTTTCCAATGGGGAATAAAATAGCCGCCCTCGCCGATGAATTCCGGACTAAAAATTATTTTTTTGCCGGTTTTTTTGATTAAACTTTCGGTGGTGCCAGGCACCACAGTTGATTTTATTAGATAATGTTTGTGTTCAGAATTTTTTATCACCAATTCAACCAAAGAAGTGTCACAAGAGCCGTCTTTTTTGGGCAAAGTTGGTACGGCAACCACGGCGTAAACCGTTGGTTTTTGTTTGCCTGGTGTGACAATGAGTTTTCTAATTTCTTCCGGCAATGGCCCGGCCGGTTTCGGGTCTACGATTTGAACTTGATATTTATCCTTCAAAAAATTAAAAATTGCCCGTCCAACATAGCCAAGACCGTAAAGAGTAATTTCTGGAGATAATTTTTCTTTCATAATTTTTTTATTTTTGATTTTCCAAGAATTGAATCACTAATTCGTTTTTGATGATGGACTCGGCGAAGACTTCCACTTTTTTCTGGTCAGCGTCTTTGTGGTGCGACAAAATGTGTTCGGTTTCTTTTTTAATTTCTTCCGGCGCCGCGACAATTTTTTCCGTTGCGGCGATAGCTTCAAAAATCAGTCGCGTCCGCGCTTTCTTTTCCGCGCCCGGCCGCAAATCCCGACGCAATTCTTCCTTGGTCTTTTTTATTTTCTTCAAATAATCTTCCACATTGCTGCCCATCATTTTCAAATCATCGGCAAAGCGCGCTTCCAAATAATCGGTTTCATTTTCAATCAGCACCGACGGCAAGGGAATGACAGTTTTTTCTAGAATGCCGTCAAAAATCGCCAGTCGTTTTCTCTCGCGATTTTGGCGTTTTTTGTCTTCCAAAATCGCCACTTTGACTTTCGTTTGAAAATCGGCGACATTGGTGTAATCGCCAAGCTTCTTGACCACTTCGTCGGTAATCGCCGGCAGTTTATTTTCTTCTTCAGCGGCAAGTTTCTCGGCCGGATTTTTACCCGCCAATTGATAACGTAAACGAATCAGCAATTCTTCAATTTCCTTATCGGAAACTTCCGCCGGCAATTCTTTTTGTTCTTTTATTTTGGCGGCGATTTTTTTGTAATCAGGCAGAGTAAACTTTGGCACGACCGCCGTTTTAATTTTGAAACTGGCCGGCTGGCCGGGCGACAGTTTGGTGATGTTAATTTCCGGCCGGCCGATGGCGTCAATTTTGTGTTCCAATAAAAGTTCCGGATAAACTTCGTTTAGAGCCACGCCGACCGCTCTTTCCAAAATGCCCATCTCGCCAAATTTTTCCAGGATAATTTTTTCCGGCGCGAAACCTTTGCGGAAACCGGCGATTTCCGTTTCCTCGCAAAGGTGTTTAAGAATATGAATACGGTGATGAGCTAATTCTTCTGCCGCCAATTCGCTTTCAATTTCCACCGTTGAATCCGCCAGTTCTTTCACGCTCGCTGGCCGTTTAGGTTTTATTTCGTCCATAACAGATTTAGCTTCAGCGGAACCTGATAATTTTTCCCGCTTAACCCGCCTGCTGGCGGGCTCCGACGCGATGAAAAATTCCCAGGTCCCGCCTCGCCTAGCTAATTTGCCAATTCCTTATCAATATTTTGCAAATCGGCGTCAAGATTATTCAAGTCGGTGGCGTTCAAATCAGCGTTAATGTCGTCAATGTCGGTTGTGGTGCCTTGAGTTTGCAATTGATTCAAGGTTTGGTCTTCTGTATTCAGAATATCTTCCGGTGTTTGATTGGCTTCCTTGTTCAATTTAGCGCCCCAGAAATATAAGGCGCCAACCACCAAAATCAAAATGATAATAACCGCCCCAATGACCGGACCGGCCGGCCGATTTTCTGAAGTTTGAGTTGCGTTTGGTTCCATGTTTTTATTGATTTGTTTTATTATTGATAATTTTAATCATTGGATGGAGTGGTGGTTGGGGTAGAAGTAGCCGTTGGTTTGATTTTGTGCAACCCGGGCTTGATAGAACTGATAACATCCACTAAGGCGGCGTGGGCGGCCTTAAGCGCTTCTTTTGCATCATCAGTAATTTGGCGAACATCTTCAAAGGCGGTTTTAATGTCAGTTGCCGACAAAGCCGTATCGCCGGCCGGTTTTATTTTGGCGATAGCGTCTTTGGCTGTTTGGATTTTGGTTTTGGCTAGAGCCAACAGAGCTTTTGCTTCCGTTACATTAACTTTTTTGGTTTCCAATTTGGTTAAGTGCGCTTCAATTCTTTTTGCCAATTCATCCAACCGTTCGGCGGCGGCGTTAAAGCGATTGATAATTTTTTCAATATAAGCAGCAATACGGGCCTTGCGGTTTTCCTGATACTTGGCTTTGATTTCTTGAAGTTTTTGCTCAACTTGGACCTTACGCTCGTCACGGAGATTTTTAAGCTTATCAACAGCCTCCCCCACTTTCTGTTTTACTTCATTGCGTACCTCTTCTCGGGATTTACCGGTGGAAGTGGCGGTAGCGCGAATATCTTTTATTTCTTGACGCTTTTCTTTAATAACTTCACGACTGGCGTTAATCGTTGCGCCGCCTTGGGCAAAAACCGCGCCGGCAATGACCAGTAAAAGCGCAACCAAGCCAACTTTGGCAATTAACGAAATTTTATTCATATTTTTATTTTTTATCATTAGTAATCCTGCTAATGATATTATAATACAAAAGTTTCCGACGACAATATCTTTTATGGGCTTTTTATGATGTAAATAAATGAACACTTTCGCCAAAAAAACGCGGTGCGCCCAAAACTTTTTAATAGCGATATGGCAATATATAGTAATCATGGAAAAAGTTAGAAAAAATCTACAATGGTACTTTTTGGGGTTGCTTTTCGCGGCAACATTTTTTGTATGGTATGCGGTTTTTGCGGAAAGCGACCAGAGACTAACCGTTGCTTTTCTGAATGTCAGTCAAGGAGACGCTATTCTCATCAATACTCCGGGCAATCAGCAGATTTTGATAGACGGAGGACCCAATAAACAGGTTTTGGCTGAACTTTCAAAAGTAATGCCTTTTTATGATCGTTCTATTGATGTTGTGATAGCAACACATCCAGACCAAGACCATATTAGCGGACTGCTTGATGTTTTGGAGAGATACGAAGTGGATTTTGTTATGGAGCCGGGGGTTGAGTCAGAAACGGCAGTTTATAAGGAGTTTGAAAAACTGGTTGAAGAAAAACAAATCAAAAAAATCCTCGCAAGACGAGGAATGAAATTGGTATTGGATGATGACGCATATTTATTGATTCTTTTTCCAGACAGGGATGTTTCAAAAATGGATACCAATGACGCCTCAATCGTGGCAAAACTGGTTTATGGCAACACATCTTTTCTTTTCACCGGAGATTCTCCCAAGAAGATTGAGGGATATCTCGTGTCTATTGATAAAGAAAACTTGGACGTGGATGTTTTGAAAGCGGGACATCATGGCTCTAAAACTTCATCATCGGAATCTTTTATCGGATACGCCAGTCCGGAGTATGCGATTATATCCGCGGGAAAAAATAATCGTTATGGACATCCGCACCAAGAAGTAATGGATATCTTGGAAAAGTTCGGAGTAAAAACATTAAGAACCGATCTGCTCGGCTCTATAATAATGAAAAGCGACGGAGAAAGTATTTTAGTGAGGTAGATTTTATTTGACCAGCAAAAAAGTTTCAAAATGGTTTTATTTTTGCGCTATAACAATCACTTCAACTTTAGAGAAATCGCTGAATCTTTTGGAGAGCCGCTTCACACCATAATACGCCAATTCAGACGGAAGCGTCACCGCCCAATCAATTCAATTAAGATCAATAAATCACAATCCATAGAACTTAATCATCGTGATATCCCAAAAATCTTTAGAAAAATTCAGAGTGAAATGCCGAATCAAAAAGGTGAAACTAGATCAATCCGGCTTTTTTGAGGACGGCGTAAGCGCCGTTTTTATTGATGGTTCTGATGGCTTTAGTGGACAAAGTTAAAGAAACGGATTTTTTGAGTTCCGGAATGTAAATTTTTTTTCTCTGCAAATTCAAATAGCGACGAGCGGTGCCAACCGGATTAAATTGGGTGGCGCGAGTGCGGTTGCTGTAACCGCCTCCGGTGCGGGAACCTTTTTTGGTGATAGGACAAATCTTGCTCATAGTTATTCGCAAAAATTCCAAATCATAAGTTCCAAATCACAAACAAATTTCAAAATTAAATATTAAAAATTAATTATTGTTTGGAACTTGGAATTTGATCATTGGGATTTAAGTTTCATTATGTTATCATGGACAAACTTTTATCGCAATGGATACGATATTCCAAATTATGGTGCTGGTAATGTCTGTGGTGATTCACGAAGTGGCGCATGGCTACGCCGCCGGAATTCTGGGCGACCCGACGGCGCGGTTACAAGGCCGGCTGACTTTGAATCCCCTAAAACACCTTGACCCTGTCGGTTCAGTCATTGTCCCGCTTTTGACTTCACTGTCTGGCTTCACTTTCGGTTGGGCCAAACCGGTACCCTACAATCCTTATAATTTCCGCAATCAAAAATGGGGCGAATCGTTGGTTGCCGCTGCCGGGCCGCTGGCTAACATTTTCCTAGCGCTGGTTTTCGGTTTGTTGATTAGATTTGCCAGCGCACCGCTCGGTGCCGCTTTTGTAAACATTGCCGCTGTTATTGTCGTTATCAACTTAGTGCTGGCGATTTTCAATTTAATTCCGGTGCCGCCCTTGGACGGCTCGAAAATCCTTTGGGCTTTTTTGCCAGAACGGTTCCGACAAATTCGCGAATCAATGGAGCGCTATTCTTTTCCGTTGGTAATTATCGTCGTTTTTGCGGTTTGGAAATTTTTGTCGCCGGTCATCATTTGGCTGTTTTCTTTGATTACTGGCTTTCGGTGATAACGCCGGCAATCACTTGTTTGGCCTTGGCCACAACATCTTCCGGGGTAATGGTTGCTTTGACCATAAAGCCACAGGCGCCGAGCCGGCTGCCTTTTTCAAAATCATCCTTTGAGCCCAGATTGGAAACGATAATCACCGGAATGTTTTTTGTCGCTTCTTTTTCTTTGAGTTCCTTCAAAACCTCAAAGCCGTTTCTGTCGGGGAGAAGAATATCTAAAATAACAACATCGGGTTTTTGGGCAACTGTTTCCGCGACGGCTTTTTCGCCGCTTCCCAAATGGCCAATGGTAAAACTATTTTCCTCGAATTTCTTCGCTAGCAACCCAGCCATAAACTTGTCATCTTCTATAATCAGGACTTTCATTGTGGTAATTGTATACTCACAGACACAGCGTGTCCACAAGCTTGTGGACACGCTGTGTCTGAAAGTCATTTGCGCAAATTAATCTGTTGTGCTATTCTTTAGGCACAATGCTTACAAAAAATAAAAAACAAAAAGTTATCAAAGTGGCGGCAATTCACGAAAAAGATACCGGCTCACCAGAGGTTCAGGTCTCCATTTTAACCAAACGGATTGAAGAATTAGCGCGCCATTTAAAGAAACATGCCAAAGACAAGCACTCGCGCCGAGGTCTTTTGAAAATGGTTGCTGACCGCCAGACCCACTTGCGCTATCTTCAAAAAAAATCCGAAAAGAGATATGGCTCTTTGGTTCGAAAGTTGGAATTAAAAAAGTAAAATATTTTTATGTCAGTAATAAAGCATAAAGAACAAAAAGTGGGGGTCTTCATTGACACCCAGAACCTTTATCATTGCGCCAAAAATCTTTATCACACCAGAGTCAATTTCGGTCAAGTGGTCAAGGACGCGGTGGCTGGTCGCGGTTTAATCCGCGCTATTGCTTATGTGGTTACGACCGAAAGCGGGGAAGAGAAAGCGTTTTTTGAAGCCCTCGGCAAAGTCGGCATTGAAGCCAAAACTAAGGATTTACAAATTTTCTCCGGTGGCGCCAAAAAAGCCGATTGGGATGTTGGCTTGGCAGTGGACGCGATTAAAATGGCGCCGAAGTTAAACGCAGTGATTATCGTTTCCGGCGATGGCGACTTTGTGCCGCTGGTGGAATATTTAAAAACCAATGAGGGCTGTCAGGTGGAAATCGTTTCTTTCGGCAAATCCACTTCCGCCAAACTGATTGAAGTAGCCGACATTTTTACCGACCTAGACGAAAATCCAAGAAAATATCTTTTGGGCGGGGGGAGGAAATAAAAATCACAAGTAATAAAAAAGGCGGTGCGAGTTGCACTGCCTCTTTTTGTGGCCAATAAACAAAAAAGTCAACAACTTGCATTGGGGTCAATTAATTTTGACTTGAAATAAGTTTCGGGTAAACTGGGGATATGGGCGAGAACAAAAATCTACCAACGTTGATTCCTGATGAGCGTATTGTCAGTCGAATTTTTCTTATTCGTGGACGAAAAGTAATGTTCGATAATGACTTGGCAGAACTTTACGAAGTGAAAACTAGAGAACTTAATCAGGCCGTACGAAGAAATTTAGAAAGATTCCCGAACGATTTCATGTTTCAATTAACCACAGGAGAATTTATTATCTTGAAGTCACAATTTGTGACATCAAGTTGGGGAGGTATTCGCAAAAAGCCTTTAGTATTTACAGAGCAAGGCGTGGCGATGCTTTCCAGTGTTTTGAGAAGTCGGCGGGCAATTCAAGTAAATATTCAAATTATTCGTACTTTTACCAAATTGCGCCAGTTAATGGCTTCACACGAAGAATTACGGCGCAAGATTGAAGATTTGGAAAGAAAATCAGATCAGCGTTTCAAAACAATTTTTGAGTTGATAAAAAATTTGCTTGATGAAAAAATAAAACCCAAAACGAAAATTGGTTTCCGAGCAAGTTAAGGTTATAAATTTATTTTATGAATGACAATGAAATAATAATTTTCACCGACGGGTCGTCTAAGGGTAATCCGGGGCCGGGAGGATGGGCAGCGATGATAAAAATTTCTAATTCTCAATTTCTAATTTCTAAAAAAGAAATCGGGGGAAGAGCAGAGCACACTACTAATAATAGAATGGAACTTACTGCCGCCATTGAAGCGCTGTCTTTTCTTGATTCTAAAGGTTACAAGTTACAAATTACAAGTTATAAGATTTATTCTGACTCTAAGTATTTGATAGATGGCATGACTAAATGGATTCACGGTTGGCAAAAAAACGGTTGGCGGACCAAGGACAGAAAAGGTGTTCTAAATCGCGACCTTTGGGAATCCCTTTATGAACTGACGGCGGGGAAGGAGGTTGAGTGGAAATATGTGGCTGGGCATATCGGTCATCCGGAAAATGAAAGGTGCGACGAGATTGCTCAAGCGTTTGCTGAAGGCCGAAAACCTAAATTGCTTTAGATTTCGGAATGCCGTTGAAGGCGTATGTTGAGCGGAAACTTGGGAGGCGCGGCTGGCGCCGGACAGAGAAATTTTCCAGCAGGAAAATTTCGTGTTCCGCGAAACATATGCCGAAAAAGGTATTCCGAAACCCACAAATTAAATGACTCGCGATAAATTTTTCTATTTTGGTTTGTTCGGTTTCGCACTCGGTATTTTCTTTCGGTCATTTTACGATTTCGGCGCGAGTTTCTGGCAATTTCTGATTTTTCTGGCCGGAGCGATTCTGGTTGCTGGTTTAATCTCTCACAAGGCGTTTCACAAGGCGAAACCTTTTTCGGAAAAAAAGGTTTCGCCTTTATTTCTGATTTCTGTGATTTTTTTCGCTGCTAGTTTAGGTGTTTGGCGTTTTGATTTTTCCGTTGATAAAGGCATTGTTCCAAAATTGGAAGAAAAAGTTGACCAAACAGTTTTGCTTGAGGGAATAATCAGCGTTGAGCCGGACGAAAGAGAAAATAACACTAAACTAACGATTGATATTGAGGAAGACAGATCTGCCTCGTCGGCGGGTAAAATTTTAGTAACCGTCGCGCCTTATCCAAAATTTTCTTACGGCGACAAAGTGAAATTGCGTGGGATTTTGGAAAAACCGAAAAATTTTAACGAACCCGATGATTTGCGCCAATTTGATTATATTTCCTACCTCGCCAAAGACGGCATTGGCTATGTGATGTTTCAGCCGGCCATTATTTTGGTTTCAAAAAATAACGGCAACTCGGTAAAAAGGGTACTGTTTAATTTTAAAAATTCTTTTTTGGAAAATGTCGGCGCAATGATTCCCGAGCCGGCGGGGGCACTTTCGGGTGGTTTGGTGGTGGGGGCCAAACGCTCTCTTGGTACAGAATGGCTGGAAAAATTCCGGGTGGTTGGCGTAATTCATATTGTCGTTTTGTCGGGCTACAACATCACCATCGTCGCCGAATTTATTATGCGCCTGCTGGCTTTTTTGCCCCGTTTTGCCAGATTTTCTTTTGGCGGACTAGCCATTATTTTTTTCGCCATAATGACCGGCGGTTCGGCGACGGTGGTGCGGGCGTCGCTGATGGCAATCCTGGTAATTGTCGCTCGCGCCACCGGCCGGCTTTACGATATTACCCGGGCTCTGCTGCTCGCCGGTTTTTTGATGATTCTTCACAATCCGAAAATTTTGGTCTTTGACACCTCGTTTCAGCTTTCTTTCCTTTCCACTCTCGGTTTAATTTACCTGTCGCCGACTATTGAAAAACGGCTAGGTTTCATCACCGAAAAACTTCAACTGCGGCAAATCGCGGCGGCCACCATCGCCACCCAAATTTTCGTTTTGCCGCTCTTGCTTTATCAAATGGGTCAGCTTTCTCTCGTTGCCTTGCCGGCCAATCTTTTAATTTTGCCGACCATTCCTTGGACTATGCTGTTCGGTTTTCTCGCCGGCGCCATAGGTTTTGTCAGCCAAATTATCGCTCTGCCCTTCGCCTTTATCGCCTATATCTTACTAACTTTCCAACTCAAAATCGTTGCGTTTTTTGCCACCTTATCTTTTGCTTCCATCTCAATTCCATATTTTCCCGCTTGGGCGCTATTTTTTTGCTACGCCGTTTTCGCGTTTTTGAAAATATTATCAAAGAGAAAAACTACTTTTGTCTCGCGGCAACAATGTGGTTGAAATAAATCAAAGCCGCAAAATCAGCAAGGAAAACAATTATAGCCACAATGTAAAGTGTTGTGTCGGCAGAATCCATTTTATTGGCCCTTTTTTAACATAATAATTACCCACATGATAATAAAGAAAAACAAGATGCCCGCTGCGATGTAAAAAGTAAGAAGGTTCATAATGATTTAGATAATTAAGGAGGACCGACTCCCGAGCTGGTTTCTGGTCTCTGATGAAAAACTTGATTGCGTGATTTTCAAGAGTTCTTTAGTTCATTTTCTACAAAACCAAAAGTTAGTCAAATCGCCCGTGGTTTATAGAACAAACCAACGGCAAGCATACCGAGCGCGGCGATTATGGCGATTATGTAAAAAGTTGTTTCATTCATAAAATTATTTTTTGTGGCGAATAACCACAACAAAAATTATTGTTAAAATTGCTCCGATTATTAAATATGCGATCGCTAAATTCATAATATTCTAACAAATTTATCTTGCTAATCTTACACTAAAGGCCAAGCTGGTTGCTGTTACGATTGAACCCAAGACAAATACCGGAATGGTAATTTCACCAGCGGTAGTTGGCAGAAAAAAACCAACAACCGTTGAAGCAAAAAGAATTTTTGAGATATCTGACAGATATTTTGCCAACAGGTCTACTTGGCTTTCGCTGAATCTCATATTAAGTATATTGTATCAAAGTAGAAAACAAAAAGTCAAATTTTGAAATTTCTCTCTACCATTTCCCAATTCAAATTAGCAAAAAAATCCTCAATATAATTTTTTTTACCGCTGGGTTGATAGTCGGCGACAAAAGCGTGTTCCCACATATCCAAAGCGAGAATGGTTTGGCAACCGTTTAATTGGCCGATGTGTTGTTCGTCCACCCAAGCGTTTAGCAATCTCTTTGTCAGAGGGTCGTAATAAAGCATTGCCCAGCCGATACCACGAGTCAGCGCCAGGTTTTTGAAACTGGCAAGCCAGGTCTCAAATGAGCCAAATTCTTCCACAGTCGCTTTTTTCAACGGACTGCCGGCGGCGAGCGATAGCGAGCCGCCTTCAAACTGCGCAAAAAAATATTCGTGATTGCGCATTCCGTTGAATTCAAAACCGAACCGGCGTTGGAGCTCGTTTTCTTCGTTTTTTTCCAGAATCAAATTAGAATTTTTCACATAGCCGGCATACAGCTTCAAATGTTCCTCAATATTTTTTTCCGAAATGCCTTTCAGTTTCGGGATGTTGAATTTTTGTTCCTCAAATTTTTTCATAAATGCCTACTATTATTATAACTAAGCCCCACTCTTTCAAATCTCTATTATTTATTAAATTCGAGACAATACCATTTATCACTAGCCCCCCCTGTGGCATCAGAACAATGCAAACCGCGCGTACCAGGACCATATCTTTGCGGATTAAAACGCGACGCTACCAATCCATAAGTTCCATAGTCGTAGTAATAATAGAGGTTGGTATCCGGAGATACTGGTAGCGACCCAAAATAACCGCTGCTTATCAATCCTCCTGCGCACACGCTTCCTGAATAACTCTGACCGATAATGCACCACCCGTTAACCGCGTTTACATTTGGGGGTAAAGAATTTGTATCCATGTAGTATCTTTCAAGGCTGATAATAAGTTGCTTGAGTTCAAGCATTTTTTTACTGTCTTTGGCTTTAAGTCTGGCGCTACTGACACTTGACAATACCACGGACGACAACAGTGAAATAATGGAAATTACTACCAAGAGCTCAATCAGTGTAAAACCTTTTTGTCCGTTTGATTTTAAAAACATTTTGGTTGAGTATCATATTTCCCCGACCGGCGGACCGACTCTCGGGGCGTCAGCTCCCGCATTATTTGAACCACGATTAAACACATTCATAAAGATAAAAATGGAGACGGTAAAAGCGACGATGGCGATGGTAATCAAAATGTAACCGGCGATTTTTTCATTGCGAATTCCAAACTTGCCGAGCAGGCGAATCATACCCGGCGTTGCCGGCACGCCTAAAATTCTCCGCGGTTGGAAGCTGCCGCTGGAACCAAATTGGCCATTTTCTTCAAATTGAACATCTACCATATTTATAATAATATCACTTAATCAATAATCCAATAATTAATAGCGCGACAATGTTTAAGATTTTTATCATTGGATTGATGGCGGGGCCGGCGGTGTCCTTGTAAGGGTCGCCGACGGTGTCGCCGGTAACGGCCGCTTTGTGAGCATCGCTTCCTTTGCCGCCATAATTGCCTTGCTCAATAAATTTTTTGGCATTGTCCCAAGCGCCACCACCGGAAGTCATTGATATAGCAATAAACAAGCCGGTAATAATTGAACCGACCAGCAAACCGCCGAGCGCCACCGGGCCCAAAATGAAGCCCACCAAAATCGGCGCCAAGACCGGAATCAAAGCCGGCAAAATCATTTGTTTGATGGCCGCTTTGGTAACAATATCCACACAAGTGCCGTAGTCGGGTTTCGCTTCGCCAGTCATAATGCCTTTAATTTCCCGGAATTGCCGGCGCACTTCTTCTACCACTTTGCCGGCTGTTTTGCCGACGGCCTCCATTGCCAGAGCGGCGAAATAATAAGGAAGCAGACCGCCGATGAATAAACCAACCAAGACCTTCGGGTCGCCTAAAGCAAAATCAAATCGCGCGCCAAGATTGGCCAATTCTTCAGTATAGGCGGAGAACAAAACCAATGCCGCCAAGCCGGCCGAGCCGATAGCGTAACCTTTGGTGACGGCCTTTGTTGTGTTTCCAACGGCATCCAACGGGTCGGTAACATCGCGCACTTCTTTAGGTAATTCAGCCATTTCAGCAATGCCGCCGGCGTTGTCGGTAATCGGCCCGTAAGAATCAATGGCGACAATTATTCCCGCCATAGAAAGCATACTCATTGCCGCTACCGCGATTCCGTAAAGACCGGCGAAATTATAAGTGAGCAAAATACCGCTGGCGATTACCAAAGTCGGTCCAGCAGTTGATTTCATTGAAATCGCTAAACCCTGAATGATATTGGTGCCGTGGCCGGAAAGCGACGCTTGGGCGATGGATTGGACTGGTTTGTGGCCGGTGCCGGTAAAATATTCGGTGATAATTACCAAAAGCGCGGTAACAGCGAGGCCGATTAAGGCGCAGTAAAAAAGATTGGCGACGGAATAGAGTCCGTTAGCGCCCATTACCCATTTGGTAATTGGATAGAAAGCAATGGCCGAAAGCCCGCCTGCTACTGCCAATCCTTTATACAGAGCATTCATTATATTTTGCGAAGAACCAAGTTTTACAAACCAAGTGCCGACGATTGAAGAAAGAATTGCCACTGCGCCGATAGCGAGAGGGTAGGTAACAGCGGCTGTGG
>MHSF01000021.1:992-45925 GCA_001822695.1 Candidatus Taylorbacteria bacterium RIFCSPLOWO2_02_FULL_44_35 | reverse complement strand
ACTTGTAACATGTAACTTGTAACCTTAAAAAATGAGAGAAAATAAAGAAAATGATTTCCACAGCAAGTTGAAAATGCTAATGGATGAATATGTGAATAAGATCTATGATGGGACGAGGCATTTTCCCAAAGAGGAGATTTATGGAGTTACAAGTCAGATAAGAAGAGCCGCTTTATCAGTCATTCTAAATTACATTGAGGGTTTTGCCAGACAAAGAAATGCCGTCTTGAAAAATTTCCTAGAGATATCTTATGGTTCACTTAAAGAAAGTAAATATCTGATTTATTTTTCTCACAAAAGAAAATATCTGGACGATAAAGAATATGATGAATTATTAAATTTGACGGAAAAAATTGGAGCAATGTTATGGGGTGTTTTAAGAAAATTATAAATTACAAATCTTAAGTTACAAGTTATAAGTTACATGTTATAGGACTATGCGTTTCCAGATCCCGCAATTTATTGAAGTAGAAGACAGAATCTTTGGGCCACTAACCCTGAAGCAGTTTATTTACC
The DNA here is from genome assembly GCA_001822695.1 of Candidatus Taylorbacteria bacterium RIFCSPLOWO2_02_FULL_44_35. Taxonomy (GTDB): domain Bacteria; phylum Patescibacteriota; class Minisyncoccia; order Phycocordibacterales; family DSPV01; genus 2-02-FULL-44-35. Next base: position 45,409 of record MHSF01000021.1, on the reverse strand, counting down.
TTGCCGGCGGCGCCGGTTTCTGTTTCGCCCTTTATCGTTTCTTGCCCTTGCTCATCGCCATTCCTTTGATATTAGCCGCTGCCGGTTTCGCTTTAGCTTTGGCTTTTTTCAAATTGAACGGCCGGAACTTCATCGCCGTTTTGGAATCGGCTTTCCACTTTTTCCGCGGTAGCCGGCTCTACATCTGGCGCAAAGTGCCCAAAACGCCAACCGGCAAAGACATCAAAGCAACGGAAGGAACGCCCATCACCGTGCCGCGCCTGTCGGAAAGCCGGCTCAAAGACCTCACTTGGAGTTTGGACATTTACGACCAAACAAACCCGGGGACACAGGAAACAATGAGGAAGTAAGTTCCAAATATCAAGTTCCAAATTCCAAACAATAATTAAAATTTAATATTAAATATTGAAATTTGTTTGGAGCTTGGAACTTATCCAAGTATAATGAACTTATGGTTATTTTTAATTTTTCTAAGCCCAAACCGACCCAGGATTTTGTGCCCATCAAAGAAGTGCGGGACGGTATTGTTGTTTTGAAAAACGGCTCTTATCGGGCAATTCTTTTGGTGTCTTCAATCAATTTCGCCCTGAAAGGCGAAGACGAACAACAGGCGATTATCGGCCAGTTTCAAAATTTTCTTAACTCGCTGGATTTCTCCGTCCAGATTTTTATTCAATCGCGCCGGCTGGACATTAGACCTTATCTTGCCCTGCTGGAAGAGCGGCTCAAAGAACAGAGCAACGACCTGATGAAAATCCAGACCCACGAATACATCGGCTTCATCAAAAATTTCACCGAGAACACCAACATCATGAGCAAAAGTTTTTTTGTGACCATTCCTTATTCACCGGCGATGTTGGCGGTCAAAGGCAATCCGATCAAACAATTTTTGGGCCGGCGGGAGGAAGCCACCGACGCGGCGGTGGCGAAAATCCAACGATTTGAAGAGGACCGGCTGCAAATTGAGGAACGCGTTGGGGTGGTAAATCAAGGGTTGGCGCGTTGCGGCTTGCGCACCGCTTCGCTCGGCACCGAAGAGGTGATTGAATTGTTTTACAAAATTTTCAATCCCGGTGAGATGGAAAAACCCATCCAGCTAAATCAGAATTAGCTGGATAAATTTCAAATTCCAAGCTCCAAATTCCAAACAAATCTAAATAAAATTAAAAAGTTAAATGGAGAATGACCAAAGAAAAGAAACGCCAGTGCCCTTTAAGTTAGAAGAAAGAACTTTGCTTTTTGCAAAAAATATCAGAATTTTTGTAAAAAAAATCCCAAAAAATGTTGCTAATTTCGAGGACTCTCGTCAATTGGTCAGATTGTCGGGGTCAATCGGCGCGAATTACATTGAGGCAAATGAATGTTTGGGTAAGAAAGATTTCGCCATGAGAATCAGAATTTCCCGCAAAGAAGCCAAAGAAAGTTGATTTTGGTTAGATTTGATTGATGTTGGAAATGATAAAGAACTAGAAACAGAACGACGGCGGTTGGCCAATGAAACGACCGAGTTTATCAAAATATTCAGTTCCATTGTGAATAAAAGCGTTTGAAATGGTAAAATAAAGGCATAAATTCCAAATTACAAAATCCAAATTCCAAACAATAATTAAAATTTAATATTAAATATTGAAATTTGTTTGGAGCTTGTGATTTGGAACTTGGAACTTTTTAAATAAATGGGATTTCTTGATATCTTCAAAAAAAATAGATTGCCGGTTGCGCCGGTTTTGCCGCAGGAAATTTACGAGGCCGGCGTTTTGGAATTGCGGGACATCATCGCCCCGTCGGCCTTCAAGGTTAACCCGAAAGAAATTAACTTGGGCGAAAAACTGATTCGGACTTTCTTCGTCATTTCCTATCCGCGCTACTTGTCCGAAAGCTGGTTCACACCGATCATCAATCTGGACAAAGTTTTTAATGTTTCCATTTTTATTCATCCGGTGGAAACTTCTCGTGTTTTGCGCCAATTCCAGAAAAAAGTCGCCGAAGTCCAGAGCCAAATTCACTTGCGGGAAGAAAAGGGTATGGTGCGCGACCCGAAACTGGACACCGCTTATCAGGACTTGGAAAATTTGCGCGACGCCCTCCAGCAAGCGACCGAGAAAATTTTTGACGTCGGCCTTTACATTTCCATTTTCGCCGACGATGAAACCGAACTCAATCGTCTGGAATCGGAAATCAAATCAATGTTGGAATCCAAATTGGTCTATTTGAAACCGGCGCTGTTCCAGCAGGAACAAGGTTTCCGCAGCGTCATTCCCACCGCTGACGACGAGCTTTTGGTTCATACCAAGTTAAATTCCTCGCCCTTGTCCGGTATTTTTCCTTTCGTCTCTTTTGACCTGACTTCCGACAAAGGCGTCCTCTACGGCATCAACCGCCACAATTCCTCGCTGGTTTTGTTTGACCGCTTCTCGTTAGAAAATTTTAACTCCATTGTTTTCGCCAAATCGGGTTCGGGTAAAAGCATTCATGGAAATGAAGTGGTCTTAGCCAAAGAAAACGGCGTCATCAATCTTCGTCCGATTAAAGAAATTGTAGACGACTCCATAAAAAAACACGGCATTACTTACCGTGACGAAGAATTGGAAGGTGTCCACAGTCCTGCCATTGAAGTTTGGAGTTTCAACAAAGAACTGAAGGGCGAGTGGAGCGAGGTCTCAGTTGCCGCCAGAAAAATCGCCCCTGTTGTTTTTTACAAATTCCAAACCCAAAGCGGTCGGATGATTACGGCCACCGGCGACCATAATATGCTGGTTATCAAAAACGGTCGGGTGGCGGCGACAAAAAGTGCCGATGTCGCCGTTGGCGAATGGACGCCTCTGCCGCGGCTTATCGCACCGCCGGAAAATCCAAACAAAAACTTCAATTTGCTGGAATTGCTAAAAGATGAAAAACTTTATGTCGTCGGGGCCGATTCAATAATAAACAAGAATTACAAAAATATTACCGGGGGTGCGATTGATAACCGTTTTGACCGATACCTTTACAAATACCGCGTCGGCCGGAGAATGCCGCTTGATTATTTTTTCAAAGTCATCAAAAAAATTGGATTAGAAATTAATAATGACCGATTACAAAAACTTGAGATCGTTACCGCCAACGGCAGCGGCCGACTTCCTGTTATTTTTCCAATCACCGAGGACTTTGCCAAAATCCTCGGTTATATCACTTCGGAAGGAACAATTACCGAAACCGCAATTATGATAAGCAACACGGACAAAGAAGTTATCGCTGACATCAAAAAAGCATTTGAAAATTTGGCGGTCTCCTGTTTTGAAGCCAATCGAGGAATTGTCGCTGCCAGCCGGCCATTTCTGCAATTAATTAAAGTGCTTGGCGTTGGAGGTAAATCCGCCGACAAACGAGTGCCGCCGTTTCTCTTCGGTTCTGAACGAAAAATTATTGCTGCTTATCTCGCTTCCTATTTTGAAGGCGACGGCGGAGTGGAAAAAAATCTTATTTCCGCGGTTTCCAAATCAAAAAATTTGATTTCGGATCTCTCCTATCTATTACTCTATTTTGATGTTATCGCTAGGGTTAAAGCCCGCCGCAAGAAAAATCCGATGACTGGAAGAAAAAGAATATACTGGCAACTCGCGATTTCAGGAAAAGAAAATGTTGCCTGTTTTGCCAAAAACATCGGCTTTGTTTCCGAAAGAAAATGCGGCTTAAACCACCAACTTGCCGAGAGAGCCGAAAGCAACACTAATGTTGATGTCATTCCAACCGTTAGAAATTTGATTGAGGAACTCAATGTCGTCTTCCCGTTCGCCACCCGAGGCTTGCCGGAAATCAATGTTTTGAGAACTGGCAAAAGTAATCCCTCGCCACGCCGGCTAAGCCGTGTGATTAAGCTACTCAAACAAAAATTGGTCACCTTCAGGGAAATGGAAACTGGGCTCAAATGTTTGGTTAATTTACCGCCACTGGAAAAAATGCTTAGTGAGGCCAGCACTGATAAAATTATCAATCATCGCCTTTGGCAAACTCTTGGCACTAGCTGGTCAGTTATGAAAAACCAAAGATTCGCCCCGCTCGCTCAAAATGCTTTCGCTTTGATGTCTGTTTTGGATAACGCCAGTCCCACGGTTGGGGAAGTAAAAATGGCAATTGCCACCGGTTGCCACAAATTAAATTTGCCACTGAAAAGTATTGACCGCCATCTTGGCGTTACCATCAATCAAATGCCCCAACGCAATACTTCTTACGAAACCTTGCGGGTGGCAGCTGAAAGAATAATGGAATATTACGAGAAATTGGCAACGGCTTTACCCAAAGCGGAAATAATCATCGCTACCTTAGAAAAACTCGCCAACGCCGATTTGTTTTGGGACCCCATCGTCAGGGTTGAGAGAATCAAAAATCACAAAGAAAAATATGTGTATGATTTGACGGTGGATAACGAAGTGTTCGCGGCTGGTTACGCCGGAATGTTTGTTCACAATTCCTATATGACTAAATTGGAAATTCTGCGCTCGCTGATGTTTGATGTGGATATTTTGGTGCTTGACCCGGAACGAGAATATGAATATATGGCTAACGCCACCGGCGGAAAGTATTTCAACATTTCACTGACTTCCGAACACCACATCAACCCCTTTGAACTGCCGGTGGCGCGCGAAGACGAGTCGCCGGCCGATGTCCTGCGTTCCCACATCATCAACCTAGTCGGCTTGTTCCGGATAATGCTCGGCGGTTTGTCGCCGGAAGAGGACTCAATTACTGACCGAGCGATTACCGAAACCTACGCTTTAAAAGATATTAACATTGACAGCGATTTCGCGGCCGTTGAACCGCCGCTGATGTCCGATTTTGAAATGGTGCTGGCGGGAATGGAAGGCGGTGAAGCGCTCGTCCAGCGGCTCGCCAAATATACTCACGGCACTTGGACCGGTTTCATCAACCAGCCTTCCAACATTGACATAGACGGCAAGTTCGTTGTTTTCTCCTTGCGCGATATGGAAGAGGAGTTGAAACCGGTGGCGATGTATATCGTTACCCACTTCATTTGGAACGCCATCAGGAAAAAATTAAAAAAACGGCTGTTGGTGATTGATGAGGCTTGGTGGATGATGAAATCCGAGGACACGGCATCGTTTTTGCTGTCACTGGCAAAACGCGGCCGCAAATATTTTCTCGGTTTGGCGACCATTACCCAGGATGTGGATGATTTTTTGAAATCATCTTATGGCTTACCGATTATCACCAACTCGTCTATTCAGATTTTGTTAAAGCAGTCCACTTCGGTAATAGATAAAATTCAGCAGATTTTTAATTTGACCGATGAAGAAAAATTCCTGTTGCTGGAATCGGATGTGGGGGAAGGGATTTTCTTCGCCGGCTTGAAACATGTGGCCATCAAAATCATCGCTTCCTATACCGAAGACCAAATTATCACCTCCGACCCGTCGCAAATTTTAGCCATCAAAAAAGCCCGTCAAGAGCTGGAGGCGGCGGAGGGAGGTGGGGGAGAAAAATCCCTCCCCCTCGCAGACTCGGGTACTCCCTTTACAAAGGAGATTGGATAACCTGAAATCCCCCTTGAAAAGGGGGTGGGTTGAGCGAAGCGAAAGCCGGGGGATTTAATGAATTAATGTTTTTGATATGTTAAAATGACCATGATGACTGCTAGCAATTTTCATAAAACAATAATCGCTCTTTTTGTAATTTTGCCGCTTTTTGCTAGCGCCCAGCTTTTGCCGTCCTACCTCACTGCCGGAGATGTTACTATTCATCTTTCGCCGGAATCGCCGGGCGCCAATCAAACTGTCAAAGCCACTCTTGAAGGACTTGGTGTTGATTTGGACCGCTCAAAAATTTCTTGGTTCGTGAACGGCGAGCTGGAAAAGGCCTCGGTCGGCGAAAAAAGTTTTAGTTTCAAAACCGGCGCAATCGGCGCATCTGTTAATTTGATAGTTACCATAGAAACCACAGACGGAGCAAAAATAAACAATACCGTAACCATCACGCCCGCCGAGGTGAGCTTAATTTGGGAACCAACTTCCTATGTCCCGCCTTTTTACAAAGGCAAACGGCTTTACAGTTACGGCTCGCCCGTTAAAGTCATCGCCCTGCCGGAAATTATCAAGGATGGCCAAAGATTCAGCGACGATGAACTTATTTACAAATGGAAGGTGGACTATAAAATAATTCAGGACGCTTCCGGCGCCGGCAAAAACACCATAATGGCCAGAGGTTCGGTGCCCCTAAAACCAACCACTGTTTCGGTGGAGGTCTCAACCTTGGACGGTTTGGTTTCTGCTTTTGGGACAATTACCGCCCAGCCCCAAGCGCCGTTAGTCGCTTTTTATGAAGACAATCCGCGCTTAGGAATTCTATTCAATAAGGAACTCTCCGACACAGCAACCCTAACCGAACAGGAAATTAATCTTTTCGCCGTCCCTTACTTTTTTGCCGCGACTGCCGCAGCTGACGCCAAACTCAATTTTGTTTGGCAAATGAACAGTCAGCCGGTTTCGCCCGGCGGCGAAAACAATCAAATCACTTTGAGGCAAGTTGGGGGAAACGCCGGCACAGCCGCCATCGCCCTCCGGATAAATCACCTGAAAGCTATCTTCCAGTTTGCCGCTAAAACTCTTAATATCGCTTTCGGTGAAAAAAACAATGGCTTACTCTCATTTTAATAAAAAAATATTTGCTATTGGTTTGGCCTTACTCATTACTGCCAATCTTTTGGCACTCACAACCGTCTTCGCCCAAACACCTTATGTGCCATTGGCGCCGTTGCCAGGGACTACAGACACGGATGTTGGCGGCAAACCAGCCGTGCAAAACGCCGGTAATTACATCAAAGGCGCTTTCAATTTGACCATCGGCATCGCCGCTGTTTTGGCAATTATTATGATTGTCCTCGGCGGCATTATCTATATGGGCTCGGAATCCCTTGGGGGCAAGGCCAAAGGCAAAAAGTGGATTTTTGACGCCGTTCTCGGTTTGCTCTTGGCGCTCGGTTCTTACATTATTTTATTTACCATCAACCCTTCGTTGGTCAATTTTAATGTCAACATTGACACCATCACTGCGCCTGCCGCCCCACCAACAGTAACGACAGCTCCTACTTTTACTACTCTTCTCGAAAACATAAGGGAGGCGGGAAATCTAACAAACCAAGCAGTTATTACAGCTAATGAACTGAGTGATTCTGCGGAAAGAGATCGACTGTTGGACATTGCCGAGGAAATGCGTGAGGAGGTTTCGGCCATAGGGGCTTTTAACAGTCGAGTGGATGGTATACAAATCGCTTTGGGGGGTGGTAATTTGGTTGGCGCCCAAGCCATGAAGATGATTCTCAATCGTAAGATAAACGACGAGCTGGATAGATTAACAGACCATATCGATTATATCGCGACCACCGAAGACGCGGGTGGAACTGAACAAAACCGATTGCGTTCTCTGGTAGAACAAATTAAGACAATTCAAACAAACACCATCGATTCCATACGGGATCGGATAATCGCTGATGGTTATTATTTTTCCTATTACCAACGTCAAGCAGATGGGAGTGACGCCTTGCGGTCTGATGGGCCGTTTTTGTCACAGACAGACTGCCAAACAGATTGGACAAGGGTAGACCAAGCAGCTGCTGAAACTGATTCTCGCGATGCATCGGCGGGTACTATAATAAGAACGGTGGGGGTATGTTATAAAGGAGCACGATAACAACTCAACATAAAAAACAATAACAAAATGTCCTCCAATAAAAAAAACTTAATTATAATTTTCATCGCCGTGTTGTTGGTAGCAATTGCCTTGGGTGTCGCTTACTATTTCTTCTTTATGAAAGATGGCGAAGGTGAGCCGGTGCCGCCGACCTTGCCGCTCGGACCGGGTGGTGTTTTGCCGCCAATGCCTTTGGTATCGACCGGCACCTCTACTTCTGGCACCGAGGCAAGAGTTGTTATTCCCAGATTGCGCCAGATCACCAGTGAGCCGGTGGGCGGCGCGGGTATTTTTGATATTGTAAATACCGACAAAACCAAAAGCACACTGATTCGCTACATCCAACGCGCTGACGGCAACATTTTTGAAACTTTCACCAACACCTTAACCGTCAATCGGATTTCCAATAAGACCATACCGAAAATTTACGAGGCAATCTGGGGCAACGCCGGCGATGTGGTCATCACTCGCCAATTAAAAGACGACAATGAAACGATTGAAAGTTTTGCCGCCAAATTGTCCGGCAATGCCAGCCCCGCCGTTGGCGGGGCTGGCTCTACCGAAAAAGAATTGAGTGGCGTCTATTTGCCGCAGAAAATTTCCGCTTTGACTATTTCACCCGACAAAAGCAAAATGTTTTATCTTTACCCGACCGGCAGTGGCGTGGGGAGTATTTTCGCCAATGCCGACGGTGGCAAAAAAACCTTGATTTTTGAATCACCGCTAAGCGAATGGTTGGCTGCTTTCGCCGACAATAAGACTATTGTTTTGACAACCAAACCAACGGCCGGCGCTAAGGGTTTTTCCTATTTCTTAAACACCAGCAACGGCAATTTAAGTAAAATTCTGGGCGGACAAAACGGCCTGACAATTCTGGTGTCACCGGACAAAAAATTGGCGCTTTATTCCGAAAGCGTCAGCGATTCTTTCAGAACCAAACTCTATAACCTAACCGAGCATCGCTCAACCGATTCGGCGCTTCAAACCTTGCCCGAAAAATGCGTCTGGAGCAAAGGAGGAGAAAATCTCTATTGCGCCGTGCCGAAAGTTGTGCCGGCTTGCGCTTACCCCGATTGTTGGTATCGGGGTGGCATCGCTTTCAGCGACGATATTTGGAAAATCAACACCGCCACCGGCGAAACTAACCGCCTGATTTCACCTGAAGCGTTCGCCCAAAAAACTCTTGATGTCATAAACCCCTTATTAAATGAAAGTGAAAGTTTTTTGTTGTTTATGAATAAAATTGACCTAACTCCTTGGGTTCTGGATATAAGATAAAATTTGAGCTAGAATTGGTAAATGGCAAGCTTCTTCCATACCACAATCTTCGAGCCGATTTACAACGGCTTGGTTTTTTTGATTGATATCACCCCATTTGCCGATGTTGGCGTGGCGGTTATAATTTTGACTTGCGTCATCAAATTTTTGCTTTTTCCACTATCTAAAAAAGCCGTTAAAACCCAAATGGCGATGAAAGCCATTGAACCCGAGACCGCCAAAATCAAAGAGCAATTTAAAAACAATAAAGAAGAGCTGGCGCGCCAAACGATGGCTCTTTACAAAAAACACAATGTTAATCCATTTTCCAGTTTCGCGGTAATTTTGATTCAAATCCCCATTATCTTCGGCTTATACTATGTTTTTTTTAAGGGCGGTTTACCAACTATCAACACCGATTGGCTTTATTCTTTTGTGCCAACGCCAGAAAAAGTTAATATGCTTTTTCTGGGGCTTTTGGATATTTCCCAAAAAAGTATTTTGTTGGCGCTTCTGGCCGGCGTTTCCCAATTCTTTCAAGCAAAATTGGCAATGCCGCCGATTAAACCGCGTGGCGACAAGCCCGACTTCAAGGCCGATTTGGCGCGGAGTATGGGCTTACAAATGCGTTATGTTTTTCCCATTGTGGTGGTCTTTATCGCTTACAGCATTTCTGGCGCTATTGCTTTATATTGGACAACAAGTAATATCTTTGCCGTCGCTCAAGAATTAATTATCCGCAAACAATTAAAAACTGGCCAACCCCTCTAAAAACTGGGCTAACAAAAATTATGAACAATGAACTAATCATTCAAACCATCAAAGAACTTCTTGGTAAAATGAATATGCATTGGGAAAGTGTGGAGTTGGCGCCTGATTCTAAAGATACTCATCCGCGTTTTTTAGTCAAAAGCAATGATTCCAGTGTTTTAATCGGCGCTAACGGCGAACATTTGGGCGCTTTAACGATGGTGGCGCGACGAATGGTTGGTAAAAAAGTGGGAACAGAAATCTCGCCCGTTAAATTTTTCATAGACATCAACGGCTATTTTGAAAACAACACAAAAGAATTACAAATGAAAGCGCAAATTATGGCTGGGCGGGCGCGCTCGTTCAAAACCAATATGGAGTTGGAGCCAATGACTCCTTACGAAAGAATGATTGTCCACTCGGCGTTGGAAGAATTTCCCGACATCAAAACCGAATCAACCGGCTTCGGCCGAGATAGGAAGGTGGTGATTAAGTATGTGGAGAGTGGAAGTTGATATCGCAAAACTCTTTCTCGACATTTCGCCGCAGTAGCAAAATTTTTTCCGCTTTACCCTTCCCCGAAGCGGGGTGGGCTCCGACGCGTATAAAAATTTTGCTACTGCGGCTTCATTTGCGTAATTTTTAATTTACACAATACCAGCTTTTTGTAAGATATTTTTTATTTCTTCTTGGAGTTTTTGGAAAGTTAATTTTTCGGCGCCTTTTTTGATGATAAAAAGACAAATAGTTGGGATTTTGATTTCGGGCAAAAGATTCCTCGCCGCCGCGTAGCCGCGGCGGCGCAATTTGTTTCTGTCTACCGCCTTGGGGCAAATTTTCACCGAAACAGAAAAAGCAAAACGACTCGCTTCCTCTTTTTTTATTTTCAACACAAAAAAGGGCGAACTGAAAGTGGTGGCCGAACGAAAAACGGCCTCAAATAATTTCCTAGAAACTCTTTGTTTTTTAGGCAACATAAAAACTACCGCGAGGTTGAAAGTTTTTTTCGGCCCTTGCGCCGGCGCTCGCGAATCGCCCGGCGACCACCATAGGTCTTTTGGCGGGAAAGAAAGCCGTGGGTCTTGGCGCGTTTTCGTTTTTTTGGATGATAGGTAAACGACATGGTTGTAATTTCCAAGTTCCAATTATCAAGCTCCAAACAAATTTCAATATTTAATTTTTAATTATTGTTTGGAATTTGGAATTTGTGATTTGGAACTTACAAATTGTTGTAAACAATTTGTCCACATATTACTAACATATTTAAGAGTTGTTCACAAGTTCTGTATAATAGAAACATTAGTATAATAATCTTAATGGACAATAAAAAACTTTGGGATAGTGTTTTGGCTGAAATTGAGTTGGGTGTTTCTGGGGCCACTTTCAACACTTGGTTCAAGAACACAAGTATTGCCAATCTTCAAGACGGCACAGTTTATTTAACCGTGCCCAACACTTTTGTTAAGGATTGGTTAGTACAAAAATACCACAAAACGATTTTGAAAACCTTGCGTGGTCTGGTTGATTTTGTTAGGGCGGTGGAATATGTTGTCTCCGAAAAAGAACTGCGGAAGAAAACTAACGAAACCGAAAAGTTTTCATTAGCGCCGACCATTGAATTGCCGCTGAAAGAACATTACATCAACAAAGAAAATAATTTAAACCCCCGTTATACCTTTGACGCTTTTGTTGTTGGTTCGTTTAACGAACTGGCTCACGCCGCTTCCCAGTCAATAATTAAAAAACCAGTTGCCTACAATCCCTTATTCATTTACGGCGGCAGCGGCCACGGCAAAACCCATTTAATTCAAGCGGTTGGCAATCAAATTAAAATCAATTCGCCGGAAAGGAAAGTTTTTTACATCACCTCGGAAAAATTTACCGTTGATTACATTAACGCTGTCCAAAATCAAAAAATGAACGATTTCAAAGAAAAATACCGCAAATATGATGTGCTGATAATGGACGATATCCAGTTTTTCTCCAAGACCGAACGAACTCAGGATGAACTTTTTCATTTGTTTAACAGTTTGCATGACAACAATCGCCAGATTATTTTTTCTTCCGACAAACACCCCAATTACATTCCTAATTTGGAAGACCGACTCAAGTCACGGTGTGTTTCGGGTATGATTGTCGACATTCCAACACCAGACCACGAGTCGCGTTTGGCTATTTTGCGAACCAAAGCGCGGTTCAGTAATTTTTTCTTAGCTGATGAAATTGTTGAGTATTTGGCCGACTCGGTGGTTGGTAGTATTAGGGAGTTAGAAGGCGCCCTAAACATAATTATTTGCCAGTCCCAATTTAAAAATAAAGATCTTTCTTTGGTTGAAGTAAAAAACCTAATTAAAAATACCGATCGGCCCAAAAAATCCATCGCCCCAAAAGATGTGGTCAAAACCATCGCCAACTTCTACAATATTGAGGAGGCCTCTATTTACGAAAAAACTCGCCGTAAAGAAATAGTCCGGCCGCGCCAGATTGCGATGTATGTTTTAAGAAAAGATTTCAACATTTCCTTTCCGTCGATTGGTGAAAAAATGGGTGGCCGCGACCATACCACAGTTATTCACTCTTGCGAGAAAATAGAAGATGATATAAAAAACGACACCACCTTAGCTCAAGAAATTTCCCAAATTAGAGCGATGTTTTAGGAAAACCTGTTGATAAGATTGTTTAAATTGTGTTAAAAAATTGTCAATAAGAAATCGGTTTTCCTAAAGTAAAAAAATTATTCAAAAAATTTCAACAGGTTGTGAGAAATGATTAATTTGATTTAAGTTGGTAATTAAGGTATTTTTAGTTTTTCCACACATTAACAGTACTAATACTAATAAAATGAAAATAGAATGTATTAAAGATAAACTAACTTGGGGATTAGATAAAGTTGCAAAGATCGCCGGTAAAAATCTTACCCTACCAATTTTATCCTGCGTTCTTTTTGAGGTAAAAAATGGTTTATTGAAAATAAAAACCACCAATCTTGATTTTGGCGCTGAAGTGTCAATCCCGGTGAAAGTAATTGAGGAAGGAACACTGGCGGTACCAGGTCATGTGGTGACTAATTTTATCGAAAACATCAACGACCGAATTGTTTTATTAGAAGAAAAAGAAAATAATTTAGCTATTACCACAGAAAGAAATAAAACCATTATTAAAACCCACAACCATAATGATTTTCCAAATATCCCCAACCCAACCAAGGGGTCCTCTATTAAAATCAACACCAAAGATTTTATTAACGGACTGACTTCGGTTTGGTATAGCGCTTCCACCTCCACCATTAAACCAGAACTATCTAGTGTTCATATTTACGAACAAAGCGAAGAAATGATTTTTGTGGCAACCGATTCGTTTCGATTGGCAGAAAAGAGAATCAAGGTAAAAAAACACAACAATTTTTTACCAGTTTTGATTCCCAACAAAAACATTCAGGAAATTATCAGAATTCTCGGTGGTTTAGAGGATGACCTAGAGATAAATTTTTCCAAAAATCAACTATCAATCACCATTGAGGGTTTGTACTTGGTGTCGCGTTTGGTGGACGGCGTTTTTCCCGATTACAAACAAATTATCCCCAAAGAATTTAAAACGGAAGTAATTTTACTTAAACAAGACCTGATCAATTCCTTAAAACTGGCCCATATTTTTTCTGACAATTTCAATCAAGTCAGTGTTCATTGTTTGCCAAAAAAGAACTTATTTGAACTTAAAACAAAAAACAACGACATTGGCGAAAACATCAACCAACTAAAGGCGACCATTAAAGGTGAAGACACAGACATTAATTTTAACTATCGCTATCTTTCTGACGCTTTTTCTTCTATCAACTCCGACAGTGTTTTTGTTGGTTTCAATGGTTTAGGTCGGCCGGTAGTGCTTGGTGGTATCAGTGATAAATCTTTTACCTACCTAGTAATGCCAATGAATAAATAAAACTGAAAACTAAAAGCGAAAAACCAAAAACCATGGAGCCAATTGGGATTTTTTTGGAAAAGTATCGGAGGGGGGAAGCGGGAGCGACGCTGGTTAAGAAAACACTTTTGAAAATTATCAGTGGAGTGGTCGGCGTGGAAATAGACGTTGCCGCCGCGACCTTGCGTGGCGGCGCGGTTTATTTGAATGTCAGTCCGGTCGCCCACAGTGAAATTTTTATCAAAAAGGCCGCCATCATAACTGCCTTCAACCAACAATTTCCCAAATCAAAAATTTTATCTATTCGCTAATCCTAAAGGTTGCTTCGGTTTTGGCTTTGTTATAAACAGCATCGGAACCAATGACCTCAATTTTATTATCACCAGTTTCACCAAGAGTGGAGAGTTTAATACTTAAGGAAAACGGCGATTTAATAGCCGAGCCGACATACCGACCATTCAAAAACAAATCAATTTTTCGTAGAGGATAGACGCCGCTGTTGGCAATAGTGATATAGACCGTTTCGTTTTTGCTGTAAGAATTTTTCAAGCCCTGAATTTGCAAAATCGGCACTCGGTTAGGTGAGTGAATGTCGTCAAGGGCAGTGGGAATAACGCTTTGGTTTTCATCCGCTAGATTTTTTTCCGCCGCCCACTTTCTAACGGCGTATTCCCAAGAATTGAATTGAGAATCGTTGGTTGGATTAGTTGGTGGTGCACCCCAGGGATTATTTTTATCCAACCAATAAAGAATGGAGTGGACTTGGCGGACAACTTTTTCTTCCTTGGTTTCTGTTGGTGTGTATTCAGTGGCTAATTTACCAGACATTTTGTCGATGAAATAAGATTGATTACCTTGCCAAAAACCACGCAAAACCGGTTTGAGGTTGGAATTGTCGATCGTTGGTGGTTTTTTGAATTTTTCATCCGGATAATTTTTTAATGCTTTGGTTACGAATTCGTGCCACATAGGCGCCACAATAAAGCCGGCAACCTTTTTTTCCATCGGGCTGTTGTCGTTGTTGCCGGCCCAAGCGCCAACCGCTAGTGATGGGGTATAGCCCAAAATCCAAGCGTCGCGGTAGTCGTTGGTGGTGCCGGTTTTTACCGCTACGTCCTTATCATCAACATAAAGGAAAGAGTGAATGCCGAAAGTTGGTTGACGCGCTTCCTCGTCGGAAAGAATATCGGAAATTGTCAAAGCGATATTTTCTGGTAGAACAACAGAGGGTTTGGGTTGGAACTCTTCCAAAATTTTTCCATTTTCATCCTCCACTTTCAAAATACCAACATAAGGGTTGCGTGTGCCACTATTGGCGAGGGTTGAATAAGCACTAGTCAAATCCAATAACGACACTTCACCACCACCCAAAACCAAAGTCAAACCGTATTGATTAACATTAGTTAAGCTTTCAATACCCAAATCCTTAGCGAGGCGCAAAGATTCTTTTAATCCAGCTAAATACAAAACCTTGACAGCGGGAATGTTGACAGATTGGGCCAAGGCGTGGCGCAAATCAATCGGTCCGCGATAAATCAAATCATAATTTTCCGGCATATAGCACTTGTCTTCATTGTCGGCAACGACAGGTGTGCCATCAGGATTACAGTAAGCGGAAAATTCCGTTGACAAATCAAAAACCACGGTTTCCGGCGTATAACCTTTGGTAAAAGCGGTGGCGTAAACAATTGGTTTGAAAGCCGAACCAGGTTGGCGGTGGGCCAGCGCCACATTAAAATTGCCGTCAATTTCTTGGTCAAAATAGTCGCGCGAGCCGACCATTACCAAAATTTGTCCGGTTTTTGGGTCAATTGCCACCAGCGCTGCGTTCTCGGCGTTATAATTAATTTTGTTTTGCAATGCCCATTTTTTTACAAGTTCTTCCGCTTTGGTTTGAAGCGAATAATCCAAAGTGGTGGTTACTTTTAAGCCGCCGTAGCGCACCGCTTCTTTGCTGTATTTATTTTCTAAATAATCTTTGATAAACATTACAAAGTGAGGCGCTCGAATTCCTGTATTTTCCGGCGGCAACCAACTGACCGTTTCTTTTTTTGCCGTTTCGTATTCTTCTTGGCTGATGAAATGTTCCGCCAGCATTCTTTCCAGCGTGAAATTTTTTCTTTCTTCCAATTTATCCCGATTATTGCCGAAAGGCGAAAAATACGACGGCGCTTGAGGTAGGGAAGCGAGATAGGCGGCTTCGGCAATGGAAAGAGCGGCGGCCTTTTTCCCAAAATAACTTTGGCTGGCCTGCTCAACGCCGTAGATACTGCCGCCGTAAGGAATTTCATTAAGATAAAGCGCCAAAATTTTTTCCTTGCTCATTGTTTTTTCTAACTTCAGCGCCAAAACCCATTCTTTAAGTTTTCGGGTAATGGTTTTGTCGTTGGTGAGAATGGAATTTTTCACCACTTGCTGGGTGATGGTGGAACCACCTTGGCTGTAGCCGAAATTCAGTAGATTAGCAAAAACGGCGCGCAATATCGCTTTTGGTTCAATGCCGCGATGTTGGTAAAAACTGGCATCCTCAATCGCCACCGTGGCATTTTTTATGTTTCGCGAGATTTGGTCAAAGGGCACAACGGTGCGTCGGACATCTTTGTGAATATCATAAAGCAAGATTTCGCCAGTGCGGTCAAAAATTTTGGTTGATTGGCTGACGCGGCGCTCGCCGATGGTATCCAGATTGGGGATTTCCATATTGCCAAGCCACAACAGAGTCGCTCCACCACCCAACAAAAACAAGCCGGCGGCGAGTGCCGCCGCTTCCATCAGTCGTTTTTTCAGCAATCGTCGTTTTTTCATCGCTTTCAATATTAGCATAATCATCTCAAATTGTGATAAAATATCGTTATGGAAAAAGAAATTAATGAACTTCTAACGCGCTCTGTCGCGGAAATATTACCCACCAAAGAAGGTTTGCGTGAAGCGCTAGAATCAGGTAAACGCCTTCGAATATACATTGGCACAGACGCAACGGGGACATCACTTCATCTTGGGCACGCCACAAATTATATGATTTTGGAAAAGTTTCGCAGGTTAGGCCACGAGGTTATTTTTCTTGTGGGAGATTTTACCGCGCGAATTGGTGATCCGACCGACAAAAGCGAATCAGCGCGCAAACAGCTTACACGCAAGCAAGTTACAGAGAATGTTAAAACATGGATTGAACAAGTAAGACCTGTTATTGATATAAATAACAAAGAGAATCCAGTGAAAGTTCTTTACAATTATGATTGGTTGTCCACCTTGTCTTTTGAAGATGTTATAAACCTTGCATCGAACTTTACCGTTCAACAAATGATTGAGAGAGATATGTTTCAAAAGCGCATTCAAGATAAAAAACCGCTATATTTGCACGAACTTTTTTACCCATTGATGCAGGGTTATGATTCTGTTGCGATGGATGTTGACATTGAGATGTGTGGAATGGATCAGAAATTCAACGCGCTTGCCGGGCGCACATTGTTGAAAAAAATTAAGAACAAGGAAAAATTTGTGTTCATTACAACCTTACTAGAAAATCCAAAAACGAAAGAAAAAATGATGTCAAAATCATTGGGTACGGGTGTATTTCTTGATTTTGAAGCAGGGAAAATGTATGGTTCGCTAATGGCTCAGGACGATGAGAACACGCGTCAATTGTTTGTGGATTGCACATGGTTAGATTTGGAGGACATTGAGCATATTTTGGGTGTGGACAATCCTCGTGACGCCAAGACGTGTTTGGCGTTTGAGATTACAAAAATTTATCACGGAGAAGAAAAAGCGAGGTTGGCGAGTAAAGATTTCGATAATACTTTCAAGTCCGGCAATCTGCCGGAAAATATTAAGGAAGTGAAAGTGAAAACTGGGAAGTTGTTGATGGATGTTGTCTCGCGCGAAAAATTGGTTTCTTCCAAGTCCGATTTTCGCCGATTGATTGCCGAGGGGGCGGTTTCCAATGCCGAAACCAAAGAAAAAATCACCGACCCGTTTTTCAAAATTACCGACGATGTTATTATCCGCATCGGCCCACTTCGATTTTTGAAAATTGTTGTGGGTTGACCAAATTCGTTGAGGCACATATCGAGCGGAAACTTGGTAGGCGCGACGGCGCCGGACAGAGAAACCCGCCAGCAGGCGGGTTTCGTGTTCCGTGAGATGTGTGCCGAAAAAGAATTTTGGGGCACTCCACTAAAAACTCTCTTCGTCGCTCGTTGTTGGTTCAGTAGTTTCTTCTTCGTCGTCTATTCCCGTCCCGTCGCCGGGCGGAATACCCATTTCATCTGGGCTCATGATAATAATTATTTATTTTTTTAAACGACCGGCAGCGGATTTTAGACGCCGCGCTTAATTTGTAGCAAATTTAAAAATTCGCGCAACGGTGAATAAGTCCAAACTGTGGATAATTATTTTATAGAAAAACTTTTCCGGCAGGCGAGATGAGTCAGGCCAATAGCCACCGCGTCCATTTCGTCGTCACTGAACATTTTTTTATCCCCTCTTTTTTTTTGTTTCTTGTTAAACTCTGCTAATTTTGAAACCATATCAATCACTTGTTTTTTGTCGCCGCGGCCGTAACCGGTCACAGCGATTTTTACTTGGAGTGGTGTGTATTCAGCGACAACGAGGCCGGCCTCGGCGCCGGCGTTTAAAATCACACCGCGCGCCTCGGCAACTTTAAGGGCGGTTTTTTGATTAACATTGAAGAAAAGTTTTTCTATTGCCAATTCTGTTGGTTGCCATTTTTTTATAACACCATCAATTTTTTTACTGATTGCCGCCAGTCGTTCTTGGTGGGGCCAAGTTGCCAAAGTTTTAAAACAACAAGAAAAAACCACCAACGGCCTCGCGGCATCTTCAAGGATGGCGATACCTAATCTTTCATATCCAGGATCAATAGCAATAATGCGCATATGATTAAATTCCAAGCTCCAAAATCCAAATCACAAACAATGGTTAAAAATTAAATATTAAAAATTTGAAATTTGTTTGGAACTTGGAATTTGAGATTTGGAACTTACGCGAAGCCCTACTCCGCGTTGGTAAAAACTTCCTGCACTTCCTCGCAATTTTCCAAATCCTCCACCAACTTGTCCAATTTTTCCAAATCTTTTTTCTCTATCGGCACGGTCGTTATTGGTTGTAAGTTATTGGTTGTCGGTTCTTTTTTAAACACCCAAGAGGCCGAGCCGGGGGCGGCGATGGCGAAACCATTTTCACTCAGAACGTGTTTAACCTCTTGAGCGGCTTTATTGCGATTGTCGGTTAACGCCTTAATCATCAAAGCCACGCCGCCGGGTCCGTAGGCCTCATAAATAATTTCTTCCATTGCTACACCGCTATCGCCACCAGCTTTTTTAATAGCTCTCTCAATATTGTCGCCGGGCATGTTGGCCGCTCTAGCTTTTTCAATCGCCGCCTTTAGGCTGGGTTCACTGATGTTGCCTTTGGATTTTTTCGCTTCAGCGCTAATTAATTTGGCGAATTTGCCGAAGATTTTTGATTTATAGGCGTCAGTTTTTTCCTTTTGATGCTTGATTTGTGTCCAACGATTATGTCCTGACATTTTTTAGAAATTAGAAATTAGTAATTAGAAATTTCATTTGGAAATATGCTGATAACCTTTTGGAGTGACTAAGCGGCCCCTGGGGGTGCGTTCCAGAAAACCGATTTGCATCAGGTAGGGTTCATTGTATTCCTCAATAGTGCCGGTCTCGTCGCCTAAAGAAGCCGCTAGAGTGCCCAAACCGACCGGTCCGCCAGAAAATTTTTCGGCAATGGCTTTTAGAATCATTCGGTCTGATTGATTTAATCCCATTTCATCTATACCCAAAAGTTCCAAGGCCTTTCTGACAATTTCCACCCGCAGTTTTTCTTTTTTGATTTGGGCGAAGTCGCGGCATCGTTTCAAAAGATAATTAGCGGTGCGTGGGGTGTAACGGCTGCGGCGGGCGATTTCTTCAGCGGCTTCGCCGTCAATTGCCGTTGCTAGGATTTTTGCCGAACGAGCGACGATTTTTTTAATTTCTTCGTTGGTGTAAAATTCTAACTTAAACACTCCGCCGGAAAAACGCGAACGCAACGGCGAAGATACGCCGCCGATTTTGGTAGTGGCGGCGATTAAAGTGAACGGCGGCAGTTCCAATTGAATTGTCCGCGCCGACGGTCCCTTGCCGATGATAATGTTGAGCGAGCCGGATTCCATCGCCGGGTAAAGCACTTCCTCAATCACTTTGCTTAAGCGGTGAACTTCATCAATAAATAACACATCACCCGGCGAAAGATTAGTTAGAATGGAAGCGAGATCGCCGACTTTTTCAATGGCCGGTCCAGCCGTCACTTTAATTGATGTTTTGGCTTCTTTGGCAATCAAGTGAGCGAGGGTGGTCTTGCCTAGGCCTGGCGGACCGTAGAAAAGCAGGTGCTCTGGCGGATGATGGCGTTCGGCCGCTGCCCCTAACAAAATGCGCAAATTGTCTTTAATGTTTTCTTGACCAACATAATCGTTGAAATTATCGGGTCGCAGGGTTTGGTCCAGAAAACCTTCCTCAAAAATCGGCGCCGGCGAGATTTTTTCTTTTATTGACATAAATTATAAACTATGCTAAGCTTGCGGCAGTCCCCAAACGGGATTTTTCTTTGCCATAAATCTCTAAGCAATTAAGCCGCACAGGCCGATTGACCTTTTTAGAGGGCATTTTTGTTTTGCGCTTTGCGTATTTACTCAAACGCCCCTTATAAAAATCGTTTAACTTCTGATGTTTACATCGGAAGTATTGCTTAGAGATTTCTGGCAACGAACTTTCTTCCGATATTAGTCGGCGGCCAGATTTTGGTCAATTGACGATTTCTTGTTCCGTGTCTTGTTCTAAATCAACGACGCGAGCAAGCTCCTCCAGCGAAGTGACACCCCCCAAAACTTTAATAATACCGTCCTGTTGCATAGTCAACAGGCCTTGGGGTTTGGCTAACTTGCGGATTTCGCGGTCGCTGGGGTTTTCGTTGATTAATTTTTCAATTGCCTCGTCGGTTTTGATGCCTTCAAAGACGCCGATGCGGCCCCTGAAGCCGGTATGATTGCATTTGGCGCAACCGACCGGTTCGAAGGTTTGCCAATCTTTTGGCGCGGCCTCATTGGACGGCAGTGTCTTCAGTATTTTTTCAATCTTTTCTTTATCGATGGCGTTGGGTGGTGTTTTTTTCTTGCAAACAGGGCAAAGACGGCGCACCAATCGCTGAGCCATTGTCAAGGTGACGGCCGAGCCGAGAATTTTCGGATTGATGCCGAGATCGATGAGTCGCGGGTAAGCGCCGGCGGCGTCATTGGTGTGGAGAGTGGAAAAAACCAAGTGGCCGGTCAAGGAGGCGTTGATAGCGATATCAGCGGTTTCGTTGTCGCGAATTTCGCCAACCATTATCACATCGGGGTCCTGGCGGAGCGACGAACGTAAGCCGTTGGCAAAAGTGTATTCCTTGTCGTCGGTCTGGGTTTGGACGATGCCCGGCAAATGATACTCAATTGGGTCTTCAATGGTGATGATTTTTACCGCTGAGGTGTGGATTTTTTTCAAAAAAGCGTAAAGGGTGGTGGTTTTTCCGGAACCAGTCGGGCCGGTAGTCAAAATCATGCCGTTCGGTTTATTGAGTTCAAGAGCGATGACATCACGGAGTTTTTGATCCATACCCAATTCTTCAAAAGGTACGGCGATGGTTTTTGGATTTAACACTCGGAGTACGATTGATTCGCCGTAATTGCCGGGAAGGACGGAAGTTCTGATTTCGATGTCAACCTCACCGATTTTGACACTAAACCGTCCATCCTGGGCTTCACTTTTGATGTTGAGCTTCAAACCGGAAAGCAGTTTAATGCGCGATGAGAGTAAATTATAAGTATCGTGGTCAAAATTTAAAACATCATTTAGAACACCATCCAAACGGTAACGCATTCGGACATAAGATTCTTCCGGTTCAATGTGAATGTCAGAGGCTTCGGCGGCCAAAGCGCCGGCTAAAATAATTTCCATAATGTGCGACACCCGCAGACGTTGTTTTTCATCTATGGTTTTTTTAATCAAGACGGCCGTGTCTTTGATGGTTGCCAATTCCTTGGCCCGAATACTCACTTCTTCGCTGGAAATTTCCAAAGAACCGGCTTCGGTTCTTTTGGCGAACGACAGGTCTTGGTAGCGCCCCCAAGTTTTCTCTAAACTATCGTTGGAAATGATATAAAGTTCCGGTTCGTAGCCGTCATCTTTTAATTTTTGAATTAGTTGCGAAATGCCGGCTCTAATCGGAGAGAGCGCGCCGACGGCGACTTTTTTGCCGATTAAACTGAAGGGCGCGACTTTCAAATCGCGGGCAGTTTTTTCGTCTATCAATCGAAGAGCGTCGGTGGCAATAGCAACGCCAGACAAGTTGATATAAGGCACAGCGTATTTCGTCGACAAAGTTTGAGCTAAATCCTCTTCTTCTTTATGACGCACGCTTTCCAGTTTTTGCTTTTGTTTTTCCTCGTCAAATTGGATGGACATGGTTTTATTTTACCACGATTTGTTTTTGCTCGGAAATCTTCTTTCGCAAGACCGGAAAAATTCCCCAGCGGGGAATTTTTCCTTTCCGCTCGGCTCGCTCGCCCCGTCCTCTGGATTTGGAAAATCCAGAGGACGGGGCACCTTGCCCGCTCGCCTCCTCGCCGTCTTGCTCAAGAAATTTCCTCGCCAAAAATGGCTCAAAATAAGAGTTTTTGGGTATTTTGAGCATTTAAAATTTTTTCTGCTTGACAACTTTCCGATTTTCTGCTAACATATTGGGCAGTTCAAATAAACAGAAACTCGCTCTGCCGAAAGGTAGGACACAACACAGGAAACAAAGTGAACCTAGCACACAAAAAAAGCAAGTTGGTGAAAAGAATCAAGAAACTGAGCCACCGTTACGGTGGGGGTCACAACTATGTGTCCGCCGCGCGTGAGAGGTTGGAGAAGTTGCAGAAGTAATTCCAACTTCACGGTTTTCGGAGGATGTACCTTAACATCCTCCACTCAATTGAGTTCGTGAGCTTGCGTGTGCAAGAAGTCGCGGATTCATAGAGTTCGGAAAACAAAACACAAAAAACAGAAAGGCGGAAAGGCAGAAAATGAAAACAACGAAAGAAGTCAAAATACGGAATGTGGATGTTCGAACGGTCCTATCCCTTGCCATTGTCGTATGGCTGGTGTTCGCTCTCCTCGGGTGCTCGACGGTGCCGAAGGTGGTGAACACCTCCTCGCGCGCTGGATACCGGTACAGTCAGGATCCGGAAAGGAGGACCTTGAAGTATCGGGGTCCCGATTACAAAGAGCATCTCAAGGAGGTGCAGGCCGAGAATCTTCGGCACGAACGGGCTCTTGCGGATCTGGAGCATCGAGCCGAGGAAATTAAGGCAGCGAAAGAGTTAGGATTTTCTGTCCCGACCAACCCACCAGCTCCGGCGCCAGTTCCTACGGCATTAACCGAACCCCAGAAGAATTGGGGCAACGGTGGACAGCCGATTTCCTGGAGCCAAGCTACCGGGAATATGCCGACTTATCAGCCAGCGCCAGCACCACTACCACCGGCATCGTATGGATATGGCAATGGTTATGGCAACGGTGCCGTAAGAGTGTCGACGGGGAAGTTGTTTGGAATTATTCCTTACACTTCCACGAGTTGGTCGGCGACATACACCACACCGGCGTATGTGGCACCGACGATGGATGTTTACTACTCGTACCCATCCTACTCGGCTGGGTTTGAGTGGCAGAGCGGACGGCTTGTCCGTCACCGGACCTGGGGGCCAGGAAGGCAACAAGAGCGTCATCATCGTGGCCATCGTTAGGTGACGACGGCTGAAGAAGCGGATTTCGCAAGACGCGTTTGGAGAGTTCCAGCGCGTCTTTTTTATTTTTATGCCGATATGGCTTGATAACAATTTTTAGCAGATGTTAGCGATAGCAAATATCTGCTGGTTTTTATTTTTTTGCGCAAAAAGTGTTATAGTTTGTTTATGAAAATAATCAGTAGAAGTTTGGCGGAAACGGAAAAGTTTGCCCAAGATTTTGTGGCAAAATTGATACCTAAAAAAGACGAGGCCACTTTGGTCGCGCTTTCAGGCGAACTTGGTTCGGGCAAAACAACTTTCGTTCAATGTGTCGCTCGCACTCTAGGCGTTCAGGAAAATATCACCAGCCCCACCTTTGTAATTATGAAGAAATTTTCAATTTTCAATTTTCAATTTTCAAATCTCTATCACCTAGATGCTTACAGATTAGAAAGAGGAGAAGAACTGGCCAAACTTGGTTTGGAGGAAATCGTCGCTGAACCAAGAAATTTAATTTTTTTGGAATGGCCGGAGAATGTTAAAAATGTTTTGCCGAAGGATATCCCGAAGATTAGTTTTGAGTTCATAGATGAGAATACCAGAAAAATAGTTCTCTAAAATACACTTATAATTTTCCATGGGGAATAATAAGCATATACGGTAAACCAATCGATTATAAACTGTTAGTTGCGAATTAAAACGCGAATTAAAAACCAGTCATTTTTTCTTTTTTAATAAAGGGGTAGAATACGATTATGACTGATAAGAAAAAACGTCTGGTGCTTTTGGACGCCCACGCCATAATTCATCGTGCTTATCACGCCCTACCGGATTTTGCGACCGCCAAAGGCGAGCCAACAGGTGGATTATATGGCTTGGCGGCGATGCTCATAAAACTGATTGCCGATTTAAAACCGGATTATCTTGTTGCCGCTTACGATTTGCCGGGTCCGACTCATCGCCATGTCGCCTACGAAGGCTATAAAGCCCAGCGGCCGAAAGCCGAAGGCAATTTAATTAACCAATTAAAACGCTCCCGCGATATTTTTGCCGCTTTTAATATTCCCATTTACGACTGTCCGGGTTTTGAAGCTGACGATATTCTCGGCACGATTGTCCAAAAGTTACAAGTTATAAGTTACACGTTACAAGAGATTGAAATAATTATTGCGTCAGGAGATATGGATACGCTACAGCTTGTTTCCGGCGATAAGGTGCTGGTATTTACTTTGCGTAAGGGAATTTCCGACACGATTTTGTATGACGAAAAAAAAGTTTTGGAACGATTCGGTTTTGGGCCGAAACTTCTGCCTGATTACAAGGGTTTGGCTGGTGACCCGTCGGACAATATTATCGGTGTTTCGGGTATCGGTGAAAAAACGGCAACCAATTTAATCGTAAATTTCGGCGCCATTGAAGAAATTTATGAAAAATTGCGGCAAGATAAAAAAGTTTTTGCCGAAGCGGGCATCAAACCGAGGATTATTGAACTTTTGGAAAAAAACGAGGAGGAAGCATTGTTTTCCAAAACCTTGGCAACCATCAGAACCGACGCGCCGATTGATTTTAAATTGCCGGCGCAAAACTGGCGCCAGTCGGTTGATTTGGGAAAAGTTAAAAGAATTTTCAATGAGTTAGAATTTCGGACACTGGGGGCGAGGTTTGAACAGATGTTGGGTGGTAGCAAGATACCTGCCCGTCCGTTAGGCGAGGCTTCCTTAGCTGCTGAAGCTTCAATAGCTTTAAAAACAGATAAATTCTCAAGAGAGGAAGAAATAGAATTGGGAGTAATGGTTTGGTTATTGAATTCGGCCAAGACCGACCCCAAACAGAGGAAATTTTAGAATTTACTAAAACCAAAAAAGCCGATGAAGCCCGCCAGATTTTATTTGAAGAACTGAAAAAGAAAAATTTGCTGAAAATTTTTGAGGAAATAGAAAAACCGCTTTTGCCGGTGGTGAAAGAGATGAATGAACGAGGAGTTTTGTTGGACAAAAATATTTTTAAAAAATTATCAGAAAAATATCGGGCGCGGCTGGCTGAATTGGAAAAGCAAATTTGGAAACTGGCCGGCGTTAATTTTAATGTTAGTTCTCCGAAACAGCTTGGCGAAGTGCTTTTTGTCAAATTGGGCTTGAAAGCCAAGAATCAGAAAAAAACCGCAAAAACTGGAATGCTTTCCACCAAAGAATCGGAACTGGAAAAGTTACGCGAAGTCCACCAGATTATTCCTTTGATTTTGGAGCATCGCGAATTGGCGAAATTGCTCGGCACCTATATTGTTCCGCTGCCGGCGTTGGTGGATAAGACCGGACGATTGCACACCACTTTTATTCAAGCCGGAACAACTACGGGCAGAATGGCTTCGCGCGAGCCCAATCTTCAAAATATTCCCAACAAAACCGATGTTGGGCGAGAAATCAGGGAAGGTTTTGTGGCGACACCTGGTTTTGAATTGGTGAGTTTTGATTATTCACAGATAGAGTTGCGAATTGCCGCTTTTTTGTCGGGCGATAAAAAATTGATTGAAATTTTCAAAGCCGGCGCTGATGTTCACGCGGCGGTAGCTTCGCGGGTTTTCAATGTGCCGTTGGATGAAGTTTCTAAAGAAATGCGCCGGCGGGCGAAGGTCATTAATTTTGGCGTGATGTATGGCATGGGGGTAAACGCTTTGCGGCAACAATTAGGCACGGACAGAAAAGAGGCGCAAAAATTTTACGAAAATTATTTTCAAACCTTCGTTGGTTTAGCAAAATATCTGGACGAAACCAGAGCAGCAGCGGCGCGACGGGGCTTCACCGAGACCTATTTTGGTAGGCGGCGCTACTTTGAAGGTTTCAAATCACCCCTTCCTTTTATTCGCGCCGCCGCTGAACGGATGGCTATTAACGCGCCGATTCAAGGGACAGAAGCGGATGTCATTAAAATCGCGATGGCGCAGGTGGCTGAATTTTTGCGCAAGGAAAAGTTGTTGGAAAAAGTTTTTCTCCTGCTCCAAGTTCATGACGAATTGGTCTATGAAACCGCCGAAAATTTGGTCAGCGCGGTAGCGCCGAAAATTAAAGAAATTATGGAAAATGTCCTGCCGCTTTCGGAAACCAAGGAAGTGCCGATTGTCGCCGATGTGTCAGTGGGCGACAATTGGGGTATGATGAAAAAGTTCGGGTAAGCATTTTTACAATTTTGCCGAAATAAGAATTTAAATATGTTGTACTTAATTTATGGAAATGATTTTGAAAAAGCGCGAGGTAAAGCGCGAGAGCTGATTGCTGATTTACAAAAAAGGAAACCTAATGCCGGAAAATTAGACGAGTTGAGTGGCGGGCAAGGGCTCTTTGAAAGAAAATATATCGTTTTCGCCGACAATGTTTTTCGTTCAGCGGAAGCCAAAGAAATCGTTCTTAAAAAACTTAAATCACTGGCCGATTCCGAAAATGTTTTTATTTTTCTGGAAGATGAGTTAGGCAAAGCTGATTTAAAAGAATTAGAAAAATTTGCCAAGAAAGTTCAGAAATTTTCCGGCGCGACAAATAAAGAAAAACCCTTTAATGTTTTTTCTTTGACAGAAAAATTGGGCCGGCGGGACAAGAGGGGACTTTGGATTCTTTATCAAAAAGCGTTGGCCGAAGGGCTGGCGCCGGAAGAAATTCACGGTATTTTATTCTGGCAAATTAAAGCGATGCTGGCGGCGGTTTTGGCGAAAACCGCCGAGGAGTCGGGTTTGAAACCTTTTGTTTTTCAAAAATCACGAGTTTTTGCCAAAAATTATTCCCTCGCCGAGCTCAAAAATTTATCATCAAAAATGGTTGCTGTTTATCATAATTCTCGTCGCATCGGCCCTGATTTGGATGTTGCCTTGGAACGCCTGATTTTGGAGATTTGAATTCCGCCCAGTAGGAATCGAACCTACGACCTCTCGCTTAAAAGGCGATTGCTCTACCAACTGAGCTATGGGCGGTCAAGAATTTAAAATGTAAAAATCAAAATGAAAAATTTTAATCTCCAGACAAATATAACAGAGAAAATATCAAAAATCCAGTTTTGTTAATTCCCCCTTTGAAAAAGGGGGTGCCCCGATGTCCATCGGGGCGGGGGATTTTCTGTTTTTTAAAATCCCTCCTCCCGCCTATGCGGCGGGATACTCCCTTTTACAAATGGAGATTTTATAATGGCCAATCAAAAGCGAGGGCGCCGGGGCCGGTGAGCAAGAGCGAAAGATTGATTGCCAAAAGCAAAAGATAGAAACTGACTTTATTCGGCAGGGCTGACGGTTTTTTGATTTTGAGGGCGATGGCAGCGAGAGACATTACCGTCAAGGTTAAGGCGGCCGCTTGGGTTAAAAATCCAACCAACAGAAAACCGCCAGCGATGAGTTCCAAAATACCGACAATTAAAATGATTTGCCCGGCGGATTTTATGCCCGCTGATTCAAAATGAGCAACCCATTCGGTCTTGCGAGTAAAAGTTTTTTGATAACCGCCCAAGACGAAAATTAAAGCAGCAACCAGCCGGATAATTGTTGGTCCGAAAAAGGAAAAGTTGAAAAGGAAAGGAAAAATGCTTAGCATAACAGTGTGATTGTACCACACCTTAATGTAAAGTTGAAATATCAAAATGAAAAATGACAATTCAAAAAGAAAAAATTTTAAGATTTTACACTATAATTTTTAATTTTGATTTTTGCATTTTTCATTTACGTTTTTGACAGCCAATGTTACATTTTGGATATGGTGGGGGACAAGGAGATACTTATGGTTTTAGACAACATCCGGAGCGCGCATAATGCGGGGGCGATTTTTCGAACGGCTGATGCCGTTGGCATCGCCAAGATTTTTTTGGTTGGGACGACACCCTGTCCGTTGGACAGGTTTAAGCGCGTTCAAAAAGAGATTGCCAAGACCGCGCTTGGGGCGGAGCGGGCGGTGGCTTGGGAATGGCGGAAAGATTTTCCGACCTTGGTGCGCGAGCTTAAAAAAACCGGTTTCAAAATTATCGCGGTGGAGCAAAATAAAATAGCAATTGATTACAAAAAAATTAAATTGCCCCCGAAAACGAAAGTAACTTTCGTTTTCGGGGGCGAGGTCTTGGGCATTCCGCTGGCCCATTTGAAACTTTGCGACACTGTCGCTGAAATTCCGATGCGCGGCAAAAAAGAATCGCTCAATGTCAGCGTCGCCGCCGGAATCGCGCTGTTTCGGATTTTAGGAGTTTAAGTAAATGAAGCCGCAGTAGCAAAATTTTTTCTGCCCCCTCCCCGCCATGGTTGTGAGATGGATATCAGATATCAACAAAATGTGGATATCTGATATCCATCTCACAACAAAGAAAGAATTTGGTCTTTTCCTAATACGACACCGAATCAATCAGTTTGCCGTTTTGATCTAAAAGTTCAATAGTCTCGCGTTTGCTTTTCCAAAGCGTTTCGTCGCGCGATAAATAAATTCGCCAATTGGCTTGATAGAAACCCTTATCATTTTTATGAGCTTGGACGCAATAGCTGTAAGTGGTTTTTTCAATGAGGAAATTGTTGCACTCCGGCGACAATTCCAATTCGCCGGTGGTGAAAGTTGTGCAGGTTGGAAAATTTTCAATATAATCCAAGCACTTGTCGTTTAAGTTGTTGGGCGCTTTGGGCAACGGTTCATTGCGAACGGCTGGACAGTCGCTGTATAAGTAAGGAGTAAAATTTTGATTTTTTGCCAAATAACCCAAACATTTATTAACTCGTAAGGAAACGCCCAAAGGCGAGCGGCCGGTAACAATATAAGCGGTTTCGCCTGGGCCAAGATAAATATCCTGTGGCGAATTAATCGTGCCGGAGAAATACAGATAGACGCCCCGGCCGATTTCAACTTTAACGCCGGTAATTGCGCTTTTGAGAGTCAAACCGGTGAGGCGGATTTTTTCGGTGATGCCCGATTCGGTTTGAATGGAAAGATATTCCTGGTCGGCGGCGTCTTTGTCGCCGTAACCATAATAAGTGGAGCGATCATAGCCAAGGCGAATTTTGCCCTTGAATGACGAAAAGGCGGAATTGGTTTCCGGCGAAATGTTTTCATTTGAATTTGGTGATTGGCCGCCAATCGGAGTGTTTATTTCGGGAAGAGGGAAGAAATCGGTGGTTGAAGGAAAAAGATTCAGAGAGAAAAAATTAGAAAAGAATGAGCCGATAGATTTGTTTTTGGTGTTGGGGTCTCGCGCCGGCGGTAAATTCTCTGTAAAGTTTTGTCCGGAGTCGCTTTTGCTGCCAACCAAGAACCATACCCCGCCACCAACAATGACAGTAAAGATTATGAAGAAAAGGATGGTGTTTTTGGGAGTCATAAGAAAAGTTTAAAATTAAAAGCGTAAAATGTAAAGTTATTTGCGAATAGTTAATATTTTTTTTGATGAACTGGGCAAAAATGGGCGCTTCGGCTGGCGATTTTTATTCGTTTGATGATGCCGCGGCAGTTTGGTTTTGAGCAATGTTCGCCTTCGCGGCCATAGGCGCGAGTTTTGTTTTGAAAACGCCCGCGCTGGCCGAGAATATTGCGATAATCCGATTCGGAATCGCCGCCGATTTTGATTGAATATCGGAGAATTTTCCGCATCGCTCCATACATTTTTTTGATTTTTGCCGGTGGAATTTTTTCCACTTTTTGGAGCGGGTGGACACTGATATGCCAGAGTATTTCGTCGGAATAAATGTTGCCGATGCCGGCGATGATAGTTTGGTCCATTAAGACCCGCTTGATTTTGCCGTTAGGTTTTTTGAACAGCCGTTCTTTGAATTTTTCCCAAGTGAAATCCGGCGCGAGTGGCTCCGGTCCAAGATTTTTCAAGTCCGGCGATTTTTCAAGTTTATCAGTGTCCACCAGCGTCACTTTGGCAAATTTTCGTAAATCCGACAGGGCCAAATCTTTTCCATTTGATAGGTTAAATATGACGTGAATAAATTTGTTTTTGTTTTCATTAGAAATTTTTTTGTATGTTCCATACAAAAGCGAGCCGGTTAATTTCATGTGGACAAGAATCGTTTGCTCGCCGGAGAGATGAATCAAAACATTTTTACCGCGTCGCGAGGCGCTCAAAATTTTTTTGCCAATTACTGCCACGCGAAACTTTCTGAAAAATTTCTTATCCTTGATATTTGGTTTGCCGACATGAAATTCCGAATAATAATCAGTCCAGACATCTTTAATCACCAAACCGCGGACATAACGGTTCAAACCATTGACCGTCGTTTGCACTTCAGGCAATTCTGGCATATTTTTCCAATTCTTCTCTTGCCACTTCTTCGTCGTCCCAGGGAATTTTACTGCCGCGCGGACTCATAATAAACGGGTCGGTGCCCTTGCCCGTAATCAAAACGACTGCGTCGTTTTGATTACGGGCACCCGATCCACCAACGGGCGGATTTAGGGTGCCGTTCGCGAATCGAAGGGCTTCTCTAATGGCCTCCCTTCTGTCCATAATAATTTCCGGCTTATGCCGGCTAAAACCTTTTTCCATATCAGCGAGAATCGCGCGAGGGTCTTCGTCGTAAGGGTCTTCATTGGTTAAAATTATTTCATCGCAAAATTCGTCGGCAATTTTGCCCATAGCTGGCCGTTTCCATTTGTCGCGGCCGCCGCCGGTATTGCCCAAAACGCAAATCTTTTTTTTATTGGGAAATGCTTGATAAATTGCGCGAAGCGAATCGGGTGTGTGGGCGTAATCAACCACCACCTCAAATTTGTCGGTTTTTATAATCTGTGCCCGGCCTTTTATTTCTTCAACTTTTTCAATCGCTCTTTTAATCGCTAAAGTAGAAATTCCCAATACTTTACCGAAATTGGCGGCGGCGAGAATGTTATTGATATTGAAAATTCCGCGCAGGCGCGAGGTTATTTTCTCGCCATCAAACATCATTTCCAAACCATCTGATTTTAGGCCGTAAAGTTTGGCGTCTTCCAATTGATAGGGAACTTTATTTTGCACATTAACCACTAAAAATTTCGCGCCCTCTTTGTCGTCTATGTTGGCAATTATTGTTTTGTTTAATTTTGGTGATTTTTCCAAAGACCGGGCAATGGAAAGTTTAGCGTCGCGATATTTTTCGTAAGAGCCGTGCGATTCAATATGTTCCGGCGCCAGATTGGTGAAAATCAGCGAATCCAAGTCAATAAATTTGTGCCGGAATTGCCGGGCGCCCTCGCTGGTTATTTCCAAAATCACCCAATCGCAATTTTCTTTTACCGCCTGTCGCAAAAATTTCTGGACAAAAAATCGGCCGGGCATAGTCATTTTGAAAAAATTGCGCGCTGTCCGCTCGCCGATTTTGAAGCGGATAGTGGAAGCCAGCGCCGTTTGATAACCGGCTTCTTCCAAAATTGCGTTCACTAATTCACAAACCGAACTTTTACCTTTGGTGCCGGTAACGGCAATTACTTTAATTTTTCGGGAAGGGAAGCGATAAATGATTGCCGCCAGCATTGCCAGCAGCCAGTGATAGGCCGGCTGAAAAAATACAAAAATTCTTTCGGGTATCAATTTTTTGGCTAGAAATAAGAGTTTATTCACATCCAAATGATAGCGGTTATTATAGCCATTTTCTACTTGACTTAATTATTCATATATGCTATCCTATTAGCGGTCCTTTGAAAACAAGCGGATAAGTTTTCTTTTACCGCCCACCTAAGGTGGAGCGGATGATAAAAGAGAATAAGTCCAAAAAGAAAAAGGAAAAACATGAAAGCATCAGAATTCGGTTGTAGTGAAGCCCATGAGCTGGCAATTACTTGTGCGAAAACAGGGTGGGAGATCATTGACTTCACAACGCTCGCCCAAAATGAGTCACTATGCCAGACGGTACTTGGTGTCATCAGGAATAGCGGTTTCCCAAAACGGATGAAAATCTCTCCCAAGGAAGCCCAGTGGTGGCAGGAATACTACCTCGACAACTACAACATCGCTGCCGATTTCAGCGAACTCCAAGTGCCCGCACCTGCGGATTACCCGACCCGTCTCATTGTTATGCATGAGGCGATTGCCAACAAATGCAATCCCATCGCTTCGGTCTACAAGAAGCGCTGTGTCGACAAAGGTTTCTATTGGCGGCAGTTCAACGACAATCTCGACTCGGTGGTTACTCGCCACGCCCGGAGCGGCACCTATGCCATCAGGGTCCGGGATACGCAGGAAGCCGAGTTTGGCAATGTCAACGGAGAAAATCTCTCTTCCCAGCAGATCTGGGACCGAAGCATCGCCACGACAACATTGCCCG
This sequence comes from Candidatus Taylorbacteria bacterium RIFCSPLOWO2_02_FULL_44_35, assembly GCA_001822695.1. Taxonomy (GTDB): domain Bacteria; phylum Patescibacteriota; class Minisyncoccia; order Phycocordibacterales; family DSPV01; genus 2-02-FULL-44-35. The sequence continues at coordinate 12,734 of MHSF01000021.1, read as the reverse complement.
AGCGGCTCATCGACGGTGATACCTATCTCTTGAAGACAGGCAAACACCTTGACCGGAAAGTGATCACACTCTGTGCCGGTTCGCGTACCGCGAGTGGCAATGTTCCGAGTGTTAATTTCGACTCGCCCTCTCGCAAGGTCTCTGTCAGCTACTGGTATCCGCACTATGACTGTGACTACTTGCGTTTCCGCCTAGAAATTTCTCGCCGAAAGGACTACCAAAGTCCTTTTTGCGTTAGGGAACTAAGCCATCCGCTTGTCATTTTTGAAATTTCCACCGCTTGTTCTGCTAGCCGAAGATAAATTTTTTCATTGATAATGTTAAGCTCGCTCTCTGTGCGGATCAGATTTTTCAGGACAGAGATTTTGATTCTCAATGTTTCCAGGGGGATATTTTTTGTTTGAGGTGGGCAAAACTTGGCTTCAATTGCTAAAGCTAGGCATTGGATACATAAGTTATCAATTTCTTTATGAATACCAAGTTTGTCTCGCTTGTTTAATTTTTCGCCAACAGTATAGATATTTTTATGCAAAAGCCTGATTTTCAAAATAATGGGCAAATCGCTGGGGGGGGGGCGTCATAGTTGTGATTTTTATGATGTAATTTCGCTCGATAATTTATTTGCGGCCTGGCGAGATTTTCGGAGAGGGAAAAGAAGGAAACCCGATGTCGTTGCTTTTGAGCTTAACCTGGAGGATAACATTTTTGAATTACATCGCAAATTGGTGGAGGGAAATTGGCGGAATGACCCCTATGTTGTTTTTAAGGTAGACGATCCCAAACCAAGAATTATTCATAAAGCGAGTGTTCGCGACCGAGTTTTGTTTCAAGCGGTTTATCACAAGCTATACCAAGTCTTTGACCCGAGTTTTATTCACGATTTATATTCGTCGCGGTTCCAAAAGGGAACACACTCTGGGGTAAAAAGGTTCGTTGTTTTTGCTCGGAAAGTTTCAATGAATCACAGAAGCACGAGCTTTGTCTTGAAATGCGACATCAAGAGGTTTTTTGATTCAATTGATCATCAAATTTTACTCTCGTTGATTGCAAGGAAAATAAATGACAGAAAGTTGCTATTCCTTGTTAAGAAAATCGTTTGCTCTTTTGAGTATTCGCATAGGAAAGGTTTGCCGTTAGGCAATGTTACCAGTCAGCTATTCGCTAACATTTATCTGAATGAGCTTGACCAGTTTATTAAACATGAATTAAAAGCAAGATATTATATTCGTTATTGCGATGATTTTGTGATTTTACATCAATCGCGCGAGATTTTATTGGAGTGGGCGGAGGAAATCAAAAAGTTTTGTCGGGAATTTCTTTTGTTGGATTTACATGACCGAAAGACAATAGTTCGGAAGATTCACCGGGGAACGGATTTTCTTGACTATGTGGTTTTGCCCCATCGGGTGGTTTTGCGGACAAGAACTAAAAATAGAATGTTTAGGATGATAAATAATAGAAACTTGTTTTCCTATCTGGGGCTTTTGTCGCATTGTGAAAGTTGGAGATTAAAACAAAGATTGATGGAAAAATTTTTCGCGGTATGAGTTTTTTTAAAAAATTTAAAATCTTGTTCATTTCCCTAAAATTTTTATTCAAACAAATCGGAATGAGTGCCGATGTCAATTATGCTTAAGATCTTGAGTTTCTCATCAATTCGATAGATGAACAATAAGTTATTGTTGAGGTGGCATTCGAAGCAGTCAGAAAACTCACCTTGTAATTTATGATTTCTATACTTTAGTTCCAGCATTTTACCGCAAGACAAAGTGTCAATTACTTTTTGCAATTCGTTATCATCAAAAGAACCTGACCGTAGGAGATTTTTTAATGACCTCCGATACTGTTTTGTTGGTCTGGTGATATACATTTATCACTTATCCTTAAGAATATCAACATGCATTTCTTGAGCCGTTGCATAACTTTTCCCCCCCTTAAGGGTTTCAGCAATTTCCTTTCGATAGATGCTGGCGCGGCGCAATTTATGGCCAGTTCCAGTGGCGGTATAGAAGGGGATAGAGTCGGTAGTGGCAACTTGTTCCAGAAACATTTTGACACCAGCAGACAAGTCCAAACCGAGCGAACGCAGAGTTTTTTGCGCCGCCCTTTTGGTTTTAGGGTTGATGCGAATTGATAAGGTTGAAGACATATTTTTATTATTTAATGTTAATGATCTTTATTCTAGCAGATGTAAGGACATTGTCAATACAGCTACCGGCCTAGGATTTTTAACGCTGCTTTGACGCGCTCGCCGGCGCCGATGACCAGTTGAGGTACTTTTTTGAGCGCTTCGCGGGCTTCACTTTGTGAATAGCCGAGTGAGCGCAAGGCCTCCACCGCGTCCACTTCATCGGAAATACTCGCCCCTTCTTCCAAGACGCCGATTTTATCTTCCAGTTCGCGGACAATTCGGTCGGCGGTTTTTTTGCCGATACCAGAAACTTTGGTGAGATAGGAAGTGTCGCCGGAAGCCACTGCCTTGCGAATAGTTTCTGGACTGGCAACATTCAAAATTGCCACAGCGGTTTTCGGTCCGATGCCACTAATGCCAATGAGCAATTCAAAAAATTCCAAGGTCTCTTTATCGGTAAAACCGTAAAGTGTCAGTGCATCTTCGCGGACGGCGAGGTGAGTAAATAAAGCGACCGCCGCGCCTTTTTTGGCTTTGGTCAAAGTATCGCTGGCGCTGAAGACCCGCAAGCCCACACCGCTGACCTCCACCACCAGCGATTTTCGATCTTTGCCCGTCACTATTCCTTTAAGCGAGGAAATCATAAAGACATGATATCACGAAACTTGTAACATATAACTTGTAACATAAGTTTGCGTTTTCTTTGAGTTCTTGCTAGGATTTTTCTTGTCTTAAGTTACATGTTATAAGTTGCGAGTTACAAGATTATGGCGATAACCAGTTCAGCAAAAAAAGCAATCCGAGTAGCCGCCCGAAAGCGGGTTTTTAATTTGCGCCGAAAAAATGCTGTTACCAATGCCGTCAAAAAAATCAAGCGGCTGATTAAAGAAAAAAAAAACAAAGAAGCCCAAACGCTTTTGCCAATGGTTTACCAAGCGATAGATAAGGCCGCCAAAACCAAATTTTTAAAGAAAAATACCGCTGCCCGCAAAAAATCTCGGTTGGCGAAACTTATTAATAAAGCTATCTAATCTCCCCGGTTGGAATTGAACCAGCATTTCTTCCTTCGCAGGGAAGTGTCCTATCCGTTGAACGACGGGGAGTCCTAACAGCTAAAAGCTATCAGCTAAAAACTAATTCGTCAAAAACCCAACGCTTCCATAATTTTTTGGGCCAAGGGCTCGTGGAGTTCTTCCTCGTTGATATATTGAGCAAGAAAATCTTTGACTGTTTGCGACTCGGTATCGCCGAGCGGAATGACAATTAGCATCGCCGTAAGGTTTTTTGATTTCAGGAGCAGCCGAACATCGGCGGGATTTGTTTCATCAAGCCAAAAAGATTCCAATGATGAAAAAGGATAAACCACTTGGCCGGCAACGACGGCGGTTTGTTTGATGGTAAACTGAATAAGCCGGGGTTTTCTGACCGCTTGGAGAATCAAAGCGAAAGCGGCGATAATTATCAGAATGCCGAACAAAAAATTTTTGAACAGGATGGCGGTAATAGCAAGTGAAACAGCGACAATGCCGATAGCCCAAAACCAATCGCCGCTGCGGGCGCGCAGTTGATATTCAAGAGTTTGCCAGGCGATAGTTTTTTTGGTTTCCATCCCGTTAGAAATTTAACCAATGTTTAATTTTAACAAATAACGCTCAACCCCATTAGATTTCTAGTGTGATTGCCAATAATTGTTTGGCGACTTTTACAATATCAAAAAAGCCGGCAAATTGGAATTCAATTAAGAAGACGATGAGGCAAATGGCAGCCGAAAAAAGACACCAAGTACACCATTGTTTCAAAACGAAAGCTTGGATACCGGTCAGGTAAATTGAAAAAAGCAGGGCGACAGTGGTGAGTTCGAGCAGCACCAGCGCCGCGCCGGGCGAATGCAGGCCTGGCGCAACTTGGAAAGCGCCGTAGGTTAGGACGATAATGGTGTAATAAATCGCGCCGACGGTCTCTAAAGGAATACGAAAAAGTTGAGAATATTTGCTGTAAATTACCGGGTCACAATCAGCGCCAATAGGGCAAATCAACGGGTGGCCGTATTTTTTCTTGCGGTGAATCAAATTGGCGATTGATAATCCGCCGAAGGCCGTAATCGTTATTATCACGTAGAAGTAAATACTCATGCTAGACATTATACCAAATTCATAAAAAATTAACCAAGCCCCAGTTCTAACTCTAAGCGCAACACTTCTCTCCGCATTTCCGCTTCTCCAAAATTGCGTAGTCCTGTGTTGTGGGCGATGCAGGGCTTGAACCTGCGACCTTTCGAGTGTAAATCGAACGCTCTAGCCAACTGAGCTAATCGCCCAAAATCTTATTCACCATTAAAAAGGGTTTGTTATCAGAATTTGGTTTTTCTAAATTCATATGATTAAACCTTTTTATTGTCCCCTCGGGGTGAATTGAACACCCATCAGCGGTTTAGAAGTCCGCGGTTCTATCCATTGAACTACGAGGGGGTCATTTTAATATAACCGTCTTTGACCATTTTCTCAATATAATCCTTCCTCTTTAACTTTTTCAATTTCCGTTCAATCTTCCGCGAGCACTCAAGCGTTTCGTATTCCTGGGCAAGAACAAGGGCTGGATTAATCAGTCGTTAATTATTTTGACGGGTCGGCGAAGCGCGGCTTGGTGGTTTTGATTTCATTGAACTTTTGTTTTCGCTCGGCGAAATATTCCACCGTCGCATCAAGCTTGGCCCGGTCAAACAAAACAGCGGTGGAAGTTGCTACTACTAAACGTTTCGCTGTGTTACCTTTCCGGTAACTGGAAAACTGGTAAAAAGCCAACGCGATAAAAACTATCGACAAGACAGCAAAAACCGAGACAATCACCAACCAATCAGCGGCGCTGTCATTGCCAAAATGATAACGGTTTTCCCATAACAGCCGATATTTTTTCAAAATTTTTCCGAAAAAATTCATAAGCAAAAATTATTTTTTAAGCTGAAACGCCTTGATTAAAATTTTCGTTTCCCAATCAACTTTCTCCGGTTTGGTGATGGCCACATCCGCCAAGTCCAACCGGTAGGGCGCGTTTTCCAGAAACGACAAAAAATTCATCGTCGGCGACCAGTTACCAGTCACTTCGCCGCGCAAAATGATTTGGTCCTTGAAATCGTCTTTGGCCTGATCGACCCCCAACGAGACAATTGTAAAATTAACACCGGCGGCGCGCGCCAATGATTCCAAGTATTCTACAAAGTCAACGGTCTGGTCGGCGCCGACGAAATAAGAGTCAATTTGCCGACGGGCAGTTTCGGTATCATTGACCAACTTTTCCAAAGCGCCGGTGATTTCATTTTTTTTAAGTTGTGATTCAATGTCGCCACGGATATAGGAGGTTTCGTCATTGGCCGCGCTGGCCGAACGCCAGAACCAGACATAAGCCGCCGCGGCAGTCACCGCCGCGGCGGCGACCAAAACAAACAGAAAAATTTTTGAGCGGTTATTTTTCATTTTGGACTAAGGTTAAAGAAAACTCTATATTCCGGCCTTTGGCAAAACTAGACACCGGCACATTGATACTGGAAAAAGACGGCTCGGTTTGAAGTTCTTTAACAAAAGCGACAATCGCTTCCCGACTGGCGGCGACGCCGGTCAAAGCCATCGCCACCGACCGACCGGCGGCGTCCGCTTGCGGATGATAAGTCAAACCAGTGATTTTCACGCCGGCCGGCCGGCGAACTAAAATTTCTTTTACCGCCGCCGTTAAAGACGGAGCCGGTTGGAATAATAAAAAATCAACCCTTTGGTCCGCTGCCTCCAAAATTTTATAAACCTTTTCGCCGCCGTCCGCTTGGCGCAAATTTTTAAGCGAAACCAAATTTGCCTTAAGCTCCGCTTGCTTGGCCTTGATCAAAATATATGATGGTAAAAGCAAACCGCAACCAAGAAGCAAACTCGCCAAGACCGCACCGGTTAAACCAGCCAAAAAGCGATAAAAGTAATTACGCTGGTTTTCTATTTTTTCTTTTGGCGGCAAGAGGTTCATAAAAAAATTTAAGCGCTGGGACGGCGCAGAGCCAGACCGATGGCGGCGGCATAACCCAAAGAATCACTAAATTGAATCGACGGCACATAATCGTCAAAAGAAAAAGTGTTAGCCCAAACATTGCCCACTGTTACTGGCAAATTAACACTAGCGCTAATATATTCCCTGAAACCGTTGATGCTTGAATCGCGACCGCAAAGAATTATCAATTCGATTTTGTTTCCGGTGCCACCATCGGCCAACACTCGGTGCTCTCTCCAATAAACCAACAGCCGATTGATCTCGTCGCGTAACACGGAAAGCGTGCCGAGCAAGGAAGAAAACTTTTCGATATTGCCGTCGGCTTCCTTGTCGGTCGTTGTGATTGATTTTCTTAAGGCGGAAGAGAAGGTGTTGCCGCCGATATTCAAAGTGGAACTGTATTGGACGACATTGTGACCAACAATTGCCAAACCGGTGGAAACGCCGCCGAAATTGATGATTAAGACCGTCCTCTGGTCGCCCTGACGAATAAGTGAACGAGCCACCGCTTGCGGTTCAACTTCCAAAGAGAGCGGTTTGATACCGGCGACTTCCAAAACACCAACAAAATGAGAAACGATTTTCTGCGACAAAACCGCTACTCCAATATCCAACGAGTCGGTTTTAATTTTTGACGGCCCGATTAATTCAAAATCAAATACCGCCTCGTGGGAGGCAATCGGCACGAATTCTTCCAAATGCAAATCCAAATTGCCGCGGATATATTTTTCAGCCATCATTGGCACTTCGGTCTTAAACAAAAAAGCTTTCTCTTCCGGTACGGAAACCGCCACATAAGGGGTTGGCCAACCCTTTTTCAACTCTTTGAGGATTTCAATAATTTCTTTGGCTCTGGCGATATCACCACCCAAAAGAGCGCCGGCCGGCAGTAGCCGTTCCCCGTAAATAATCGGCTTCAAACCACCATCGTCAAAATGCTTGAGTAAAACAAACCTAACGGCTTGGTCGGAAATCGCCAAACCGACGGCCGGCTGGGCCAAAAAACGCGGCGTCGGAAAATATTTTAAAAATCCGTTCCCAATCACCTGTTTATTATACAACTTTCAACGGCGGAGGCGAAAGAGTCCGGGTAGAACTGAAATAATGATTATCAGCAAAACAATCGGCAAAATATACTGGTCAATACCCGGCACCGTCCGGCCCAGAAAATAGCCGGTGAGAATAAAGCCGAAAGACCAAACCAGACCGCCGGCCACGTTGAAAACAATAAAAGTCCGATACTTCATCAAACCGATACCGGCGGCAATCGGCGCGAAAGTTCTGACAATCGGAACAAAGCGTGCCAAAAAAATCGCCGGCGCGCCGCGTTTTTCGTAAAAGAGCCGCGCCTTCTCGGCATAGCGTTTTTTGAAAAAGAAAGAATCATCACGGGTAAAAAACTTTTCGCCGACCGCCTTGCCAAAAGCATAACCAACCGAATCGCCGGCGACTGCGGCGAAAAAACAACCCAGCGTTAGCCAACCAATCGGCAAAATTCCCTGCGACGCCAAAAAACCGGCAGTAAAAAGCAATGAATCACCAGGAAAGAAAAAACCGAAAAACAAACCCGATTCGGCAAAAACAATGATGATTACGCCGATTAAACCAGCGGCTTTTATCAAAAACATTGGCTCCAAAAATTCAAAAAAGGTCATTTGACTTTGTATCATATCACACCATTTATTATCCCCAATGCACCATTGACATTTGAAAGTGGATTTGCTATACATTGAATTAGTTAGGACAACAGAAAGGTCTTATGAAAAGTACCGCCGTTATTGAGATAACCGAACTTCAAAGAGAGGCCGTTCGCGGCCCACTCGAAAAGTTCCAAAGATTTGCCCGAGAACTGGAAGAGTTCATCAAACACCACACAATCATCAACAGGGATGATGATGAACGCCGGTGTTGGGAGTTGGGCTTGGTGGACCCATTCCACCTCACTTGCTCTTTGATCAGACAGAATTGTTACAGCAAGCCTCCGGTCATCGGAAAGTTTGAATTCGTCATTGCTCTCGGCGCTCTCGGCAGTAAAATGCCGACTGCCACAGAAGTAGTGGCGTCTTTATATCCGGAATTCATCACCGGATATGAACCAGACGGCAGACACGAGGAACGGCGATTCGCCATTGCGGCCTAATCGCTTTCCTCTTCAATCAAGCCACTTTCACCGGTGGCTTTTTTTGCGAAAACTTATCCAAAAAACTTTTAAGAATTAGGGCGGCGGCCGAGGCATCTAACATTTTGTTTGCCCTCCGACGGCCGTCGGGGTATCGGAGTTGAAGCCGCGCCGCTTCGGCGCTGGTAAAAAATTCCGGCTCCAGTTTCACCGGCAAGCCAGTTGTCTGCTCCAGCGCTTTTTTGAATTGATTAATTTTTTCCTGGAGCGGATTATCTTCACCGGCGAAATTTTTGGATTCACCCAAAACAATCGCCCCGATATTTTTATCGCGGCAAATTCCCGCCATAGCGGTCAAAAGTCCTCCACCGTTCGGCAAAACCGAGAACGGCAGAGCAAACTCGCCGGTTTCGTCGCTGAGCGCCACGCCCACTCGTTTCATCCCATAATCAATACCCAAATATCTCATAACGCAAGAGTAAAACGAAAAATGTAAAATGTAAAATTTATGGTATGATGACTTTAAAATTGGTGGGGTGCCGGAGCGGTCTAACGGAACGGTCCTGAAAACCGTCACATCCGAAAGGGTGTCGTGAGTTCGAATCTCACCCCCACCGCCAATTGGGAAAATGCAAATTTGAAGAGGTCAGCTCGCGGCGCGTTTCGCGCCGCGAGGCATCTTCTTTACACTTGCGAAATCCTGACTGGCGGTACCTTTTGGTTAAAATCCGAACCTACTTTGACGAACATCCGGACGAGGACTGAACCGCCCCGCCGCCGCTCGCTCCGCTCGCGTGCCCCGCAGAAAAATGTTCTCCGCTATTTCTGATTTTGCGCGCGCCAGATTTTTTCTTCTAAATGGAAGAGAACATTTTTCTGCGGGTCTCTGCCGAGAATGTTCGGCAGGCGGCGGGGCTTCGGAAATTCAAAACAAGGCGGCTGAAATAATTGAAAGTCTAAAAATTATTACAACTCCCATTTATTTAAATTGTAATTTTTGCTAATATTACATCATGGAAAAATTTCCAACTCACAACCCCGAAGAAAATGAGCCTAAAATTGGGGGTAACGAGCTAACAAAGCCAGAAGCAGACTTACCAAAAGAACTTCTTGAACATCAAGAGGAAATGGCTCGTTTTGATAGAGAACCTGGTAGCAAAACAAAAAATTCTCTCGATCGAGCAAAAAAGTATTTAAGAATTTTGTTAGCCGGTGCGGTGCTTACTTTTGGTGGCAAAATGATTTATGAAAAATACGAAGAACACACAGAGGAGCAGGAGACCATAGAATATGTTTTGAAAAGCGGTCTACAAGAAAAAGCAGAAAAAGCTGGATTTGATCTAAAAGTCGATGTGCCTAATGGTAATGGTCCATATATAGCACATATCGGATATACGCACTCTTTTACTGCAAATACTCCCTCGGCCGAGTTGCTGAATATGCTGGCGCACGATGTTATTGTGAAAGGCAATAAGGATGCTGAACAATTATTGCTCTCCCTTAAAGAAAAAGGTGCCGTTGCGTCTGTCGTATTTACAGAGGGATATGACGAACAAAGTGCTGGATTTCTCGAATTTGTTTCTTCAGAGAGGAACAAAATTATATCGGTCGAAACCAACGAAGGAGCAGTTAAAAAATTGACTGACATCATCAGCGGTTTGCCGGCACAAAATGAACTACCGAGAGATGCCAGAACTTCTTTTGAGTATCTAGTGTCAAAAAAACTCTCTGAACTTTCTCGAAATAATATCTCGATAAGCAACGATCAACTTTCTGCACTCCAAAATATTTGCAGGCAAAAACTCGGTTCATTTGATATGCAATCCGTCGGCGAGCGAATGATAAAAGAGGGGGCGGCGATGAAAACATTTATCGATGGTGAATATAAAATTGCTCCCGTTGAATCATCGGCAATAAGAGACGAAATCAGAAAAGGAGAAGCGGTCCTATCTCCACTTGCCGATAAACTTGGCAAATTAGCGGAATTGGCAAACAAAGGATCGAAAGAAGCTAGTGCGGAATATGGAGAGGTTGCGATGCAATATAATATAATCAATGCACAACTTCATAGAGAAAAAGTGTTGGACGCTAGAGAAAACTTTGCTGTTGAGCTTATCAAGGGTGCGACATCGGAGCAAAAAGTGGAGCATGGTGTAATACCTATGCTCTACGGAACAAGTCATGATTTTAGTGATAATGTTAAGACTCTGAACAAGTCTGATGGAAAGGGAAAAATTGGATTGATAACCTTGGTACCCAAGGGTTATAAAGGTACTAGAGAATAAATTTTCAGCCGCCTTGTTTTGAATTTCCGAAGCCCCGCCGTCCTGCTCGTTCAGAGCAGAACCCCGCACAAAAGTTTTCTTTTCCTTTTAGAAGAAAAAAATCGGCGCGCGCAAATAAAAAATTGTGAAGAAAACTTTTTTGCGGGGTGGCGAGCTTGTCGAGCAGTGGCGGGGCTGGCTTCCTTATTGGGGGTTTTGCTCAAAAAAAGTTCGAACATCAATCAAAAAACACCGCCAATTGGAATTTTGCAAGAAAAAAAGCTCAACCTCGCGGCGCGAAACGCGCCGCGAGCTGACCTCTTCAAATTTGCATTTTCCCAATTGGCGGTGAAATAGTAGCCTTTGCGCGAACTTTTTTCGAGCGGAAACTGAACGAATGAATCAGCCCCCCAAGTATTCGGGCGGGATTATTTGTAACGATAACTTTGAAAAAAGTCCTCATATCTGTTAGTATAATACTGCGTCCGAAAATAAGCAACAGTTATATGTTATCAATATATGGAAAGTAATCAACTAGGACAAAGAATAAGGAAATTGCGACAAAAAATAGGGCTTTCCCAAGACGATTTTGCTCGTAAGGCGGATGTGGCTTATACAACACTTACCAAGATTGAAACAAGTGTTATTAAAAAGCCGTCGGTTTTTGTGGTGAGTAAAATTGCTAAAGCTCTTAATGTCGCAATTGAGGATCTGATCAAATAATTCTATGGCAATAATGCAACAAATTTCCCTGCCCGCCGAAGCCTCGGCGCAGGTGGGGTGGCATACAAAAACAGTCCCCGAGGTTCTTGATTTGCTCCATTCTCATGAACGCGGTTTAACAAAAGAAGAAGCGGTCAAGCGTTTTCAAGAATACGGATTCAATAAACTTCCCGAAGGGAAAGTAGACAGCCTGCTCCTTATTTTTTTGCGGCAATTTCAAAGTCCACTGATTTATATTCTCTTTGCCGCGGCAGGTATTGTTTTTGCGATGGGAGAAGTTATTGACGCTTCGATTATCTTTGCGGTGCTTCTTTTTAATGCGATTGTAGGAACAATTCAGGAGGGCAAGGCGCAAAATACCCTACTTGCTTTGAAAAAGTTTGCCGAAACTTCGGCAACTGTATTGCGAGATGGAAAAGAACTTATAGTCCCAGATACCGTGGTAATGCCAGGGGATGTTATCGTATTGCAGGAAGGAG